>DWVY01000046.1 GCA_019119995.1 Candidatus Mediterraneibacter faecavium | reverse complement strand
ACACTTGCTAATGCGGATGACTGGGTAGAGATCGAAGTGTTTGGGAAAGAACATGAGGATTTTCTGCGCAATTATCTGGAGCTTCCTTATGGAATCCCTTCGCATGATACGCTCCAGAGAGTATTTGCCATGGTACCCTCTGAATTTTTGGAGAATTTCCAGACAAGATGGAATGAAATGTTAAACAGCGAAGAGGGGGAAAAAGTAAAGCGCCTGCTTGCGATCGATGGAAAAACCCAGAGGGGAAATGGAAAGAAAGATCAGAAGGGCAACCATATCGTCAGTGCAGTAGATGAAAGAGGTTTTTGCCTGGGACAAAAACGTGTAGAAGAGAAAACGAATGAGATCACAGCAATACCTGAATTATTAGACAGCCTGAATATAAAAGGGACCATCATAACAACCGATGCCATGGGAACACAGACAGCCATAGTAAAGAAGATCCGGAGGAAACGTGCGGATTATGTGCTGGCATTAAAAGGGAACCAGGGAAGCCTGCTGGAAGATGTGAGAGAGTACTTTTCGGATGAAAAGTTGCTGGAAAAATGCGCATATAAACAGAAAGTAGAAAAAGCGCGGGGGAAAATAGAGAAACGGGAATACTGGCAGACAGAAGATATCTCGTGGCTGAGCCAGAAGAAAGAGTGGGCGGGGTTAAAGAGCATAATCCTGACACGGAATACTATAAAGGAAGCAGATGGAAAAGAGACCGTAGAGGAGAGATATTTTATCAGCAGCCTGCCAACAGATATAGAAGAGGCAGAAAGAGCAGTGAGGGGGCACTGGATGGTAGAAAGTTATCACTGGCATTTAGATGTGACATTTCGGGAAGATGGGAATCACACATTAGAGAAGCAGGCGGCTTATAATCTGAATATTATCAGGAAGCTGGCACTGAATATTTTAAAGATAGCAGAAGTGGGACGCCGTCCATTAAGTATGAAAAAGAAAAGGTATGCGATCGGAACAAATCCGGAAAAATATCTGGATGAACTTATGAATTTGTAAAAAAACGAAAATCGATAGGTTTAGTTGGGAAACACATTCATGCGTTTGTCGTGGTTGTAGGAAGCGGCACTCTTGACAATCATCACTCTGTGTGCTACCCTTTTCTACAGGTCAAAAAATTGAAATGATCCATAAAAGCGATGACGAAGAGAGTAATCTGGCGGATGTCTTACAGAGAATTCCCGTAGAGCGGCGGCAGTATTTCCGGCGCTTGTGCTGAGAGGGATAGACGGAAAGCAGATGAACATGGCTTCCGAGCAGCGCACCGAACTATGGAAGCATCTACAAAGACGGATGCTGAGAGCTCATAGCGCGTCGCCTTGTAGATTCGAAAGAACCTCATCAACGGCGGCGACATGCATCGCACGTAAGCATCCAAAAGACGGATGCTAAGTGCTCATAGCGAGACTGCGATGGGACCGCCCATTACAGCGGAGAAGTGCTGACAGGCACTTGCTGAGGTCTTATCCCGCGAGGGAAGGACGAAGAGAAGTGGTAACACGGTTAATATCCGTCTTCTTGTTCTCATGAGAGAGCAGGAAGGCGGTTTTTTTGAGTGTTACTGGAAAAGATTAGAATAAAGGGACAGGGGGGAAACTTAATTTGGGACACCCTGAAGTGCGATTCGGGACGTAGTAAATCCTGAATTGACTACGTCCCCAAAGGAGGTTATTATGTCAGAAAATCAGAAACCAAAGTATTACATTACCACTGCGATCGCCTACACATCGGGCAAGCCGCACATCGGGAACACGTATGAGATCGTCCTAGCGGACGCAATCGCGCGTTACAAGAGAAGCAAGGGATACGACGTATTCTTCCAGACCGGTACGGACGAGCACGGTCAGAAGATCGAGCTGAAAGCGAATGAGGCGGGGATCACGCCGAAAGAGTTCGTGGACAATTTATCCGCGGAGATCAAGAGGATATGGGATCTGATGGATACATCTTATGACAAGTTCATCCGCACGACGGACGCTGACCATGAGAAACAGGTGCAGAAGATCTTTAAGAAGCTGTACGATCAGGGAGATATTTACAAAGGGTATTATGAAGGAATGTACTGTACTCCGTGTGAGTCTTTCTTTACGGAGTCACAGCTTGTAGACGGAAAATGTCCGGACTGTGGACGCGAAGTACAGCCGGCGAAAGAGGAAGCATATTTCTTCAAGATGAGCAAATATGCGGACCGCCTGATTGAACATATCAATACGCATCCGGAATTTATTCAGCCGGTGTCCAGGAAAAATGAGATGATGAACAACTTCCTGCTTCCGGGACTGCAGGACCTGTGTGTGTCCAGAACATCATTTAAATGGGGAATCCCGGTCGACTTTGATCCGAAGCATGTAACCTATGTGTGGCTGGACGCTCTTACCAACTATATCACGGGGATTGGCTATGATGCGGACGGCAACAGTACAGAGCAGTTTGAGAAGCTGTGGCCGGCGGATCTGCATCTGATCGGAAAGGACATTATCCGTTTCCATACGATCTACTGGCCGATCTTCCTGATGGCTCTGGGGCTGCCGCTTCCGAAGCAGGTGTTCGGACATCCGTGGCTGCTTCAGGGCGACGGCAAGATGAGCAAGTCCAAAGGAAATGTACTCTACGCAGACGAGCTGGTTGATTTCTTCGGCGTGGACGCGGTGCGTTATTTCGTGCTCCATGAGATGCCGTTTGAAAATGACGGTGTGATCACATGGGAGCTGATGGTGGAGCGTCTGAATTCCGATCTTGCAAATACACTGGGCAACCTTGTAAACCGTACAGTTTCCATGACAAATAAATACTTCGGCGGCACAGTGACAGACAAGGGAATTGCAGAGGATGTAGATGCGGATCTTAAGGCTGTGATCGAGAATACGCCGAAAGTTGTAGATGAGAAGATGGACGGCTTAAGAGTGGCTGATGCGATCACGGAGATCTTCAATCTCTTCAAGCGCTGCAATAAATATATTGATGAGACAATGCCGTGGGCGCTTGCGAAAGACGAAGCGAAGAAAGACCGTCTGGAGACAGTACTGTGGAATCTGATCCAGGGCATTTCCGCGGGAGCCGGGCTTCTGGAATCCTTTATGCCGTCAACGAGCAAGAAGATCCTCGAGCAGCTGGGCGGCGGTCATGTGACAGACAAGCCGGAGATCCTCTTCCAGAGACTTGACCTTGAGGAAGTCATGAAGAAAGTCGAAGAGCTTCATCCGCATAAGGAAGAAGCAGCAGACGGACCTGCTGATTCTGCGGACAATGATGCGAAAGAAGAGGCAGTCATCGATATCGAGCCGAAAGACGAGATCACATTTGACCAGTTCGGGGCGATGCAGTTCCAGGTGGGTGAGATCATCGCGTGCGAGGAAGTGAAGAAGTCCAAAAAACTTCTCTGCTCTCAGGTGAAGATCGGAAGCCAGGTAAAACAGATCGTGTCCGGTATCAAGGCTCACTATACACCGGAAGAGATGGTTGGCAAGAAAGTTATGGTGCTCGTCAACCTGAAACCGGCAAAGCTGGCGGGAGTGCTCTCCGAGGGAATGCTTCTGTGCGCGGAAGACGCGGACGGCAATCTGTCGCTCATGGTGCCGGAGAAAGATATGCCGGCGGGAGCGGAAATCTGCTGATATGAGATGAAATACTAAAACGGTAAGAAAAGGGACAGGGCAAACTTCGATTTGGGACGTAGTAAAATGCGATTTCACTACGTCCCAAATCAAGATTTACCCTGTCCCTAATTCGTGCAGCAGCCGTGTATTATCTTCCGGCATCATAACACAGAACCGTATGAATTCCCCATCCAGACACTGGAATGACGAGCAGTCCCGTATCATCAGTCCCGCTTTGATACACCGCTCAAACACGTCATAAGACGTGACACCGTCCTTTATGATCTTTACGAGCAGGAAATTAGCGTATGGTTCGTAAGTTTTGTAAGCCGGCATCTGAGATACCGCCCGATACATCCGTTCCCGTTCTGGCAGGATCAGTTCTCTTGTCCGGCTGATATATTCCTGATCTTTAAACATCTCTTCCCCGGCAAATGCACCGATGCTGTTTAACGACCAGGGAATCTGTTTTTCTTTCATTTTTCTGAGAAATTCTGCATTGCCGGTGATTCCGTATCCGAACCGCATGCCCGGAGCCGCGAAGAATTTGGAGACGCCCCGCAGTACCATGAGGTTGGAATACTTCCGGGTGAACGGGACGGCTGTCACTGCGTTGATATCCGGCGCGAATTCCACATAAGTCTCATCGATCATGACGAAGATATTGTGTCCGGAGCAAAATGTGAGGAGCTGCTCCATATCTTCACGCAGGATCGCGGAGGATGTCGGATTATTCGGGTTGCAGAGGATGAGGAAGTCATAACCGTCTTTCAGTGCACGGCAGAGATCCTCCACATCCAGATGAAAATTATCTTCTTCTCTCAGGTGATAGTATTCCTGTGTGCTTCCGGAGAAAGAAAGTTCTCTGGAATATTCGGAGTAAGTCGGACCGAGGATAAGCGTATGTTTTGGAGCGAGTGTCTCGATCAGCAGTGAGATCAGCTCACTGGAGCCGTTGCCGGGCAGGATGTATTCCGCAGGAATCTGGCAGTATGCGGAAATCGTATCCCGCAGGGATGTGTACTCCCGGTCCGGGTAGGAGGAGAGCAGATCCAGATGTCCGGCGATGACTTCCTTCACATGCTCTGACAATCCGAGGGGATTGACGTTGGCTCCGAAGTTGGTAATGTCTTCTTTCCTTAAATGATAGTATTCGCAGATTTTTTCAATGTCGCTTCCGTGGAAAACAGGTTTGATGTCCATGGATCTTGCTCCTTCCTTTTATCGGTCTGTCTGTGCAGGGGGCATATATAACAGTTCAGCCTGTGCTTGTTATCAGAGAGCCGGACTGTCCGTCTCAAACAATATCCCAAGTGTGTTCGGCCCGCAGTGGCAGGAGATGGTACAGCTTGCCTTTGTGATATGGATCTCCTTGAATGTGATCGTATCTTCTACGGTTTTCTTCACCAGGTCGATATAATCCTGCGGGATCCCGGAGTGCGTGATAAACAGCAGATCCGTATTGACGTCAGGATATCTTGCCAGTTCATCCTTTACATATTTTACAAGCACTTTGTCAAGTGAACCGCGGTATTTCTTCCCCACTGCCATGCTCCCATCCCGGTTATCCACCTGGATACAGGGCTTGAGCTTCAGCATATTCGCGCCGAATGCAGTTACGGACGAGCAGCGTCCGCCTGCGCTTAAGAATGTAAGTGTATCAAGGATAAAGCTTGCGTGGCGTCTGGAAGTTCCGGCCCGGAGCCTTTCGGCGATCGTTTCGGCATCCAGCCCTTTTTCGATCAGTTTCCCGGCGGCAACGACAGTCAGCCCGGTTCCCGTGGAGAGGTTGCAGCTGTCTACCACATGGACGTGCCCCAGCTCCTGGGCTGCAAGGCAGCAGTTCTGATAGGAACTGGAGAGTGCATGTCCGAGATTGACATGGATGACTTCGTATCCATCCTCAACCCATGGACGGAAATGTTCGATATATTCCTGGACATTTACCGCAGCAGTTTTCGGGAGCACTTTGTGATCGTAGTATTCCTGATAGATTTCCTCCGGTGTGATCGTGACATTGTCCAGGTAATCCTTCCCGTTTAAATTGATGTGAAGCGGAAAATATTTGACATGATAACGTTCTTTTAATTCTTCATCCAGATCGCATGTACTGTCCGCGCTCAGGATTATTCTCTGAGAATTGAGTGTGTCCGACATGATCATTCCTCCATATGTGTGAATCCGGGCCGCCTGATCTTGCTTGTATCATACTTCGCGCACAGAAAAGGGAGCAGCAGTTTGTGTAATTGTCATATCATGTATTATACCACGGTTTCCATCGGAGAGAAGCTGTATTTCTATCTTTTCCCCCGGAACTATTGACTTTTTAAAATTTATATACTATATTATTAAAAACTTAACTATTAAGTTTTAAACAACGTCGGCTCCCCGCCGGCGCTGTTGTAATACCAGCGAGTGAGTTTTAAAAAAGAGGTGAACAGAAATGAGATGCCAATTTTGTAATAAAGAGAGGGTAGACAGAGTTTTTTACATAAACTGGATGGGAACAGTCTATCAGGTTCCGGTCTGCGCAGACTGCCTGCAGAAAATGTGGGATCAGGCTGCTGCATCGGGCAAGACGAAGGAATTTAAGAACTACACGGGATGGTGGCCGGGGAAACGGGATCCGAGGCATATGGGAGACCGCGCGTTCCCTGAGACGGCAGTGCCGGGACTGATCAAGAGACGCAGGATCGCGGCTCTGAAGATACGTCTGACCGAGGCGGCAGAGACGGAGAATTATGAGGAAGCGGCAAAACTGCGGGATGATATCGCTATGATAGAGAAAGAGGTGTGTGCACATGGAAATTAATCTGAGTATCTTCAGTCAGCGAACCATGAAGATTTTCCAGTCAGCGCTGCGCTTTGTCACACATATGGAGCACGGCTTTATCGGAAGCGAGCATCTGCTGTGGGCGCTGGCATCGGACCGGGGCGCGGCGGGCAGGGCGCTGAGACGGAGCGGGCTTGATCAGAAGCTGTTAGAGGAATATCTTCATCAGTATGATTTTGACGCAAAAGCAGAAGGAAGTTATCAGGCGGTACAGATTTCGGAAGAAGCGGAGCAGGTGCTCCATCTTGCGGAGAGAAGGGCCCGTAACCATGGACACCATCAGGTAGAGCCGGAGGATCTGCTGCAGGCGATCCTGGATGCAGGAGACTGTGCGGCGTCCCAGCTTATCGTCTCGCTGGAAGCAGACCCGGATGAGGTGCGCAGAGATATGAACAGCAGTCAGCAGCCGCCGATGCTTGTGAGAAATGCATCGCCGGGAGATGTGGTGGCAGGAGAGAACATGCAGGGAGAGTCAGACGGGAAATCTGCATATAATGAGAATTCTTCGCAGGGCAGCCGGACGGCAGGTAATCCGGAGGAGGACGTCCAGACGGAAGAGGAGGCAGTGTCTGCACTGGAAAAATTCGGAACTGACATGACAGCAAAAGCTTCCAAAGACGCATACGATCCGATGATCGGACGTGAAGATGTGCTGGAACGTGTGATCCAGGTGTTGTCCAGACGTACAAAGAATAATCCGGTGCTCACAGGCGAACCGGGCGTCGGTAAGACCGCCGTGGTGGAAGGTCTGGCACAGCGGATCGCGGACGGCGAAATCCCTGCAAACTTAAGAAACAAACGCATCGTGGCCATGGATCTGGTGGGAATGCTCTCAGGTGCAAGGTTCCGGGGTGATTTTGAAGAGAGGATGAAGACATTTCTCGAAGAGGCGGAAGCCGATGGAAATGTGATCCTCTTCATCGATGAGTTACATATGATCATGGGAGCAGGCGCAGGTGCAAGTGAGACAATGGATGCCGCAAATATCCTGAAACCCATTCTTGCAAGAGGCGGCCTTCAGGTGATCGGCGCCACAACACTCAAGGAATACCGGCGGCATATTGAGAAAGATGCCGCATTTGAACGCCGTTTCCAGCCGGTGGCAGTGGAGGAGCCGGACCAGGAGGACGCCGTGCGTATCCTGATGGGACTGAAAGGGAAATATGAATCCTATCACGGCCTTACCATTACGGATGATGCGGTCCGGGCGGCAGTGAACCTGTCGTCCCGTTACATACAGGACAGATTTCTGCCGGATAAGGCAGTGGATCTGATGGATGAGGCGGCGTCCCGGATTAAAACACGGAGCCTGACCACACCGTCTTATCTGATGGATCTGGAACGTGAGATCAAGCGGATGGGAAAAGAGAAGAAGAAGGCTGCCGATGCGCAGGAATACGAGCGGGCGGCAGTCCTGAGAGACAGCCAGAATGCTCTTGTGAAAGAACTGACGGCAAAACAGGCAGACTGGCAGAAAAAACAGTGCAGGAGTGTGGAAGCAGAAGATATTGCGCAGGTCGTGGCTTCCTGGACGAAGATCCCGGTCACTATGCTTACAGAAGATGAGACGGAACAGCTGCGCTTGTTAGAGCCCTCGCTGCACAGTCGTGTGATCGGACAGGACGATGCGGTGAATGCTGTGGCAAAGGCAATCCGCCGCGGCAGGACCGGAGTGGCAGATCCGAACCGTCCGGTGGGGTCATTCCTGTTCCTGGGGCCTACAGGCGTAGGAAAGACAGAGTTGTGCCGGGCCATGGCTGAGGTGATGTTCCACGATGAAAATGCGATGATCCGTCTGGATATGTCGGAATATATGGAGCAGTATACCGTGTCCAAACTGATCGGATCCCCGCCGGGATACGTGGGATATGACGAAGGCGGACAGCTTACCGAAATGGTGCGCAGGAAACCGTACAGTATCATACTGCTCGACGAGATCGAGAAAGCACATCCGGATGTGTGGAATACGCTGCTCCAGATCCTGGATGACGGCAGGCTTACGGACGCTCAGGGGCGGACGGTAAGCTTTAAAAATACAATAATTGTCATGACTTCCAATATTGGAGCGCGGGAGATCACGGGCAAGAGCTCGCTTGGATTCGCGAGAAATGATGAAAGTGCGGAAGAGCGCCGCGAAGAAAACATCCGCAGCCGTGTCATGGAAGCTGTGAAGATGACATTCCGCCCGGAGTTTATCAACCGGCTGGATGAAGTGATCGTGTTCCATCCGCTGAAACAGGAGGATGTGAGAAGGATCGCAGACCTTCAGATCGCGAAACTGACAGAGCGGATGAAGAAACAGGGGATTGTTCTCCGCGTGGACGAGAGCGCCGTGGAGCTGCTGGCTGAGAAAGGATATGATCCGGCATTTGGTGCAAGGCCGCTGAAGCGGACGATCCAGTCCATGCTGCAGAATGCAGTGGCAGACAGTATCCTGGACGGAAAGCCGGGTGAGAAAGAAGAACTGACGGCATTCGCGGACGGAGAGAAGATCAAAGTGGATCGGAAGGCTCTGGCAGAAGAGAAAAGAGAATATGCGCTGACGTAATTGAAAAACGGGGCTGACAGAGGTTACTGTCAGTCCCGCTTTTGATACATCATTTCTATATCTTTTTAAGTCCTTTTCTGGCCCATTGCCGCATACAGGTCGTCCAGATCATGCATCAACCGCAGAAGCTGGCGCATATTGTCTTCGCCGAACCGGGTGAGGATCTCATTCCACAGCTCATCGAATTTCTTCTGCGACTGTTCAGCCGCAGCCTTTCCTTCCGGCGTGGCGCTGATGGATACTTTGCGCCGGTCTTTCGGATCGATCTCACGGGTGATATATTTCTTCTTCTCCAGCGTATTCAATATGTAAGAGATGGCAGGTTTTGAGATATTGAGCTTCTTCTGTATCTTCGGTACGTCGAGATTCATGCACGGACACTCCTGACAGCATGTGCCCGCAATACTCTGCAGGATGACCATTTCGTTCATCTGCATCTCACATTCTGACGAGAAAGTCGACTCTAATTTCCTGAAATGAACGATGGATGTAAAAAACTCTTCTCTCAATTCACTGCTCATGATTAACTCCTTAATTAGTAAATCTTTAATAAATTATACATCAGCAGAATTGGTATTTCAAGGAAAACAGGCTGCCTGTCTTTAAGAAGTGCTATTTCTGTTATTAGGCAGTGTACAAAGACTAACCGTCTGTATTTATATCAATGATCTCTTTCGCAGTTTTGGTCAGATGGTCTGTGATCTGATCCATGTCACTCTCATCACAGGCAGGTGCACTGAGTGAGAAGACGGTGCTGTTTTCCGCATCGACCCAGATCACCTGCGGAATAAAGCCGGAAGTACGGCCATCGCCTTTGCCGTTATAATTGATAACTGTTCCGACCTGCATGGTAATCCCTTTGTATTCTTCAGTCCGGCGGCTGCCGGGCAGAAGACGCCCGGGCGACCAGACATTTTCCGAATCCAGGTCAAAGCAGTAGTGGTACAGATCGTCTTTTGTAGTTCCAAACGTCAGTGACCAGGTTCTGTCAGTCCCATAGTCCACGGAATACCATCGGTAAGCCGGCGTGATGAGCGCTTCAAGATAACTGGTGCCGTCCGGGACAACATATCCGGTGGTAATGTTACAGAAGGCGTTCCCGTCCAGAGATTCCGGAATGGTAATCCCCAGATCTCCGGATACAGTCTCTGCCTTGCTGAAGTCTACGGAGTGAGAAGCCCAGGCTCCGTAATCCGCTGCTGTTGTGGCGGCGATCACGGTACAGCCTGCCAGCAGGAAGACGCCGGCGAATATACCGGCAATTTTTCTGTGATGGATAAATTGGAATCCGCTGCCGGTTCCCTGCCACGCTGCTCTTTCTTTAATAGTAGTAAAGCTGCATGTTGGCACAGGCAGTTCCTGTGCGGCTTCATATAATCTGTCTTCGATCATGACGATACCTCCATTTCTGCCCGGAGTTTTTTGATTGCGCGTTCGTAACGTTTCTTGGACGCTGCGACGGTTGTTCCGGTGATGTGTGCAATTTCTTTATGAGAAAAACCACCTATGAATTTCAGTGAAATGATTTCCTGTTCCCGTTTTGGCAGCGGAGAGATCATTTCAATAAATGTCCGGTTCCAGTCAGGTTCGGCAGGTACGTCCGGCGGCAGTTCATTCTGTTTCCTGTCCTTCTTTAATATGTCCAGACACCTGTTCCGTGCCACTTTATAGAGCCATGCCTGTTCTTTTCCGGCGGCAAGATGGACATTGCTTATGAGCAGTTGTACAAATGTATCCTGCAGTACGTCTTCTGCCAGATGAGGATCATGTGTCATTGACAGGATATATCGGAAAATTCCGTTTTTATACTGCTCGTACCAACTGTAGACCAGATTTTCATCCACCGGCGTTCACCTCCCTTCTGTATGATAAACGAATGAGACTTCGGAAACGCGACATTTGTTTTGTCTTAAATCTCAATATACAGATCCGAAATCTTACTGATATATCAGGAAGTATACTATCGGTTGGTTATTTCTGGGGAGAATTATTTGAAAATGACGATTTTGTAGGAAATTTTATGACAGGCTGTTACAATGGAAGAAAAAAACGCAGGGCAGAACAGCATTGATGATCGAGGGTGCCAGACGTGTCGGAAAGTTTACGGTAGCAGAGACATTTGGAAAAAATGAGTATGACAGCTATATCCTCATTGATTTTTCAATTGCGTCTCAGACGGTAAAAGACCTTTTGATGATCTTTCCAATCTGAATTTCTTTTTCTTCAGCTTCAGCTTCTCTACAGGCCAGATCTTGTTGAGCGAAGATCATGGATCATTTTTGATGAAGTGCAGTTATTTCCTGTGGCGCAACAGGCAATAAAAGCTCTTGTAAAAGCTCGTTGTATAGCATCCGCCATATGACAGAATTATCATCAGTCGCTATCTACAAGCAAGCTTGCGATGAATGACGAACTAAGCCATGCAGCAGTTCGAACCGCCCCTGCGGGACGTTTCTCACTGTATGGCGTCCGCCATATAGCAGAATTACCGCTAGTTGTCACTTACAAGCGAGCTTGCGTGACACCTATCGTTAATTCTTACTGCATGGCAGACTGTTAACATATCCTCGGTAATTGCATGCCGGTTAGTTTGGCGAGGATCCTTCTGCCGCCGATGGGGGTTTTGAGGAGGGCTCTGCCGGGCATGTCTTCGGTTACGGTGCCAATCCGGGCAGCGTTCTCGCCGCCGGGGACTTTTTTTATTGCATCGAGGACTGCATCGGCGGCTTCCGGTGCGCAGACCGCGAGCATCCGTCCTTCACAGGCGCAGTAGAGCGGATCGAGGCCGAGCATATCGCAGGCGGCTTCTACCGCGGGATCGACGGGGAGCGCTGTTTCATCCAGTTCGATGGAGAACGGCATCTGTTCTGTGAACTCATTGAGCGTGGTGGCGACTCCGCCTCTGGTCGGGTCGCGCAGGATCCGGACAGGCGCAGTACGGACGGGCGCAGTACGGACAGGTGCAGAACTGTCGGGCAGATGCACAGGCATATCGGCAGTCATACCGGCGGCTTCAAGGGCAGCCGCGCTGATCCTGTTCAGCGGCTGGCAGTCGGAGACGAGCGGACTGTCTTCGCGGAGCAGACCGGAGCGGGCCATCATAACGGCGGCGCCGTGGCAGCCGATGGTTCCGCTGACGAGAACAGCGTCCCCCGGACGGAGGGCAGACTTCCCGGGAAGGACGGCTCTCTGGAAACCGATACCGGCAGTGTTGATATAGATCCCGTCGCCTTTGCCGGAGTCCACGACTTTGGTGTCGCCGGTCACGATGGATACGCCGGCCTCTTTCGCTTCATCTGCGATCGAGGAGACGATACTTTTAAAATCAGAGAAAGAAAAGCCTTCTTCTAATATAAAAGACAGACTCAGGTATTTCGGGATTCCGCCGGCCATACACAGATCATTTACTGTTCCGCAGACAGAAAGCTTGCCGATATCTCCGCCCGGGAATTTCCACGGAGAAACGACAAAGCTGTCTGTTGAGAATACCAGCTTGTCACTGCCGCCAAGGATGGCGCCGTCACCAAGCTGAGAGAGCATTGCATTGTCAAATGCGGGCAGTAGGATCGACTCGATCAGTTCCGAGGTCTTTAAGCCACCGCTTCCGTAATCAAGAGTAATTCTGTCATCTTTTATTCTGTCATTCATGGTCATTACCTCTGTTTCCCTATTGTTCGTGTTTTATTCCCGCGGGCAGCGAGTCCGGCGGACATACCTGCATGTCCATTTGGCGGCTGTCGCAAGGGTCAAATAAGTTTGTTTTTTATCCGTACTGGTATGCTGCTGCACAGGCACCCTCGCCGGAAACCATGCACGGTCCCACGGGATTATCCGGAGAGCAGACTTTTCTGAACAGCGGGCACTCTGTCGGCCGCATGACGCCGCGTATGATCTGGGCGCAGCGGCAGCCGGGTATTTCCTTTGCTTCTGCGGGAGTGAGAGAAAATTTCTTCACGGCGTCCCACTTCGCATATTCTTCCCTGATCTTATAGCCGCTGCCCGGAATCTGTCCGAGCCCTCTCCAGTCTGATGCGCAGGGGCAGAATACCTTGTCCATTAATGCTAGGGCGGCAGGATTCCCATTCTGCCGCACAAGACGGGTATATTCATTTTTTAATTCCGGCGTCCCCTTTGCGAGCATTTCTGTCAGCTCCAGTATGGAATACAGGAGATCTCCGGGCTCGAAACCGCTTACCACACCCGGCAGGCGGTAATCTTTCGGGAGAAAGGAAAAGCCGTCAGCTCCGATGACAGCGGCCACATGCCCGGGGCAGAGAAAGCCGTTTACTGCGAAGTCATCAGACTCGATGAGGGAGCGGATGGCAGGCTCTGTCCGTTTTAACAGACACAGCACGGAAAAATTATCAAGCTTCCGGGATGCCGCCTCAAGGATACAGGCGGCGGTTCCGGGCGCGGTTGTCTCGAAACCGACTCCGAGGAAAATGACTTCTGTGTCGGGATGCTCTTCTGCGATCTTAATAGCATCCACAGGCGAGTAGACGGATTCGACTTTGCCGCCGTCCGCTCTGCGCGCCAGAAGACTGTCTCCCTGCGCTGCCCCGGGAACGCGCAGGAGATCACCGTAACTTGTGATCAGCACGCCCGGTCTCTGTGACAGGTCAAGGACCATGTCGATCATATTTGAAGGAGTAACGCAGACCGGACACCCGGGGCCGGAGAGGAGCTGTACGTTTTCCGGCAGTATGCTCCGGATCCCGCTGCGGGCGATCGCCATGGTGTGCGTCCCGCAGATTTCCATCAGGCGGATCGGGCCGGTCTTGTCGCTGTACTCCCTTATCTTATCAAGAAGCAGAGGTACGTCTTTCGGCTTTTTAAAATAGCTGTTATAGAGCATTTTTGATCTCCTCCAGAAGTTCCATATTTTCAAGAGCTTCTTTTTCAGACATCTTTTCGATGGCAAATCCGGCGTGCACCATAACGTAATCGCCCGGCTGTGCGTCTGTGATGAAGTCAATTCGGATATCCTGCGTGAGGCCGCCTGCTTCACACTGCGCCAGAGCGCCGTCTATTTTACTGATCTTCATAGGCATTGCTAAACACATATAATATAATCCTCTTTTCTTCAGAAAACTCTTTCTTTATTCGGTCGCTTTCCGTCTGCAGCCGGCGATAGCGAGCTGTCCCAGCGCAATCCCCTCATCATTTGCGGATACCCGATGATGAGTATACACCGCAAATCCTTTCTCTTCTAGCAGGGAAGCAACACCATGCAGGAGAAAACGGTTCTGGAAGACTCCGCCGGAGAGTACGACAGGAAACCTGTCAGGATTCAGCGTCATGCACTGATCCGCTGCCATGTAGACAAGCGTTGACATAAAGCGCAGGGCGAGAAGACACTTATCTCTGTGCTGATCCAGTTCGTCTATAAGACTGCGGATCATCGGACGCGTATCGAAGATGCGGATTCCGTCTTTCTCGTAAAATGTGACCGGATAGGCAAGTGTCTGCAGTCCGGCAGATAGCTGTTCCGGCGTCTCGGCCGGAGAGAGCGCTTCTACAAGAGCGGCGCCCTCGCCCTCGTAATCGACTTCCGAACGATCCAGAAGAAGAGCGCAGATTCCGTCGAACAGCCGCCCGATGCTGCTGGCTGCCGGCACAGACTGCGGCAATGTCTCCATCAATCCGGATAACATCCGGCATTTTTCCTCTGTCAGAGGAACGCGGGAAAAGTCCCGGATCCCCGCGTCTGTTATGAGCGAGAGCGCGATCCTGCCGATCTCGCGGACCGCGCGGTCGCCGCCGGGCAGAAGTATCGGGCGGATCGAGCCGGCACGCTGAAAGTTTTCGTAATCTCCGATAAAAAATTCTCCGCCCCATATCGTTCCGTCAGTTCCCAGACCGGTGCCGTCCCAGATGATCCCGAAGCACGGCCCGCTCAGATTATTATCCGCCATGCAGGACGTCATGTGCGCCCAGTGGTGCTGGACCTGGAGAAGCGGAACGTGATCTGACGCGGCGCGCCGTTTCGCTTCGCAGGTGGACAGATAGTCCGGGTGCAGGTCGCAGACATAGAGAGCGGGCTTCAGCCGGAAGAGTCTTTCATAAGTCTGCATAGCCTGTGTGTAGTGCTCAAATGTCTCGGCATTCTTCAGATCCCCGATATAAGGACTCAGGAATATATGCGAATCCCGTCCCAGTGCGAAGGAAGCCTTCTGCTCGGCGCCAAATGCAAAGATACCGTCGGCAGATATAGGGGGACGGCTGCCGTCTGGCGGAACACTGGCAGAAATACTGGCAGAAATACTGCCGGAAACAGTACCGGCCGGTGATCCGTCTGTTCTATCGGATAAGCGAAGTTCCAGCGGGCGGGGAGCATAGCCCCGGCTCCTGCGCAGGAAATAGGGGCGCCCCTGCCATTCGGCTATTAAAGAGTCATCGCACCGGTTTGCGATCCTGCGGTTATGCAGGAGAAAACCGTCTGCGACACCTGAAAGCGCGTCCAAAGCTGCATCGTTATCTGTGAGTACGGGACAGCCCGGCACATTTCCGCTCGTCATGACAAGGATGTCCGGCCCGCCGTAAGCGCTGTCAAGAAGCAATGTGTGAAGAGGCGTATAGGGCAGCATCACACCGAGCCTTGCGCTGAAGCTGAGAGCGTCGAGCGCCCTCGAGCTGTTCGTCCGCTTTGCGAGAAGGACGATCGGCCGTGCGGGACTTGTCAGAAGTTTCTCTTCTTCTGGCGTGATCTCGCAGATCCGGCGTGCTGCTTCGAGAGAACGGCACATGACCGCCAGAGGTTTTTCAGCCCTGTGCTTGCGTCCGCGCAGTCTGTATACTGCGTCGGGATCCAACGCGTCACAGGCGAGATGGATGCCGCCGATTCCCTTGACTGCAAGGATGCCGCCGTCTGCGAGGAGTTCCTGAGAGCGGCGGAACGCATCGTCACCGCTGACAGGCAGCGTAGAGGAGACAGACTGCGAAGAAGAGACAGGCGCCGCAGAAGGATCAGCCGGTTTCTCTGAAGATTTAATATAGAAGACTTCCGGTCCGCATTCCGGGCAGCAGTCGGGCTGGGCATGATACCGCCGGTCGCTGATATCATTGTATTCATTCTCACAGTCTCCGCACATGGGGAACTCTTTCATCACTGTCCGTTCCCGGTCATAGGGCAGCGCCTCGATGATGGTATATCTGGGCCCGCAGTTCGTACAGTTGATAAAGGGGTAACGGTATCTGCGGTCTGACGGGGTATAGAGCTCTGCCTCACATTCCGGACACATGGCGGTATCCGGAGAAATGAGGGTCGCGCCGGCCTTTATGCGGCTGTCACGTATTGTAAAATGCTTGAAAGTCCCGGACGGCTGTGCCGTGGGAGAAGACGCACCGGCATGCGCCGGATCAGCATCCATATTTGCCGAAGCAGCATCTGCATTTTCCACCCGGACCGCTTCAATCTGTGCCATGGGCGGCGGGGATGATCGCAGTTCTTCGATGAAACGCTCCAGCTCTTCCGGCTCACCCTCAAGGATGCCTTCCAGTCCTGCTGAGGTGTTGCGCACCCAGCCGCAGATATGGTGCCGTGACGCGAGCCGGTGAAGAAACGGGCGGAAGCCTACGCCCTGTACGATCCCTTCCACTTCAATGCGAATGATCTTCATGACTGTGCTTTCCGGATCTGCTCCGAGATAAAGTCAGCGAGTTCCTGTATGCCGTCCCCGGTCCGGCTGCTGATCCGGAAGAGAGGAGCGCCGGGATTTACGGTCTCATAGTTGGCTTGGACTCTTGCTTCATCAAAGTCAAAGTACGGGAGCATATCGTATTTGTTCAGGACAAGGCAGTCCGTATCCGTGAACATGAGGGGGTATTTCTCCACTTTGTCGTCGCCCTCGGGGATGCTTAGGATCGTGATCCGCAGAGACTCCCCGATGCGGAACTCTGCGGGGCATACGAGATTTCCGATATTTTCGACGAATATGACGTCCAGGTCATCGAGCGGAAGCTCCGGCAGGATATGCTGGATGCTCATGGCCTCGATGTGGCATGCTCCGTCTGTGTTGAGCTGGACGGAGGGGATACCCAGATCTGCAATGCGCTCCGCATCTATCTGTCCCGCGATGTCGCCTTCGATGACGCCTGCGCGCCAGTCTTTCCTTAATGTACCGATCAGAGAAGTGATAAGGCTTGTCTTTCCGGCTCCGGGGCTGCCCATTACGTTGATCATACAGATGTGATGAGAGGAAAGTGTTTCCTTTACTTCTTCGCTTACATCTTCATTCCAGTCCATTACCTGATGCAATACTTTTATCTCCATCGATGTCTACCTCCAAGCTTTTGATATAGAATTCTTTTCCGGACAGGAGCTTAAGCTTCATACTCCCGCAATGTGGGCATTGCAGGTGGTGGGGAGTGATCTCTCCGTCTTTCCCGCAGTCCATGCAGTGAACCTTGACGGGAAGCGTCTCTGATTCGATGCGGGCGCCTTCTGCGATCGTGCCCTCTGCGAGCATGTCGAGATAGATCTGGATACAGTCGGGGACGATCCCGCGGAGCTGCCCGATGCACAGCCGTATGACGCGGATCCTGGATGCGTTCTGCGCCTGCGCCTCGCGGATGCAGTCCTCCAGCAGATGTTCGGTTATGCTCAGCTCATGCATGGCTGTTCCTCCTGTCTGGTGATTATGTTCAAATTGAATGGATTTTTTCTGTGGATACTGTCTGAAACAGCACAATGTCCAAAGCTCATTTTAGCACATTTTTACAAAAATAAACAGAAAAAACACTCGGAAACTATTGTAAAAATACTGAATCAGGATTATAAATAAAGGGAGAGTGTGTGAAAGGAGGATTACGATAATGATACCATTGCTTATTGGGATCCCGGCGGTGCTGGCGGTGTTATTTCAGTTCATCCGTAATGAGAAGGCGAGAGGATACATCGTTTATGCAGGCGCCGGTATTATTATGCTTACGACGGTTATATTTATCGTGAACTGGATCGGTGGCGGCGCCCGGGTGCAGATGTATTATCCGGAGACTGAGCTGATCGATCATCTGATGGTGGCGGGGGATCTGTTCCTGATGTGCCTGATCATCTATCTGAGTATAAAATATGGAAAGGTGCTTCCGATCATCCTGTCTGTGGTACAGACTGCGGTCGTGCTGTATACGGAGTTTACGGCGGATGTGAAAGAGGGGCCGCATATGATGGTGGACTGGCTGACGATCCTGATGTGCATCATCATCGCATTCATCGGAGGCTTTATCTGTATCTACACGGTCGGATATATGAAAGGATACCACAATCACCACAAGGAGGTTAAGGACAGACAGCCGTTCTTCTTCTCCATGCTGTTTTTGTTCCTTGCGGCGATGTTCGGTCTGGTGCTGTCCCAGAACCTGGTCTGGATCTATTTCTTCTGGGAGATCACAAGTGTGATCTCGTTTTTGATGATCGGATATACACGGTCCGAAGAAGCGGTAAACAACAGCTTCTGCGCATTGTGGATGAACCTGCTGGGCGGTCTTGGCTTTGCCGTGGCCATCGCGCTGATGGCACAGCTGCACGGGACGCTCCAGCTGCTTGAAGTAGTAAATATCGGAGCGCTCCTGCCGCTGATGTGCCTGTCCCTTGCAGGGCTGACCAAGTCTGCGCAGCTGCCGTTCTCTACGTGGCTGCTGGGCGCAATGGTGGCTCCGACGCCGTCAAGTGCATTGCTGCACAGCGCGACGATGGTGAAAGCGGGCGTGTACCTGCTGATCCGTATTTCGCCGGCGCTTGAAGGAAATCTGGTGGGGATCATCGTGTCCAGTATCGGCGGACTTACATTTATCATGGCAAGTATGATGGCAATCGCGCAGAATGATGCGAAAAAGGTACTGGCATTTTCCACTATATCTAATCTGGGACTTATCGTGGCATGTTCCGGTATCGGTGTGGAGGAGACGGTATGGGCGGCAGTCTTCCTTATGATCTTCCATGCGGTCAGCAAGTCCATGCTGTTCCAGTCTGTGGGAGCCACTGAGAATACGCTGGGCTCCCGGGATATCGAAAATATGCACGGCCTGATCATCACAGTCCCGAGGCTTGCCTACATAATGGGCATCGGGATCGCCGGCATGTATCTGGCGCCGTTCGGAATGCTCATTTCAAAATGGGTGGCGCTTAAGTCATTTGTGGATTCTGGCAACGTGGTGCTGGTGCTCTTTATCGCATACGGAAGCGCCACGACCATGTTCTACTGGACGAAATGGCTGGCAAAGCTGCTGTGCTTCCACATACCGAGGGAAAAAGTAAAAGACGTGACACGGAAGGATGAATATGTGTCCATGTTCTTCCATGCGGCGGTCATGCTCCTGCTCTGTCTGCTCCTGCCGCTGGTGGCGAAGTGGATGGTGAACCCGATCATAAGAGAACTGTTCGGCAATTCCAAAGACGTGCTCTCCATGAGCGTGCTGACGACTATGGCGATCATGCTTGTCTCTATCTTTATCGTGCCGGCAGCCATGTTCTTTATCAGCAGGAGATCCCACAGGGAGATCGTGCCGATCTATATGAACGGCATCAACGAGGGAGACAACCGTTTCTTTATGAACAGTTACGGCAAGAAAGAACATCTGTACTTAAGCAACTGGTATCTGCGTTTTGAGTTCGGCCGCAGGCATCTGCGGATCCCGTCGCTCATTATGGCGGCGGCTGTGCTCGTCGTCGGATTCTGTCTCGTAATAGGAGGTGTGTCATGGTAAAAATCGTATTTGTACTGGCTTATCTGATCCTGGCACCGTTCCTCGGGGCGCTTCTGGACGGAGTGGACCGTATCATCAGCGCGAGGATGCAGCGGAGGAAAGGGCCAAGCCTTCTCCAGCCGTTTTATGACCTGGGGAAACTTTTCTCCAAAGAGATGATCGCGGTCAATAATGTGCAGCTCCTCCTGAACCTGAGCTACCTTGTGATCCTGATGATCGCGGGCTGTATGCTCTTCTACGGGGCGGATCTTCTGATGGTGCTCTTTATCTTAAGTACCGCGGATATGTTCCTGATCATGGCGGCGTCCAGCGACTCCTCGCCATATGCGAACATGGGAGCCAGCAGGGAGATGCTGCAGATGATGGCCTATGAGCCGCTGACGCTTCTCATTGCAGTGGGCTTCTATCTGACGACAGGCTCTTTCCAGGTGTCCGATATCATCCGCGCCGATACGAGCGCGGTGCTGTGGATGCCGGGACTGCTGGTCGGCTTTATGTTTACGGCGGCGATCAAATTCAGAAAATCGCCTTTCGACCTTTCCACGAGTCATCATGCGCATCAGGAGATGGTGAAAGGACTGACGACAGAGATGTCCGGCACCACGCTCGCTATCATGAACATAGCGGAATACTATGAAATGGTGCTGCTGCTCGGGATCTTCTGTCTCTTCTTTATCAACAGCACATGGTGGAGCTGGATCGCTGCGGTCCTGATCTGCGCCGTGATCTTCTTCATGGAGACGCTGTGGGATAATATCAGTGCGCGTGTAAAATGGAAGACGCTTCTCTACAGCTGCTGGGTGGTAACTCTGGTAGCCGGCGGAGTGAATATACTGATCCTTATGTTGGACAAGTGAGCAGGAGGCTAAATTATGAATAAAGTATCAAAATCACCGTGGCTGCTCCACTATGACGCCAGCAGCTGCAACGGATGTGACATTGAGGTCCTCGACTGCCTCACACCGAAATACGACATCGAGCGCTTTGGGATCATCAATACAGGAGACCCGTTCCAGGCGGATATCCTGCTGATCACAGGAGGTGTGAACAGCCAGACCGAGAGTGTGGTAAAACAGATCTACAGCCAGATGCCGGAACCGAAGGTCGTGGTGGCGGTCGGGATCTGTGCCTGTACGGGCGGCGTATTTAAAGAATGTTATAATATCAAAGGCGGGATCGACACAGTGATCCCGGTGGACGTATATGTGCCGGGCTGCGCCGCACGCCCGGAATCCATTATCGACGGAGTTGTCAAGGCGTTGGAGATACTGGATGCAAAACAGGCGGCTATGGCGAAGGACGGGAGGTGACGGTGATGGAAGGCAAGAACGAGATCAGAAAGATCACTGCAGCGGAATTCTTCCCGGCCGTTGTACACATGAAGACGGAATGCTGGCGTCTGGTGCAGATCTGCGCCACCTGCATCGAGGGAGGATATGAGATGAGCTATTCTTTCTGTCTGAGATACGATATGGTGACGCTCAGGCTGGAAGTGGCGGAGGACGAGGAAGTCGCAAGTATCACGCAGATCTATCCCTGTGCATTTCTTCAGGAAAATGAGGCGGAGCAGTTGTTCGGCGTGAAGATCAGGACGATCAAGCCGGATTATAAAGATAAATTATACCGGATCGATGTAGAAACACCGTTTAAGAAGGAGTAGGAAAAGATGGCAAAGAGAAGTATCGTACCTTTCGGTCCTCAGCATCCGGTACTGCCGGAGCCGGTACATCTGGATCTGGTGCTGGAGGATGAGACTGTGGTACAGGCGGTCCCGAGTATCGGCTATATCCACAGAGGACTTGAGAAACTTGTAGAGAAAAGAGATTTTAAACAGTATTGTTATATAGCGGAGCGGATCTGCGGTATCTGCAGCTGCGGGCACGGGCTGGGCTACTGCATGGCGGTAGAGGAAGTCATGGGCATCGAGGTGCCGGAGAGAGCAAATTATCTGCGTGCAATCTGGGTGGAGATGAGCCGTATCCACAGCCATCTGCTCTGGCTGGGGCTCCTGGCAGATGCGCTGGGCTTTGAGAGCCTGTTCATGGAGAGCTGGAGGCTCCGTGAGAAGATACTCGATATGTTTGACGAGACAGCGGGCGGCAGGATCATCCACTCGGTCAATAAGGTGGGCGGCGTCCAGAAAGATATGGACACTATGATGCTGCATCATCTGCTGGAGGCGGTCAAGGATATCGAAAAAGACATAAAGCCCGTAGTGACCACATTCCTCCAGGACTACACTGTACAGAGCCGTCTGAAGGGGATAGGCGTTCTGAAGAAAGAAGAAGCTGTCGCGCTTGGCGCGGTAGGACCGATGCTCAGAGCCAGCGGCGTGGAGTATGACGTCCGCATGCTCGGCTACGGGGCTTATAAGGATCTGACAGTAAAGCCGATCACGTCGAATGACGGAGATTCCTACGGGCGGTGCGAGGTAAGACTTCAGGAGCTTTTCCAGTCCTTTGACCTGATCCGGGAGGCAATCGGGAAAATACCGTCCGGAGATATCAGCGTGCCGGTAAAAGGAAATCCGTCAGGAGAGTATTTTGCGCGGATCGAGCAGCCCAGAGGAGAGGCAATCTATTATGTGAAAGGAAACGGAACGAAATATCTGGATCGTTTCCGGCTGCGCACGCCGACGACGAGCAATATCCCGCCGCTGGTGGAGACGCTTAAGGGGTGCCAGCTTGCGGATGTCCCGATCCTCGTTCTGACGATCGATCCGTGTATAAGCTGTACGGAGCGTTAGGCGGAAAGGAGCAGCAGTATGAAAAAGACGAGAATGTTTACATTTGCCGGAAGGGTGATCAAGAACCTCTTCAAAAAACCGGCGACAACACAGTATCCTTTTGAGCCTGTGGAATATCCGGAGCGGATGCGGGGACATATCCGTATCGAGATCGAGAACTGCATCAGCTGCGGTCTGTGCATGAGATCGTGTCCCTCCCAGGCGATCCGCGTAGACCGGAAAGCCGGGACGTGGACGATCGAGCGGTTCGACTGCGTGCAGTGCGGGTTCTGCGTAGCGACATGCCCGAAGAAATGCCTGTTCATGGAGAAAGGGTATACGGAGCCGGATATCCTGAAGAAGAGCGAGACATTTACCAGGCCGAAGGAAGAAAAGAAAGAGAATGTGGCAGCGGCAGGCGGAAAGCCTGTGATGGATGCAGAGAAGTGCGTTTACTGTACGCTCTGCGCGAAGAAATGCCCGCAGGAAGCGATCCATGTGGAAAGAAAAGAGAAAGTCTGGAAACTGGATGAAGAGAAATGCGTGGAGTGCGGCATCTGCGCGGGGGCATGTCCGAAGAAGGCGATAGAGCTGAAGGAATAAAAAAACGGGAAGAATTTCAAATTTGCGGAGTTCTTCCCGTTTTTAGCGTTTATGAAATTATAAGTGCTTAGAAAAATTGAAATAATTCCCCGGATACTTATTAGCACCCGGGAAAAAGTGAGGTGTCATCGATTGCCGAGAGATGCTTTGGGAGGTTTTTGATTTTGGTATCTTTCTGAAGAGAGGTGTGATACTATAAAAGAAATCGACAAATCAGACTGAAGATGTTTTATTTTTAATTAATCATTGTTGTGGAGCGGATCATATGAATGAACTTAAATCTATTGTAAAAAACCTTATTTCCCATAAGCATGAGGAGGAATGGTTTGAATTTAAAGTAAACTGGTTTGAGTCTCATGCGCTAGGAGAGTATATTTCCGGCATGTCTAATGCGGCGGCAATGGTGGGCGAGGAATATGCGTACTTTGTATGGGGAGTAGAGAATAATACTCACATAATAAAGGGAACAACCTTTGACATCCATCAGGATGTTAGAAATGAGCCGCTCAAACACTATCTGGCGCGGATGGTCAAACCGGATATAAGCTTTGATTTCCATGAAATGGAGCTGGAAGGCAAACGAATTGTAGTACTTGTGATACCTGCTGCTAAAACGGTGCCTACCGCTTTTGATCGCGTGAGATATCTTCGGATCGGATCCAGTAAAGTGAATTTGATGGAATACCCGGAGAGGGAATCAAGGCTGTTTGATATTCTAAAAAATGGTTTTCCGACAATTGAAAATACTGAATCGGAATTTCAGGATCTGACCTTTAATAAATTATTTGTATACTATGAGGCGAAAGGTATTACTCTGAATAAGCGTACATTTAAAAAGAATCTCGGGCTCTTAACGAAAGATGGAAAATATAATCTGATGGCACAGTTGCTTTCTGACAATAGCCATATTCCAGTCCGTTTTTCCTTGTTTTCAGGAGAGTCAAAATCAACAACAATGTATTCTGTCAGAGAGTTCGGAAATACTTGTCTGTTGTATTCTTTGGATGATGTGCTTCGTTATGGGGAAGTACTGAATATTCCACAGGCAGATGAAAGAAACCGTATTGTTGAACGTAAGGAAGTGCCGCTGTTCCATGCTGAGGCGTATAGAGAGGCGGTAATCAATGCATTTGTGCATAATTTATGGATAGATGGAAATGCGCCAATGTTTACGGGATTCCGGGACAGACTTGAAATATTGTCTCGGGGGCACCTGCCGCCGAAGCAGACAGTTGAAGGCTTTTTTGCAGGAGAATCAGTTCCAGTCAACCAGAAACTGTCAGATATTTTTCTTCAGCTTCATATAAGCGAACGTTCTGGACGTGGTGTACCTAAAATAACGGAACTTTATGGTGAAGACTGTATTGAACTTAGGGAGAATAGTATTGTGGTGACGATTCCTTTTGAACGATTAGAGACAAAAGTGTATGCACCAGTTGGTAATGAAAATGTACCAGATAGAACAGAAATTCCCTCAGTTGGAACAGAAATTCCCCCAGTTGACACAAAAATTCCCCCAGATAGAAATGAGAAGTCCATGGTTAAAGAACCAGATATGGGGGAACGCATATTAAGATTTTGTGTAGAGGCGAAAAATATACAAGAAATTATGGAGCATCTTGGCTATCGTGATAAAAAGACCGTGCGTAAATACTTAACTCCGCTTCTTCAACAAGGCCGGATATCTATGACGATACCAGATAAGCCAAACAGCAAGAATCAGAAGTATATTACGATTAAATAAATAAAAGATTGTAAAAATTTTGAAAACGTGAGAAAGAGGAAGATGAAGGATACTATTTATCTCAATTGATAACGACATAACATGAATAATAGGTATTAGGAGGTATTTCCCTATGAAAAAACTTGCAGTCATTTTCCCGGGAGTCGGATACCACACGGACAAGCCGCTTCTCTACTACAGCAAGAAGATCGCGTCCCAGAACGGATACGAGATCGCAGAAGTGCCCTACGGAAAGTTCCCCAAGGGAGTAAAAGGTTCCAGGGAAAAGATGGAAAAAGCGTTTTTCAGTGCGGTGGAGCAGACGGAAGAAATCTTAAAAGATGTGGATTTTTCTGCATATGACGACATTCTGCTTATCTCGAAGAGCGTGGGGACTGCGGTATCCGCAGCTTATGCGGGAAAACATCACCTGAAAACAAGAAACATCTATTACACGCCGGTGGAGGCGTCTTTTCAGTTCATGACACAGCCGGGGATCGCATTTACCGGCACAAAAGACTCTTGGGTGGAACATGAAGCTATAAAAGAAAGCTGTGAAAAAGGCGGGTTTCCGTTGTATATTATTGAGGATGCAAACCACTCGCTGGAGACAGGCAATGCGATGACAGATCTGGAAAATCTGCAGAAGATCATGCAGACTACAGAAAAGTATATCAGATGTGGGATAATTCCCGCCTCTATCGGCAGTGAGAAACAGTTCAGATAAGAGAAGGAAACAAGAGGATAACAATGAGTTTCGATTTCTATAAACGCGCTGCCATCGTCTGCCGTGCGATCCCTTACGGAAAGGCTGCGACATACGGGCAGATCGCGCTCCTCTGCGGGAAACCGAAGAATGCACGTCAGGTGGGATATGCCTTGAACCGGAACCGGCTGGGAGATGATATTCCCGCCTACCGGGTCGTAAATGCACGAGGGATCTTAAGCGGAGCCGCGGCGTTTGAGACAGCGGATATGCAGAAGATGCTTCTGGAAAATGAGGGCGTGGAAGTCCGTTTTACTCCGGAAGGCTGGCAGGTGGATCTTAAGAAGGACGGCTGGCACAATACGATGGAGGAAGCACTGCGATTTCAGGAGATGTTTGAGGCGCAGGATATATAAAACAGCAGCTCAGGTAATATTTGAAGCGCAGGATATATAAAGAGGCAGTTCAGTTATCTGCGCGGACTGGGCTGCCGGTGCAGAGGTATAAGAATATGAAGATAAAGTGTATCGCCCTTGATCTGGACCGGACGACGCTGGACAGTCAGGGGCATCTGAGTGAAGAAAACAGAGCAGCGGTCGAGAGCGCTGCCGCAGCCGGCGTTCATGTAGTGGTGGCGAGCGGACGTTCGCTGGATTCATTGCCGGCGGAGATCACGGATATCACAGGCGTACGATATGCAATTACATCCAACGGAGCGGCAGTCTATGATCTGCGTGAAAGAAAATGTCTGCGGCAGTTCAAGATGACTCCGGAGTCTGTAGAGGATATCCTGCGGCACACAGAGACGGAGCGGATAAAGGCTACATATGGAGAAGCGGCAGAAATGTCTGAAATAGAAGTGCCTGAAACAGAAATATATGAAACAGAGATATCTTACGAGGCGTTTATCGACGGCAGGGCTTTTGCAGAGAGCCGTTATGTGGCGGATCCGGTGCGTTTCGGAGCTATGCCGCAGGCGGTTCCCTACATACAGAGCACCCGCATGCCGGTTGAGGATATGAGGACATTTATCCGGGCACATAGGTCGGAACTGGACTGCATCGACCTTGTGGTAAAAAGCGAGGATATGAAGCGCAGATTGTGGAAAAATCTCCGGGAAAATGTCAGGGATGTGTATATCACATCTTCTGTGAGACAGCTTCTTGAGATCTCCCACAGAGATGCGGGCAAGGAATCCGGCGCAAAGTTCCTGCTGGAATATCTCGGACTGATAAGAGAAGAACTTGCCGCCTTCGGCGACGGGGATAATGACAGCGGGCTTCTCAAGTTTGCCGGGATCGGTTTTGCCGTGGCAAATGCGTCCCCGGAATGCAGAGACGCCGCAGATGAAATTGTCGCTTCAAATGATGAAAACGGTGTGGCGCAGGGGATCCAAAAGATCCTGGCAATGGAGAGAATACTATGAAGATCATTATTTCACCAGCGAAAAAGATGAATATTGACACAGATACCCTGGCGTGCAGGAGCGTACCTGTTTTTCTCGATGAGACGGCAGAGCTTCTTGCATGGATGAGGAATCTTACATTTGCGCAGGCAAAGGATCTGTGGAAGTGCAATGATAAGATCGCAGAACAGAATTACAGAAGATTTCAGGAGATGGATCTGGAACGGAATCTCACGCCGGCGGTGATCGCCTATGAGGGGATCCAGTACCAGTATATGGCGCCTGCCGTATTCGGCGGTGCGCAGACGGATTATATACAGGAGCATCTGCGGGTCCTGTCGGGATTCTACGGAGTGCTTAAGCCTTTTGACGGTGTAACGCCCTACAGACTTGAGATGCAGGCAAAGGCATCCGAGGCCGGCGATCTGTATAGATTCTGGGGCGATAAGCTGTACCGGGAAGTGACATGGGAAGAACAGGGGGGAGGAAGTCTTATCGTCAATCTGGCGTCGAAAGAGTACTCCAAATGTGTGGAGAAGTACCTGACGTCCGAAGACAGATATCTGACCATTGTGTTTGGAGAACTGACGGACGGGAAAGTAAAGCAGAAGGGAACGTTCGCCAAGATGGCGAGAGGCGAGATGGTGCGTTATCTGGCGGAGAACGACGTGCAGGAGCCGGAGCGGATCAAAGGGTTTGACAGGCTGGGATATCAGTTCGCAGAAAATCTGTCCAGTGAAAAAGAATATGTGTTTCTGAAGAAAGGCTGATTTTACGCTCTGCACGGGCGATATAGTGAGAAAGTAATAACGGGAGGAAGAATATGAAGAATATTTCCATCCGAAAGAAAATTTTCGGAGCTATGTTTTTAATTTCGCTGATACCGATCATATTGATGGCAATATTTTCGATTTATATCACGCAGAGGAGTATGAGGCAGCAGCTCATCAGAAATCGTGAGATCGGGATGGAGTGGATGAATGACAAGCTCACGGTGGAGCTGAATAATTATTCGGAAGTTTTTTATGATGTAGAAGTTGACAAGGAGATAAAAAATCATCTTATTTCCGTTGCGATGGGGAGCGAATGGGAAGAAAGCATCCTGCGGAGCATCCGGGAGAACTTTGAAGAAGTGCTGAATATGTATCCTGAGATCATTTCTATTGAGATCTATGATTACAATACAGAGAACGGATATGTCGCCACCAGAGACAAATTCGTATCCCAGCGGTGGGAGAAATTGAGAGAGATCTGGGAAACGCGGGATGCGGATCTTCAGACGAACTGTGTGATCCGTAAAGACGGAGAAGATTTTCTGATACTTCATCAGGTCAGGGAATTTTCGACAAACAGGATTGTTGCAGCAATCGTAGTCCGACTGAATCAATATGCGTTTGCAGACCAGATCGAAAAAGACATGATGCCCGGAGAAACGGCGATCCTTTATAATGATGAAGGAGCGATCCTGAAAAAGATAGGGGATGGAACCGGAGAGATTGACGAGAAGATCATGGAAGATTTACGGATCGGAGAGCAAAAAGGGGATACGCCCGAAAATATTTACGGTCAAAGCTGCTTCTATTTTCATGAATCCATCAGTAACGGGAAAATGGCTCTGACATATGTCGTTCCGGATCAATTGATCAGAGAACAGTTAAGAGCGACTCTTATCCTTTCTGTTGTGATCATGGCATGTGCTTTTATTGCCGTGATCATTTTATCTGCAATCCTGTCTGAAGTGATCAGCAAACCTATTGTATCGCTTACAAAAAAGATGCAGAATACGGATATCCGCAGTTTTACTGTGACTGAAGAGATAAAAAGGAATGATGAGATCGGCCTTCTCCAGAGAAGCTTTGACAAAATGATGCTCAAAAACCAGGATCTTGTTCAGAGAGAGTACCAAAGCGAGATTGAAAAGAAGAGCGCGCAGTTAAGGGCTCTGCAGGCGCAGATCAATCCCCATTTTCTGTATAACAGTCTGCAGATGATAGCCGGAATGGCCATCACTGGAAAGGGAAAAGAGATCTACTCGATGGTGACGGCCTTAAGCGATATTCTGAGATATGCGATCAGTTTTGCGGAAGAGACCGTCACGCTGGAAAAGGAATTACAGTATCTGAACAGCTACATGTTCATTCAGAACTGCAGATTTGACGAGCGGTTGGAACGCGAGATGGATATCAGCGACGGAGCATTAAAAACGTATATTCCCAAATTGATCCTCCAGCCGTTGGTGGAGAATTGTTTTGAACATGGGCTGCGGGAGAGAAAAGGGAAATGGAGGATCTGTATAAAAGCATATCTGCAGGAAGAAACTATGATCATCGAAATAACAGATAATGGGCTGGGGATCGCCCCGGAAAAGATGAAAGAGATACAAAGAGAGATGAGCGGCGACGACAGGGGGTCTCTGAATGATTCGGCACATATCGGATTAAAAAATGTGAATGCCAGGATCCGGATCCAGTCCGGAAAAGAGTTCGGAGTAAAAGTGGAGAGCAGACAGGGTGAAGGAACAAAGATCACTGTTAAACTAAAAGCAGTGAAAGAACAAAACTGACGGAAAAGGAAAGAAATAAAATGGAAGAAACATATACGGCGATTATTATAGATGACGAAAGCTGGACAAGGGACGTGCTGCGCTATGTGGGAAAATGGAAAGAATTAGGCATTGAAATAGTGGCGGAAGCCTCTGATGGAGAATATGGCCTGGAACTCGCACTGAGTTTAAATCCGGATATTATCATAACAGACGTAAAAATGCCGAATATGGATGGGCTAAAGCTTGGTGAGGAATTAAGGAAAAGAAACTGCACATCTGAAATCTTATACATCAGCGGCTATGATGAATTTGCCTATGTCAGGACTGCGCTTCGTTATCAGGCGATAGACTACATCCTGAAACCTGTAAAACCGGACGAATTGAATGAACAGCTTAAGAGATGCATACAGGAATTGAAGAAAAAGGCGAGGAAGAGAGAAGAAAACGCAGAGCTGAATATGGACAAAGTCCTGCAGAAAACATGGATCGGCGAGTATGCCGGATTAAAAGAGAAGATTTATAAAGCCATGCAGAAAAGCGACAGGAGCGCGATCGAAGCGTGCTTCGCGGAAGTGCGGGAACTCATACGGAGAAACGAGGGGAAAGAGCCTGCCAAAGACGTCTCGGTGTATATATATTATGACCTGTATAATCTGATCCACAGATATATACGGGATAACGGATACTCATATGAGGAGATCCAGCAGCCTCAAAATGCAAATTTTGTATTTGGAACAGATTTTTCACTTGACGATATGGTCATAGCGATGGAGAGGCTGGCTGATACGGTTTCCGGAACCATTGGACAAAAGGCGGCGGAGAAACACAGGATCAATCTGGAAGAGGCGGAGCGTTACATCAGGGAAAATTATCTGCGGGGGATCACGCTGGAAGAAACCGCGGATTATTTTTGCGTGACAAGGGAGTATCTGAGCAAATGGTTTAAAGATAAAGTGGGGATCAATTTTTCCCGGTATTTGACAGATCTGAAAATGAAAAAAGCCAAAGAACTGCTTTTGGTTGAAAAGATGGCCATCAAAGACGTAGCCGAGACAGTGGGATATCAGGAGCTTGGAGGTTTTTACCGGGCGTTTAAAAAATATTACGGCACAGCGCCTAGTGAAATGTTACAAAAGATAGCGCACGAGCAGAAAAAAGATTAAAAAATACAATAAGAATTCTTAAATCCGGACAAAGAATAAGACCCTGATCATCCATATAATAAGGACAACAACAAACACCTGACAAAAGGAGGAGAAAGGGTATGAAAAAGAAAGTATTGTCAATCATGTTGTGCCTGGCCCTGACGGCATCTGCGGTCGGATGCGGCAGCGGAGGCTCAGAGGACAACGGAGAAAAACCTGAGGAGGCGGAACTGAATATTTTGATGAGTTTCCCTCAGTATATGGAACAGTGGGAAGGTTACTGCAGGCAGTTTGAGGAAAAAATGCTGGAGGAAGAGAACATCAAGGTAAAAGTAAATCTGGAAATGCCAAGTTCCGACCAGTATGACAGCGTCTTGCAGACAAGGCTCACCGGGGACGACGCACCGGATCTTTTCACGATCCACGCAAATAATATCGCAAAATATACGGAGGCCGGATATCTGGCTGATCTTACAGGCTCAGAAGGAGTGTCAAAAGTATATGACGATGTTAAAAAGACGGTGATGGTTGACGAAAAAGTGATGGCGGTTCCGATCGAGAGTACCGCATGGGGCGTTGTATACAACAAAGAGATGTTTGAAGACGCGGGGATCGAGCTTCCGGAAACTTTAGATGATCTCAGGCAGGTATGTGAAAAACTGAAAGCAAAAGGATATACGCCGTTTATGCTTGCTTTCCAGGAGCAGTGGGTTCCTCAGCTTATGACAGCACTGACTCTGGGCGGCCTTGTCTCCGGAGAAAAGACAGACTGGCTGGACCGCATGTATGAGGATCAGGGTTCTTACGAGGAAGTAAAAGAAATTTTCGATGTGATCGATCTGATCATGGAGAACGGTACAGACCGTGCGATGGAAGAAGGCGCGGAAATGGGCGCGGCCGATTTTGCAAACGGAAAGGCTGCGATGTATGTGAACGGATTCTCCACCGCGACAATGATGGAAACCAATCCGGATCTTCAGATAGGAATGTTCCCGCTCCCGGTAAATGACAATGAAGAGTGTACGAAGATCAATCTGTCTACATCAACCGTGCTCGGAGTATATGAAGGCGGCGAGCAGAAAGAACTGGCGATGAAATTCGCAGATTATGTATTGGACGATGAAGATTCTTCTCAGTTATTCCAGGACTGCGGCTTTAACCCGATCGCTCCGTGCCATGACTATGAGACGACTCCGTGGGTGCAGGAAGCTTATAAATATGTGGAAGAGGGAAGATCCTATCAGGATCTGGTACTTCCGTCAGCAGTAACCGACGAGCAGGGGAAACTGCTCCAGGAGCTTTATGTGGGGAATGTTACGGTAGACGACATTATTCCGAGACTGGACCAGGCGTTCCAGGAAGCAAATAAACTTGCGCAGTAAACAGATATTTTAAAAGAGATAAAAATAGCAGAACATGAGAAAAGTGTTCTGCTATCTTTAACTCTTATAAAAATCAGGAGCAAAGATAAGCGTTACAGGTTTTGGAACGTACAGGAAAGAGAGGAACAGGAATGAAATATAAAAGAAACGGTAATGTCAGTCTTCTTTTATTTACATTGCCGGCATTGGCAGTATATATCATATTTAAACTTTATCCCGCGGTGAGCGGTATTTTCTATTCACTGACGAACTGGAACGGATTAAGCCGGGAATATGATTTTGTCGGTATGGAAAATTTCGTGGAGCTGCTGACAGATACATATTTTTGGGATTCGCTTAAGTTTACGACGTTATATGTGATCGCCCTGCTGCTTGTTGCAAATGCAGCTGCGCTTATACTTGCGGTCGCGGTTGAGTCTGTTAAAAAAGGAAAGGGCGTTTTCAGGACGATATTCTGCCTCCCGAATATGATAAGTATGATCATCGGCGGTTATATGTGGCAGTTTATTTTCTATAAGGTATTCTATTACATGGCGGATAATTTCGGCTGGAAATTCCTGGACAAATCCTGGGCGGGAGACAGTAAATACGCGTTCCTTTCGATTGTTATCGTGGCGGCGTGGGGATGCATCGGATATCTGATGATCATCTATATGGCAGGCCTGCAGGGAGTGCCTGCCCATCTTTTGGAAGCGGCGGCGCTTGACGGGGCGAACGGATGGCAGAAGTTTTGGAACGTCACATTCCCGATGATCAGGCCGGCGTTGACGATCTGCATTTTCTGGACGTTAAACTCCGCGTTCCAGGTATTTGACGTGATCTATTCACTGACAGGGGGCGGCCCGGGAAGAAGTACGCAATCCGTTGCGATCAACATTTATGAGGAAGCTTTTCAGGGAAATATCCGGTACGGATACGCTACAGCTAAATCAACCGTGCTCTTCCTGATCATTTTTGTCATTACTGCGGTACAGTTAAAGATCATGCAGAAGAAGGAGGAAGAATTATGAAAAGACGTAAGCGCGCTTATCAGATTACGATCAAGGTGCTGCTCGGAATAGTCGGACTGTTTACGATGGCGCCTATCCTCCTGGCTTTGATGAACTCATTTAAAACAAATGGAGAGCTTTTAAGTAATGTGATCGCTCTGCCAAAAGCTCTGGATCTTGAAAATTATATTCGTACCTTTGACAAGATGTCATATTGGAGAAGCCTTGGAAATACAGTGTTTCTGGCAGCTTTCTCAGTGATCCTCATCTGCCTTTTCTCTGCGATGGCAGGTTGGAAACTATGCCGGACAAAGACGAAGCTGGCTAAAGTGATCTACGGACTGTTTGTCTTTTCCATGCTGATTCCGTTCAGCTCGATCATGATTCCGCTCTACAAAGTAGTGCTCAGCCTGGGATTGAAAAATTCACTTGCCGGATTATCACTGATCTATGCAGGAACAGGAACAAGTATGGCGATCTTTATTTATTACGGCTTTGTAAAAAGCATTCCGATCGAGCTGGAAGAAGCGGCTGCGATCGACGGATGCTCGTCTATCAAGACATTTTTCCTGATAGTGTTCCCGATGCTGAAGGCAACTACAGCGACAGTGTGCATTACAAATATGTTATGGGTATGGAATGATTTCCTCCTGCCGTTGATCGTGCTTTCGGATAATGAAAAATATACTTTGCTGCTCTCGACGAATACTCTGTTCGGCCAGTACAGCAGCGACTGGACGGCAATTTTGAGCGCGCTGATCCTGGCGGCTCTTCCGGCTATCGTGCTGTATATCGTATTCCAGAAACAGATCATGCGGGGAATCGCAGACGGAGCCGTCAAAGGATAAAAGAGACAACAGAGCGAAGGAGACAACAGAGCGAAGGAGAAACAGGATGGAAAGAAGAGCAAAAACGATAAACGGATTTTTAAGAGCGGCCGGACGTAAGATCGTAAACGATCGGGGCGAAGTGATCTTATCCGGCTGGGGCCTGGGGAACTGGATGGTTCCGGAAGGGTATATGTGGCTGGCTGACGGAGCCGAACGGTTTGACCGTCCGCGAAGGATCGAAAGAGTAGTGGAAGAACTTTGCGGAAAAGCATACGGAGAAATGTTCTGGCGCAGATTCAGAGAAGAGTATATCTGCAGGGAAGATATTTTATATATGGCAAAGCTGGGGTACAATTCTGTGCGGATCCCGCTGAACTGGCGTCTTTTTATGGAGGAAGACGAAGGCATAAGGTGGAAACAGGAAGGATTTGATCTTCTGAGGAGATGTATCGACTGGTGTGAAGAAGCCGACATATATGCGTTTATCGACCTTCATGCAGCCCCGGGCGGACAGACGGGGGCAAACATCGACGACAGTATTGACGATGTGCCGAGGCTGTTTACCGATCAGGATCCGCGGGAAAAGGCGCTGGCTTTGTGGGAAAGACTGGCTGAAGAATATGCGGATCGCGAAGCGGTGGGCGGATATGACCTTCTGAACGAACCGGTCGCACCGGGAGAATATGACTGCCTGATTCCGGAAATTTACAGGTTTTACGAAGACGCTATCAGCCGCATCCGCAAAAAGGACAAGAAACATATGATCAGTATCGAAGGAGCACACTGGGCGACAGATTTCGATTGCCTGACCAGGAAACTGGACGACAATATGGTGCTTCATTTCCACAGGTACGCGGAAAAACCGGAGAAAAAATGTCTGGAGCTTTTTATAGAAAAGGCGGAACAGCTTGACGTTCCCCTGTGGATGGGAGAGACCGGAGAAAACCGTAATGAATGGTACGCAGCTCTGTATCCTCTGGCCGAGTCTCTGGGGATCGGCTATAATCTGTGGCCATGGAAAAAGATGGAATGCACCAATTCTCCCTGCTCTGTCAAAGCGCCGGAAGACTATGAAAAAATTTTAGATTATGTCAGAGGAGGCGCGCACCCGGGATATGAAGCTGCGAGAAAAATTTTCGATGAATATCTGGAGCATATCCGCCTGGAGAACTGCGATCTTCATCCCGAAGTGACGAACCATATCCAGAGAAGAAAGAGTTTTTCTCTGTTAGCGATAGATTTTGACGAGCCTGCAGAAAAGGAATACACTTACAGCACGGAGAATCCGGAGGTGGAATATAGGAAGGGCTGCGGACGCTATCTGATCGAGCAACGAAAAGAAGGAGAAAAGGAGTTCCCGTTCGACTGCCAGTGGGAGCGATATGCACTGCTCCTGCGCGAGGGAGAACAGGTAAGATATACGGTAAACGGGGAAAAAGATATGATCCTGACAATAGATTGCGAAACGGAAAAAGGGGCGCGTATCGAGGTGTCAGACGCAGAGAGTTCTTACCGTTTTTCTGTGAAAAGCACAGATAAGAAGATCGAAGGAAACATAAAATTATCCGACAGCGGACATACCACGGTCTCAATCCGGGCAGTAAGCGGCGACATATGTATGAAGCGGCTTGAATTTGCAGAAGTTTAGGCGGCCTGTAAGGCGACAACATGTTTGTGGAGGATTGGAATGAAATTAAAACTGACGACAACAAAAGAAAAAAATCGGCATCTGGAGACGGATCAGCGCGAGATGGAATTTGCGGAGGATATAAACGGAATAGAAAATGAAGTGGTTAATTTATATCCGGACAGGAAATTCGAGGAATTTGAAGGATTTGGGGGAGCGGTCACAGACTCGTCCGCATATGTCTATTCCCTGATGAGCCAGGCTGATAAACAGGCTTTGCTGACCGCGTATTTTTCTGAGAAGGAGATGAATTACCGACTGATACGCGTCCATATGGACAGCTGCGATTTCTCTACAGAGATGTACGAGGCGATGTCAGACGAAAACGACAGAAGTCTGAAGACATTTTCTTTTGAGAGAACAGAAAAGTATATTCTCCCCATGCTGCAGGACATTCAGAAAATGACGGGAAACCGAGTGGAACTCATGCTCTCACCCTGGTCGCCTCCGGCCTTTATGAAGACAAACGGAGAACGAAGATACGGCGGGAAATTAAAGTGGGAATATGCCGGCCTGTGGGCGGACTATATCTGCCGGTATATTGATGAATTTAAGAAAAGAGGGTTCCGGGTGCAGAGGATCAGCCTTCAAAATGAGGCCAAGGCTGTGCAGACATGGGATTCCTGTGTTTACACAGCCGGTGAAGAGAAGAAATTTCTCGAAGAATTTATGTATCCCGCGTTAATAAAACATGGATTTAAGGACATAGAAGTATTTATCTGGGATCACAACAAAGAGAGAGCCTTTGAGCGTGCGGAGGAGATCGTAAAGGGAAAAGCGGCGGAAATGGTATCCGGCGTGGCGTGCCACTGGTACAGCGGGGATCATTTTGAAAACCTGGATCTGCTGCGGCGCTTTTATCCGGAGTTGAAACTGATCCTTTCCGAGAGTGCGATCGAGTATAGGAAATTCGGTCCTGAAAATATGTCTGAGAGCGCCCTCTGTCTCTCGCACGAGATAATCGGGGATCTGAGCCACGGGATTACCGCTTTTTATGACTGGAATGTTCTCCTGGATGAAAAAGGAGGGCCGAACCATGCCGGCAATTACTGCCTGGCGCCGTTTTTATACGATACAGAGAAAAAAGAGCTGCAAGCGCAGACCATTCAGAAACATTTGTGGCATTTTTCTCATTTCATAAAGCCCGGAGCAAAGCGGATCGCACTGAGCCGTTATACTGAGATGTTAGATGTAACCGCATTTGTGAATCCGGATGGGAACGTTGTATTCGTGCTTCTTAACCGGGATGAAAAAGAGAAAAAAGTCGTGCTTCGCCTGGGGGGCCAGACAGTAGAATTTGTGATCGGCAGCAGAGAAATATGCACGGGAGAAATTACCGCTTGACATTGACGTTACGTAACCCTTTATCATTGATGTAAGAACGATTCCCTTACTTGTAAAGCAGAAAGAGGAGGCGCAGGAAAGTACGCCTCCTCATTGAGTAAGGGAATCAGAGTATCTTCATCCTATTGTTTATGCTCATTACTTATCGTTATCCAATTCCCTGATATACCGGTCTCTCTGGAAATACAGGCAGACGAGTATGCCGGCAAACGCGATCACGAAGAACAGAAGTGCCGCGCCGGAACCCTTGCCCGAACCGAATGCGAGGGTGAAAATGCTGTCTGCATCCTGTATCTGCATAAATGGTTCAAACACTCGGTCTACCAGAAATCCGCCCAGCAGATATCCGAGCGGGATGGTAAAAAACTGAAACGTGTTCCTTGCTGAGTAAACCCTCCCCTGCATTTCCACAGGGATGCGCAAGCGGAAGAGGGCGTCCATATTTGTGTTCATGACCGGTATGAACAGCCAGCCCAGGACAGCACCAAAACACCACACCGGCGTGCTGCGTCCCAGAGCGAGCAGAAAATTCTCTGTGCTCATGGAAAACAGAAGGGAACGGCAGATCACCTTTACCCGGTTTTTCGGAGCCGGGAGAAGTGTGACGGCAGCGCTCCCGATGACGTTCGCCAGACCGGTGCACGTATTGACAAGAGCCAGTGCGGTCTGGCTTCCTCCTTCGCGGGAGAGGAGCATGGCAGGCAGCGCCGCGTTGTAGACGGACGCTACAAGATTAATGGCCGCGAGGAACAGGATCAGATCCAGTATCCCGCGGTTCTTTTTTAAATGAAAGGTCTAATCCCCCAGCTATGCTGGGGAGAATGGAGTAAGCAGGAGCGTGTAGGATATGAATAAAAAGCCTCCTATGCTAAAATGAGAATGGTGTCGCAAGCCAAACTCAAAAATTAGTATAG
>DWVY01000045.1 GCA_019119995.1 Candidatus Mediterraneibacter faecavium | reverse complement strand
GGACAAGGTAAATGCTAAGATCGGAACAGACTATAAGCTGTTCAACTACTACGGAGCTGAGGACGCAGAGCACGTCATCGTTGCTATGGGTTCCGTCTGCGATACGATCGAGGAGACGATCGATTACCTGATGAAAGCAGGCGAGAAAGTCGGCGTTGTTAAGGTACGTCTGTACAGACCGTTCTGCGCACAGGCTCTCATCGATGCGATTCCGGATACTGTTAAGAAGATCTCCGTACTTGACAGGACAAAAGAGCCGGGAGCTATGGGCGAGCCGCTGTATCTCGATGTTGTCGCAGCGCTCAAAGGTTCCAAATTCGACGCAGTGCCGATCTACACAGGACGTTACGGACTTGGTTCCAAGGACACGACACCTGCTCAGATCGTTGCTGTATATCACAATGACGAGAAACAGAAATTCACGATCGGTATCGAGGATGACGTGACACACCTGTCACTGAAAGCTGACGAGCCGCTCGTTACGACACCGGAAGGAACGATCAACTGTAAGTTCTGGGGACTTGGCGCTGACGGTACAGTCGGAGCGAACAAGAACTCCATCAAGATCATCGGTGACAACACAGACATGTACGCTCAGGCATACTTTGATTATGATTCAAAGAAATCCGGCGGTGTTACAATGTCTCACCTGCGTTTCGGTAAACTTCCGATCAAATCTACATACCTGATCCATCAGGCAAACTTTGTAGCATGCCACAACCCGTCCTATGTGGACAAGTACAACATGGTACAGGAGCTTGTAGACGGCGGTACATTCCTTCTGAACTGTCCGTGGGATATGGAAGGCCTTGAGAAACATCTTCCGGGACAGGTTAAAGCTTACATTGCAAATCACAATATCAAGTTCTACACGATCGACGGTATCAAGATCGGTAAAGAGATCGGACTTGGCGGACGTATCAATACTGTTCTCCAGTCTGCGTTCTTCAAACTTGCTGCCATCATTCCGGAAGAAGAGGCAATTGACCTGATGAAGGCTGCTGCTAAAGCTACTTACGGAAGAAAAGGTGACAAGATCGTACAGATGAACTACGATGCGATCGATGCAGGTGCAAAACAGGTTGTTGAAGTAACAGTTCCGGAGAGCTGGAAAGACGCAGCTGATGAAGGACTTGCAACACCGAAGGTAGACGAGAACGGAAGAAAAGACGTTGTTGATTTCGTTAAGAATATACAGGCTAAGGTAAATGCACAGGAAGGAAATACACTTCCGGTATCTGCATTCAACGACTATGTAGACGGTTCTACACCGTCAGGTTCCTCCGCATACGAGAAACGTGGTATCGCAGTAGATATCCCGGTATGGAAACCGGAGAACTGTATCCAGTGTAACCGCTGTGCATATGTATGTCCGCACGCTGTTATCCGTCCGGTAGCCCTCACAGAGGACGAGCTTGCGAAAGCTCCGGAAGGAATGGAAGCGCTCGACATGATCGGTATGCCGGGAATGAAATTCTCCATGACTGTATCTGCTTACGACTGTACAGGATGCGGATCATGTGCTAACGTATGTCCGGGCAAGAAGGGCGAGAAAGCTCTCGTTATGGGCAATATGGAAGAAAATGCCGGTAAACAGGACTTCTTCGATTACGGAAGAGAGATCCCGGTAAAACCGGAAGTTGTTGCAAAATTCAAAGAGACAACTGTAAAGGGAAGCCAGTTCAAACAGCCGCTGCTTGAGTTCTCAGGCGCATGTGCCGGATGTGGAGAGACACCGTACGCTAAGCTGATCACACAGCTCTTCGGTGACAGAATGTACATTGCAAACGCAACAGGATGTTCTTCTATCTGGGGTAACTCCTCACCGTCCACACCTTACACGGTGACTCCGGAAGGCAAAGGACCGGCTTGGTGTAACTCCCTGTTCGAGGACAATGCTGAGTTCGGATATGGTATGCTGCTCGCTCAGAATACGATCCGTGACAGAATGAAAGGCCTTGTAGCTAAACTTGCTGAGGATGCAGAAGATGCAGACGTTAAGGCAGCAGCTCAGGAGTACCTTGATACATTCGGATGCGGCGCTACAAACGGAACAGCTACAGACAATCTCGTAGCAGCTCTGGAGAAATGCGGATGCGACCGTGCAGAGAAAGCTGAACTTCTGAAGAATAAAGACTTCCTCGCTAAGAAATCCCAGTGGGTATTCGGTGGTGACGGATGGGCTTACGATATCGGATTCGGCGGTGTTGACCACGTACTTGCAAGCGGCAAGGACATCAATATCATGGTATTCGATACAGAGGTTTACTCCAATACAGGCGGACAGTCCTCCAAGGCTACAAAGACAGGTGCTACAGCACAGTTCGCAGCAGGCGGTAAAGAGACGAAGAAGAAAGACCTTGCAGGTATGGCAATGAGCTACGGATATGTATACGTTGCACAGATCGCTATGGGTGCTGACTTCAACCAGACAGTCAAAGCCATCACAGAGGCTGAGGCTTATCCGGGACCGTCACTCATCATCGCTTACGCTCCGTGTATCAACCACGGTATCAAGAAGGGTATGAGCAAGGCTCAGACAGAGGAGCAGCTTGCAGTAGAGTGCGGATACTGGAATAACTTCCGGTTCAATCCGGCTGCAGAGGGAGACAAGTTCTCACTTGACAGCAAAGAGCCGAAGGAAGAGGATTACCAGGCATTCCTTGACGGCGAGGTCCGTTACAATGCCCTGAAGAGATCCAATCCGGAGAAGGCTGCAAGACTGTTTGCGATCAACGAGCAGGAAGCTATGGAGAGATACGCATACCTGAAGAAACTGGTAGACGTATATGCAGCTGACAAGGCTGAATAAAAACCTGAAAAACAGGTATACTTGATTATAGCCGGAGCATATGATATAGTATGCATGGGTAAAAAGAAATGAGGTTCCATTTGGAACAGCGAAAACCCCGGGAGTTGCAGCTCCCGGGGTTTTCTATTCCGATTTTTACTGGCGGCTTAGACCATAGGTTGGTAAACTCATGAACAAAATAATAGGCAGCCCACTGAGAATGTGGTATGATTAATAAAAGTTCAAAGGATGATGCAGAAATGACAAACTCAGAATTTAAAAAACTTATGGCATTGACGAAAATATTTGTAAAGGATAATATTGAGTTGCCAAGGAATGGCGAATTTGAGACATATGACTTAGAAAGTAGGGAGTCCAGAGACAAGTTCTATCTGGATATTGACAGACGTGGACGAATTGAACTGTCAAAATTTAAAATGCAAAATAGATATGCAGTAACAAAGCAGCCGCTTGTTCGAATCGATATAGATTCACCGCCGCATCGTAATCCGGATGGGACGCTGACTTCCAGAAATCATATACATATTTTTCGGGAAACGGATAATGATACAGGTAATCTTCCATGGGCATATGACTTGGGAACTGTTATACCTGTAAAACCGGATCAGGATAGAATTGATTTTATGACAATTTTTTCAAGGTTCTGTGAGTATTGTAATATATGTATAGATAATGTGCAGGGTGTGATATGATGAAAACAAAAACGGATATGGATTTTGGAAAAATATATGTAGACTGGTTAAAACAGAATATTGATCAGTATAAAGTGAACGAAACAACGTATCGCATAACATTGCCTTTTTTAGACCGTAATAATGATCATATAGAAATGTATATTATTGATAACGGGAATGAGACGTATACCATAACCGATGATGGAGCGACGCTTGGTGATCTGCAGTTAGGCGGATTTGAGTTTTCTGGCAGTACCAGAAGAAAAATGATTTTGGAATCCATCATATCGGCACATGGAGTAACAAAGACAGACGCTGACGAGTTGACAGTGAATTGTACCGTCAGCGATTTTCCGCTAAAAAAGCATATGTTGGCACAATGTATGATTAAAGTTGGCGATATGTTCTATTTGTCGCGGAGTAATATTCAATCTGTGTTCTTAGAGGATGTACAAAAATTCTTTGATCTGCATGACGTGCGGTATGTTGATAATATTTGTCTTACAGGTAAGAGCAAATTGACAACACATTTTGATTTTGCAATTGCCAGATCCCACAAATCTGCAGAAAGATTCATTAAGGTTGTAAATAATATGGATTTGAATGCAGCAAGAAATATTATTTTTGCGTGGAATGATACCAGAGATACGCGGCAGCATGAAGCTAAACTATATGCTTTTATTCAAAACAGTGATAAAAAAGTGTCTGATGATGCGATTGGAGCACTGAAAGAATATGGTATTAATCCGGCCCTGTGGACCGAAAAAGATAAATATGTTTCAGAACTAACAGCATAAAAAATTAAAGACATTGGGAATAGAGACACAGTTCCTCACTGCCAATATGACCAGTATGGGAAACAGCGAGGTTGTCTGGGTCTGGATGAAATGATATTGAGCGAAGATGGATCTGTTGGAAATAAAACAGTTCAAAATCATCACGACTGCACAAATAGAGAGAACAGGGGGGCGCTATGCTCGGGATTGCGATTGTAGAAGACGAGGAAAGCTATATTTCTGTATTAAAGGATTATCTGGAGCGGTACAAGCAGGAATCCGGCGAGCAGATCGAAGTGACGGTCTACCATGACGGGGATGAGATCGCGGCTTTTTACAAGGCGCAGTTTGACATTATCCTGATGGATATCGAGATGAAGTTCATAGACGGCATGACTGCGGCGGAGGAGATCCGGAAGTCGGATGCCTCGGTGGCTATCATATTTATAACCAACGCGCCCCAGTATGCGATCCGGGGATATGAAGTGGGAGCGCTGGACTATATACTTAAGCCGGTGTCTTACTTTACGTTCAGCCAGAAGTTCGGGCGCGCCGTGGCTAAGTTGAAGAAGAGGAGCAGCCGGAAGAGAGTTACGATACCGGTGAAAGGCGGCGTCATGCGGATGGAGCTCTCTGACATTTATTACATCGAGAGTGAAGGTCATAATCTGATCTACCACACAAAGGACGGGACCTCAGTGTCTTCCGGGACGATGAAGTCTGTGGAGACGGCGATGGAAGGGATGGATTTTTCCCGGATCAATAAGTGTTATCTTGTGAATCTGGAGCATGTGGACGGTGTACAGGATAAATATGCCGTTATCCATGGCGAACGGCTTCTGATCAGCCGTCCGAGGATGAAGCAGTTTATGCAGGAACTGACGAGGTACTGGGGGGAACGCTCATGACAATGACGGAATTTATGACAAACCTGCCGGATATTCCGAGGATGATCACGGCGCTGTGCTCCTGATGTTCTGTTATATCAGTATATGTACGAAAACGACGCTGAATAATGCCGTATGCAGCTGTTGTACTGCTTTTATCGCCTCTGAGTTCGCGGCTTCTATCGAGTGGCAGATTCGGTGTTATCTCCATGATATTGCCGGTCTGCGGGGGATCGTATGGGAAACAGTCATATTAGCTGTGGTATATGGTATTGTATTTTTCGTTATATGGCAGCTTGGCAGGAGCGTTGCATTAGCGGATGAAGAGTACAAGGTGACACGCACTGAGACTATCATGACGGTTGTAGCGGCACTCCTTATATTTGCGGTAAGCAATCTTGGTTTCCTCCCGGTGGAGATCCCTTTTGCCGGAAGAGACAGCATGGAGATATTCAACATGAGGACACTGGTAGACTTAGGGGGACTCGCTATCCTTTATGCCTATCAGTCGCAGGGAAAATCCACCCATATGCAGCGGGAACTCGAAACGATCCAGACGATCCTGAACAGCCAGTATGAGCAGTACAAACAGGCGCAGAGGACGGTGGATCTGATCAATTATAGATATCATGACCTGAAGAACCATATCATCGCGCTCAGAGCTGACGCGAATGCGCCTCAGCGTCAGGAATATCTCGACAAGCTGGAACACGAGATCCACGACTATGAAGCTATGAATAAAACGGGAAATCAGGTGCTTGACACTGTGCTTACCAGTAAGAATCTGCGCTGTATGCAGCACAAGATCGATATGACCTGTGTGATCGACGGAAAGCTTTTTGACACTATGGATGTTATGGATATCTGTTCGATCTTCGGAAATGCGTTGGACAATGCTATCGAGTGCGAACTGAAGATCAAGGATTATGCAAAGCGGATGATCCATGTGGATGCGTTTTCGGAGAAGAGTTTCCTTATTATAAGGTTTGAGAATTACTATGAAGGGGAGATCCGATTTGAAAAGGGGCTTCCGGTCACGAGTAAAAAGGAACAGAGTATGCACGGATATGGACTGAAGAGTCTCAGATATACTGTCCATAAATATAATGGGGAAGTGCAGATCGATGCGCGGGATAACTGGTTCAGCCTCAGGATCTTGATCCCCCTGGAACTGTCGGGAAGAACACTGCCGGAGGTGTGAACGGGCAGAGAGAAAAGGAAGTTTCTATATCGTAGAAAAAGAAGTAGATACGCATGTGAGATTGTGAAAAGTACACAATTTTATATGCGTGTTTTTGTTATATATTGACATATGGTAAAACAGTTTATGCAGAAAATGAACAATTTGTGAATGTTTCGTAAATGAACCGTAAATTCCTGCTATAATTACGCCAGTTGACGGGGAAGACCGTCGAAAACTATAAGAAAAAGGGAGGAGAGACTATGTTAGCAATTAACATGGCCGATGTGGTTAACGTGTTAAATACATGTAAGCCATATCTGATTGGTTTTGGAGTTGTTTTCGTGATCGCAGTCATCGTGCTGATCGCAGCGTTCAAACTCGACAAGACCAAGAGAAAACTGGTCCGCTCAGAGGCGGGCATCGCGATCCTGCTGGCATTGGTTATCGTAGTGAATATGATCTGCTTCGGACCGATGAACAGTATGATCTCACTGGCAACAGGAAACGGTACGATCAGCGAGGAGACTTCTGCCGAGGCGACTGACCTTGTAGAGCAGATCGCAGAGGAAGGTATCGTAATGCTCAAGAATGAGGATAATATCCTGCCGCTGGATGATTCCAACAAGCTGAACGTATTCGGCTGGGCATCCACGAATCCGTGCTACGGCGGAACAGGATCAGGTTCTCTGTCTGATGCTTACGAGACAGTGACACTGCTCTAGGGTCTTGAGAATGCAGGATTTGAGCTGAACACAGAGCTTTCTGATTTCTACACAGACTACCGTGCAGACCGCCCGGTCGTGGGAATGTGGGAGCAGGACTGGACGCTGCCGGAACCGACGGCTGATTCCTACACAGACGATCTGCTGAACAATGCGAAAGAGTTCTCAGACACGGCAATGGTAGTGATCACACGTGTCGGCGGAGAGGGTGCAGACCTTCCGACAGATTTAAGCCAGGTAACATATACGGATAACTCCACAGAGTACAAAGATTTCGAAGAGGGAGAGCACTTCCTTCAGTTAAGCCAGACAGAGAAAGATATGCTGAACCTTGTATGCGAGAACTTTGACAATGTCGTTGTTGTATACAACGGTGCAAATGCTATGGAACTTGGTTTCCTCAACGAGCATGAGCAGATCAAAGGCGCTCTGTGGTGCCCGGGTACAGGTCAGTCCGGATTCAATGCTCTTGGAAAGATCCTGAGCGGTGAAGTGAATCCGTCCGGTAAGACAAGCGATACATTCGTAGCGGACCTGACAGCAACTCCTACATGGAACAACTTCGGAAGCTTCTTCTATGACAACACAGAAGAGTTCAACATGACACAGGTCGGATTCGATGGAACAGAGCAGATCGTTCCGCCGAGCTTTGTAAACTATGTGGACGGCATCTATGTGGGATACCGTTTCTGGGAGACAGCTGCGGCAGAAGGTCTGATCAACTATGACGAGGCAGTCGTATATCCGTTCGGATACGGACTTTCTTACACGACATTTACTCAGGAAATGGGTGAGATCACAGAAACTGACGGAACGATCTCCTTTGATGTTACAGTGACAAACACAGGGGATGTTGCCGGAAAAGACGTAGTAGAAGTATACTACAATCCTCCGTATACAAACGGCGGTATCGAGAAAGCAACTGCGAACCTGGTCGCATTCGAGAAGACTGAGATGCTTGAGCCGGGTGCTTCTGAGGTAGTGACGATCACATTCAACGCAGAGGATATGGCTTCCTACGATTATCAGAACGCTTTAGGCTATGTGCTTGAGGCGGGCGACTATGAGATCAGCATCAACAGCGATTCTCATACAGTGATCGATTCCCAGACATACAATGTGCCTGAGACGATCACATACAGCGGAGACAACATGCGCTCCACAGATAAGACAGAAGTGACAAATCAGTTTGCTTCCGCAGAGGGCGATGTGACATACCTTTCACGTGCAGACGGATTTGCAAACTATGATGAGGCAACGGCGGCTCCGGCTTCCCTGTCCATGACAGACGAGCAGTGGGATGCGCTTCTGGATCAGATGACAGTGAGCGACATGGATCAGCTCATTGCTATCGGCGGATATCAGACATCAGCGATCGACAGCATCGGAAAAGTACAGACGATCGACTGTGACGGTCCTGCTTCCATCAACAACAACTTTACGGGAACAGGTTCCGTAGGATTCCCGTCAGCGGTTATGATCGCCAGCACATGGAACAAGGACATTGCAAATGCATTCGGACAGAGCATCGGCAAGATGGCTGACGAGATGGGCGTATCCGGATGGTATGCACCGGCTATGAACATCCACCGCAGCGCATTCGCAGGACGTAACTTTGAGTATTATTCAGAGGACGGACTCCTCTCCGGTAAGATCGCGGCAGCAGCGATCCAGGGAGCTGAGGAATACGGCGTATATGCCTACATGAAGCACTTTGCCCTGAACGATCAGGAGACAAACCGTAACAGCATGCTCTGTACATGGTCCAACGAGCAGGCGATCCGTGAGATCTACCTGAAACCGTTCGAGATCTCTGTAAAAGAGGGCGGATGCGACGCTGTTATGTCTTCCTTCAACTACATCGGAACAGAGTGGGCCGGCGGATATGCACCGCTTTGCCAGACCGTGCTCCGTGACGAGTGGGCATTCCGCGGAATGGTACTGACAGACTACTTCGGTGTATACGGCTACATGAATTCTGACCAGGGTATCAGAAACGGTACAGACTGTATGCTGGTTGCTTACGACACAGAGACGAACCACGTGAAGGATCAGGAGAGCGCGACAGGCGTTCAGGCAATGCGCGAAGCATGCAAGAACATCCTGTACACGGTAGTAAACAGCCGTGCATATGATCCGGCCAACCTTGAGGCGGGGCTCATGGGATGGCAGGTCGCAGCGATCGTGATCGACGTTGTATTCGCAGCGGTCATCATCGTGCTTGAAGTTGTGGCGATCAACAAATTCCGCAGAAGACTGGCGGGAACAGACAAGAAAGCAGCTTCAAAGAAATAATACATAAGTAATCGTACAGGGCCGACCCGGCTTGACAGTGTCGGGCTGGTCCTGTTTCAGAATGGAGGCAGTTTATGAACGGTTTGAAAAACTGGTGGATGGACAAATGGAGCGGCTTCGAGAAGAATCATCCGAAGCTTGCGAAGTGGGTCTATCAGATCTTCTATTTCTTCGTATTCAGTATGGGGGGTTACGATCTTTCAGTATCTCGTGTTCACTTTCATGCCGCACCTGCTGGGAAAAGGTCTTGCAGGAACGGAGTTTATGTGGCCCCAGGTGCACATGAATCTCTTCGGCGTTGAGTTTGACTGGAGCCTGTTGGGATACGAAGTGCTGACGGATAAGACGACAGGGGAAGTGCTGATCGGCGGCGGACTTGGATACTTCATCAGCTATGAAGTCGGATCCTTCCTCGCGCAGTGCATCAACTTCCCGCTTCAGAGGAATATTACATTCAAGAGCAAGGGAAATCCTGCATATCAGGCGATGTGGTACTTTATCGCATGGGTAGTCATCTCCCTGATCTGCAACGGATTCAACAACCTGTGGATGCCGATCGCGCAGCAGTATGTGGCTCCGGCGATCTACAACCTGCTCGTTACATTCATCACAGGCGGCGTATCCATGATCATCTTCTTCTTCGTATTTAAGATCATCTTCCCGGAAGGTGAGCCTGAGAAGAAGGCGAGCAAATAGAACAAGTAGAGCAAGTAGAACAAGTAGGACGTGCGGGCGGCAGGAACCGTCCGGGAACAACGAGTTTTGTATAAACGAGGTGATAAGCGGTGAAACATAAAGAGGTAATTGACAAGATGAAACTGGAGGAGAAGGCGGCGCTCTTAAGCGGCAAAGGCGAGTGGCAGACGTGGGACTTTGAACGTCTGGGCATCCCGTCCATGTACTGCTCCGACGGCCCTCACGGCATCCGCAAGCAGGCGGGCGCCGGCGACCATCTGGGGCTGAACCCGTCTCTTCCGGCTACATGCTTCCCGACGGCGGCGACTGTAGCCAACAGCTGGGATCCCGGGCTGGGAGAAGAGATCGGGAAAGCGCTCGGCGAGGAGGCGTCGGTTCAGGGCGTGAACGTGGTCCTGGGACCGGGACTTAATATCAAGAGAAGCCCGCTGTGCGGACGTAACTTTGAGTATTTCTCCGAAGACCCGTACCTTGCGGGCAAGATGGCTGCCGGGTATGTGCGCGGGATCCAGAGCCAGGGCGTCTACGCCTGCCCGAAGCATTTTGCCGTCAACAGCCAGGAGCTTCGCAGAATGGCGATGAATGCAGTGGTAGATGAGCGTACACTCCGTGAAATCTATCTGACAGGTTTTGAGATCGCCGTGAAAGAGGGCGGCGCAAAGGCGATCATGACCAGCTATAACCAGGTCAACGGAACCTATGCCAATGAGAATATGCATCTGCTCAGAGATATCCTCAGAGGCGACTGGGGATATGACGGGATCGTCATCACGGACTGGGGCGGTTCCAACGACCATATCAAGGGCGTGGAAGCAGGCTCCGACCTGGAGATGCCGACTCCGGGACTTGATTCCGCAAGGCAGATCGTAGCTGCCGTAAAGGAAGGCAGACTTGCAGAATCCGCCGTGGACGAGTGCGTTGACCGTCTCCTGGAGGCAGTCCTTACTCTTACGAAGGAAAGAGAGATCCCGAAGGAATTTGATAAGAAAGCGCATCATGCACTGGCGAGAAAGGCAGCTTCCGAGAGCGCGGTGCTCCTGAAGAATGAGGAGGACATCCTGCCGCTGAAACCGGGAACGAGAGTTGCGCTGATCGGCGACTTCGCATTTGAACCGAGATATCAGGGCGCCGGTTCTTCTATGGTAAATGCGACCGAACTGGACAAGATGGCGGATCTGATCAAGGGATATGACCTTGTGCTTGCAGGCGCTTCCAAAGGATATATCAGGACCGGCGAAGAAGATGCTGTTCTTGCGAAAGAAGCGATAGACCTTGCGCAGTCCGCGGATGTCGTCCTGTACTGCTTCGGACTGGACGAGCTAAGCGAGTCCGAAGGCGTCGACCGTACGCATATGAGGATCCCGCAGAACCAGATCTCGCTTCTTGAGGGTCTGGCGAGGGTGAACAAGAATATCGTCGGAGTCTTAAGCGCCGGCGCGGCTGTCGAGATGCCGTGGCATTACTGCCTGAAAGGACTCCTGCACGGCTACCTGTACGGGCAGGCGGGCGCGGGAGCCATGCTTGATATCCTGACAGGGAAGGTCAATCCGTCCGGAAGGCTCAACGAGACATATCCGGTCCGCTACGAGGATACGCCGGCGTTCCGGTACTTCCCGAGCGAAGAGCGCAATTCGGAGTACAGGGAAGGACTTTATGTAGGTTACCGCTACTATGATACGAGCAAGGTGCGCGTAATGTATCCGTTCGGGTTCGGGCTGTCATACACTTCTTTCGAGTACAGCGACGTCAAAGCGGATGGAACCGGCGTGACGTTTACCGTGACCAATACAGGAAAGGTGGACGGAGCGGAAGTCGCACAGCTCTATGTGGGAATGAAAGATGCAAAAGTGTACCGTCCGGAGAAGGAGCTCAAAGGCTTTGCAAAAGTATTCTTGAAAGCCGGCGAGAGCAGAAAAGTGAGGATCGACTTTGACGACAAGACATTCCGCTACTGGAATGTGCGCACGGACCGCTGGGAGACTGAGGGCGGCACATACCGCATCATGATCGGCGCAAGCTGCGCGGATATCCGGCTTGAAGCAAAAGTGGAGATCACGGGGACGACAGAAGAGTTCCCGTACTATACGAACCGTATGCCGTCCTACTATTCCGGGCTGATCCAGCAGGTGGACGACAAGGAGTTTGAAGAGCTGCTCGGGACGCCGATCCCGTCCGGCAAGTGGAGCGGGGATCTTACGGTCAACGATGCGATCTGCCAGATGTACTATGCGAAGAGCGCGATCGCGCGATTCGCATACAGGAAGCTGACGCAGATGAAGAAGAAGAGCGAGGACGCCGGGAAACCGGATCTGAATATCCTCTTTATTTATAACATGCCGTTCCGTTCCATCGCAAAGATGACAGGGGGCATGGTGAGCATGGAGATGGTGGAAGGCATCGTGACCATGGTCAACGGACATCTGTTCCGGGGACTCAAAAAAACGGTCGGAGGATTCTTCCGCAACCGCAGGCTGAATAAAAAATATCTGAAAGAGATTTCCGGCAATTGATCTGCCGGATCAAGAGCTGAAAAATGAAAGCACTGTCCGAACCGGATATAAATCGGAACGGACGGTGCTTTTTAACTGATAAGCGGTTCGCTTAAGTATTTCTTGGGCGTCACCCCTTTGTATTTTTTAAAAGTCTTGATAAAGTAACTTTCATCATTAAATCCGCAGCTCAGTCCGATCTCGGCGATGGAATCGTTAGAGGTAGCCAGTTTAAAGCAGGCCTGCTCGATGCGGTAGTAATTCAGATAGTCGATGGGAGTGCGGTGGGTCATCTCTTTAAAGTAGCGGCAGAAATATTTTGAGTTCATTCCCGCAATGCGCGCCAGGTCGTCGAGCGTGACACATTCGTCATAATGATCCTCGATGGCGGAAATCACACTTTTCAGATGTTCGATCCTGCGTCCGTCCTTTGCGGAGATGCTCTGGGTCTCCCTGTACCATCCGTGTTCCAGGATATATCCGAAAAACTCATAAAATGCTCCGATCACAGTGAGTTCGTGCCCCTCCGCGCGGGTCTTCATATGTCCGAACATCCTGTCGGTGATGCGGGAGAGCTCTTTGTCCGGCGCCGAGAGATGGTTGTTAATGTCAATAGAATCACTGCTGACCTTTTTCAGCAGGCGCTCCCCGGCAGGGGAGGATGTCATGAGAGAATCCAGATTAAATACGATACACTCATACAGACAATCCTTCGGTATGCCCCCGTGGAGCAGCCCGCCCTTGATAAAAATGATATCTCCCGCTTTTGCAGTAAATTCATCCTCGCCTATCGTCATCAGAAATTCGCCCTTTAAAATCCGGATCACCTCATATTCAATATGCCAGTGGTAAGACATCTCATAACGCGGATGAGACGGCCCCACATGATAAAACTCCATCGGAAACTCAAACGTACCATGTTCCTTTGTTTCCCTGTACTTAATATATTTCACAGTATGATCTCCTCTATATTATTCTTAATTAACTGGTTATACTTCATACCAGCATACTTTTTCTTGTTTTATACAGCTTTTATACAACTTTTTATGTAGGGATACCATGCGGCAAGCGAAAAGACCTACCTATTGCAAGAATCCAGCCCTCGGCAGATACAGATGCTGACAGGACCGTAGAGCAGCGCCGGCACTTAGAGCGCGTATTTCAGCGCTCTTACGTACCGCTGCGCTGCGGCCCGAGCGAAAGCGCGTCCTGGAAGCATCTGTATCTGCCGAGGGCGGACCATTCTTCTATAATATCTTTCCGCATGCGCATGTGCTGACTATGTATTAAAGGTGAATATCTTTACATTTTTATTCTATTATAGCACGAGACAAAACAAAAAAATAGTACTATAATGATAGACAAGGACGGGCCAATGAGGCTCAGAAAAAAGCCAAAGAATAGGAGGAATGTTACTATGGCAGAAAACAGATACGTGGGCTCTTATCCGGTGATCGGCATCAGACCTACCATCGATGGAAGAAAGGGTGCTCTTGACGTAAGAGGTTCTCTGGAAGAGCAGACAATGGCTATGGCGAAAAACGCTGCGAAACTGTTTGAGGAAAACTTAAAATACTCAAACGGCGAGCCGGTTAAAGTCGTGATCGCTGACTCCACGATCGGCCGTGTGGGCGAGAGCGCTGCCTGCGCAGACAAGTTCAGAAAAGAAGGCGTTGACATTACACTTACAGTTACACCGTGCTGGTGCTACGGATCAGAGACAATGGATATGGATCCGCAGACGATCAAGGCTGTATGGGGACTGAACGCTACAGAGAGACCGGGCGCTGTATATCTTGCATCCGTTCTTGCTACACACGCACAGAAGGGGCTTCCGGCATTCGGCATCTACGGACATGACGTACAGGATGCTGACGATATGACGATCCCGGAAGACGTTAAGGAAAAACTGCTGAGATTCGGACGTGCGGCAGTTGCAGCAGCTTCCATGAGAGGAAAATCATGGCTGCAGATCGGTTCCGTTACAATGGGTATCGGCGGATCTATCATCGATCAGGATTTCATCGAGTCTTATCTTGGAATGCGCGTTGAGTCTGTCGACGAGGTTGAGATCATCCGCCGCATGACAGAGGGTATCTACGACGAGGCTGAGTACCAGAAAGCTCTTGCATGGGCAAAAGAGAAATGCCACATCGGATTCGACAAGAACCCGGTTGAACTGCAGAAATCTCAGGAAGAGAAAGAAAAACAGTTCGAGTTCGTTGTTAAGATGGCAGTTATCATCAAAGACCTGATGCAGGGCAACAAGAACTTCCCGGAGGAGCTTTCCGAGGAAGCGATCGGACACAATGCGATCGCGGCAGGTTTCCAGGGACAGAGACAGTGGACGGACTTCTATCCGAACGGAGACTTCGCAGAGGCTATGCTCAACTCTTCATTCGACTGGGATGGAGCCCGCGAGCCGTACATCCTGGCTACAGAGAACGACGTGCTCAACGGTCTCGGAATGCTGTTCATGAAACTCCTTACAAACCGTGCTCAGATGTTCGCAGATGTCCGTACATACTGGAGCCCGGAGGCTGTCAAGAGAGTGACAGGCTATGATCTCGAGGGCGTTGCGAAAGAGAACGGCGGTATCATCCACCTGATCAACTCCGGCGCATGCTGCCTCGACGCGAGCGGCGCTGCAAAAGACGAGAACGGCAACGGCGTTATGAAAGAATGGTGGAATGTAACAGAGGAAGACCAGCAGGCGATCATGGACGCTACGACATGGAACATGGCTGACCTCGGATACTTCCGCGGCGGCGGATACTCCAGCCGTTTCGAGACAAAGGTACAGATGCCGGCTACCATGATCCGTCTGAACCTTGTAAAGGGCTTAGGACCGATGCTTCAGATCGCAGAGGGCTGGACAGTGGCACTTCCGGAAGATGTATCCGATACACTCTGGAAACGTACAGACTACACATGGCCGTGTACATGGTTCGCTCCGAGATGCAACGGCAAAGAGGGCGCATTCAAGTCCGCTTATGACGTGATGAACAACTGGGGCGCTAACCACGGCGCGATCTCCTACGGCCACATCGGAGCCGACCTGATCACATTCGCATCTATGCTCCGTATCCCGGTCGCTATGCACAACGTACCGGAGGACAAGATCTTCCGTCCGGCAGCATGGAACGCATTCGGAATGGACAAAGAGGGCGCTGACTACAGAGCTTGTGCTAACTACGGCGCACTTTACAAACCGTACAAATAAGGATAAAGAATATCTGCAAAAGTATGAGTGAAAGGAGAGGGTTGAAAGCAGAACTTTCAGCCCTCTTGTCACAGTGTGAAGGAGGAGAATATGGAAAAGAAAGTATTGGCTTTTGACTTTGGCGCTTCCGGCGGCAGGGCGATGTGCGGGACTTTCGACGGCGACAAGATCACGATCGAAGAGCTGCACCGCTTTTCCAATGATCCGGTTATCTTAAACGGCACAATGTACTGGGATACGCTCCGTCTGTTTTTTGAAATCAAACAGGGACTGATCAAAGCGAAAAAATGCGGTAAGATCGAAAGCATCGGCATCGATACATGGGGCGTTGACTTCGGGCTGATCGATAAAGAAGGAAGACTGCTCGAGAATCCGGTACACTACCGTGACAGCCGTACAGAAGGTATGCTCGAAGAAAGCTTCAAGATGATCGACAGGCAGAAGTTCTATGAGATCACGGGCAATCAGTTCATGGAGATCAATACGGCGTTCCAGCTCCTGTATCTTCTGAAGAACAGGAAAGACCTGCTCGACCGTGCGGACAAGATGCTCCTCACGCCGGATCTGTTCAATTATTTCCTGACAGGCGAGAAGAAAGCGGAGTATTCCATCGCATCTACGACACAGCTCCTTGACGCGAGAAAAGGGCAGTGGTCCGACGAAGTGATCGAAGCTCTTCAGCTTCCGAAACATATCTTCCCTGAGATCGTGCCGACAGGAACGAAAGTGGGCGAGCTGACCGATGAGATCTGCAATGAACTGGGACTGGACAAGATCGATGTCATGGCGGTTGCCGGACACGATACACAGGCAGCGCTGGTGGCTGTGCCGGCGTCTGAGGAGGACTTCATCTTCTTAAGCTGCGGTACATGGTCACTGCTCGGGACCGAGCTCCCGGAGCCGATCATCAATGACAAGTCGGAATATTACAATATCACCAACGAGGGCGGATACGGAAGGAAGATATCATTCCTTAAGAACATCATCGGACTGTGGTGCATCCAGGAGAGCCGCCGCCAGTGGATCCGCGAGGGTCAGGAGTACGGCTTCGGCGATCTGGAGATCATGGCGAAAGAGGCACCGTCACTGCGCTGCTTTATCGATCCGGACGCTCCGGAGTTCACGCCGGCAGGCGACGTGCCGGGCCGCATCCGTGAATTCTGCAAACGGACCGGACAGCCGGTGCCGGAGAGCATCGGGGAAGTGGTGCGCTGCATCAATGAGAGCCTTGCGATGAAATACCGCCACGCGATGGAAGAGATCAAAGACTGCACAGGCAAAGATTATCAGACGGTATACATGGTCGGAGGAGGCACGCAGAGCGCGCTTCTGTGCCAGTTTACGGCTAATGCGTGCGGATGCCGCGTGAGCGCGGGACCGGTGGAAGCCACCGTGCTCGGAAATGTGGCGCTGCAGCTTATGGCGTCGGGTGATATCAAGTCTCTTTCTGAGGCGCGGGAGATCATCAAACGCTCTCAGGATATCAAAACCTATGAGCCTCAGGATACTGCAGCATGGGATGAAGCATATGAGAGGTTTAAAAAGATTCTCGTATAATGCTTGACTGTCAAAGTGCTGTGTGGTTTAATTAAAACAGCACATGCATTGTACAGAATGCATAAAAACGGTTCGCCTGCTCCCTGAAAGGAGCAAAAATGGCAGCAACGATTCGCGATATCAGGGATAAGACCGGACTCTCCTTGGCGACAATTTCCAAGTATCTCAACGGCGGGAACGTCCTTCCAAGGAACCGGAAACTGATAGAGGAAGCGATCGAGGAACTTCATTACGAAGTGAATGAACTGGCGAGGGGGCTGGTTACAAACAGGACAAAGACGATAGGCGTACTTGTCTATGATATCCAGTGTATTTTTATTGGAAATATGCTTCATTATCTGGGGCAGGCTCTCCATGAGAACGGCTACGGAATGCTGATCTGTGATTCCTGTAATGATGCGGAGATCGAAAAGAAGAACCTTCAGTTCCTCATGAGCAGGAAAGTAGACGGCATCCTTGTGTTCGCCGTGAGCTTGAACGGGAAATTTCTCAAAGCGGCAGAGAAGGCGGATATACCGGTCGTCCTGCTCGACCGCGCATTCCGGGATGAGGAATTCGACTGTGTGGAGATCGACAACAGATCTGCGATGTTCCGGGCAGTGAACAAGCTGATCGGCTACGGACACCGCAGGATCGCCCTTGTCGTTTCAGACGTCGAATACACGGGACTGGAACGCATGAAAGGGTTTGACGACGCGCTTGAGTACGCGGGCATTACGATCCCGGAGAGCTACCGGGTGTGCGGCAAACACTCGTTTGAACTTGGGTACGACGGGATGAAGAGACTCCTGCAGCTGCAGGAACGCCCCACAGCGGTGATCCTCGGGAACTATGACACTACGCTGGGCGGCATTATGGCGGTGAATGAATCCGGACTGAACTGTCCGGGGGATATCTCGATCCTGGGATTTGACGATCTGCTCATGTCGAAAGTGATCCGGCCGAAACTGTGGTTTGTCTCACAGCCGATGGAAGCGATGGCAGGGAAAGCAGTGGAGATGCTGTTAAACCGCGTCTCGGGAAGAGAAGAGGGAAGTCCTCTCAGGATAAGTTTCGGCGCCGGGATAAGAGAAGGAGATTCGATCAGAAGATTGTAGGAAATAGTCAATCTGCACAAAAATACAACTGGAAACCGCGGAAAACGATCATGGAATTGGTAAAATCAACGAAAGCGAACCGGTTCGCTCTGTATTCGTTTGGTTTTATTGACAAAGCATATCTATAGTTGTATAATTTGCCTATACAGGCGGTATTCATTTGAAATATGTATGTAAAATGCCTGAAAAAGAAGAACAAAAATCAAATAGGGAAAAGCGAACCGTTACGTGTAAACTGATGAGGAATGGGAGATCAGAAAAGAGAGACACCATGAATCATAACAAATCATCTAAGCAAAAGATGGGAGGAAGAAAAGTGGAAAGTATCAAGCAAAATCCTTTAGTAAAAAAGGTGGGATTTAACAGGATCGTATTGTGCATCGTGCTTCTGCTGATGTACGGACTGTTCTGTGCCCTGACCGGAGGCGATTTCTTCGGTGCACGCCGTATCTTAAGCGCGCTTAACTATGCGTACTTCCTGGGATTCTTATCACTGGCAGTTACGTTCGTTATCGCGACGGGAGGAATTGATTTCTCCATCGGACCGGTCATGTTCTGCTGTGCGCTGATGGCAGGCTTCTGCTTCACGATGTACGGCATGCCGATGCCGGCAGCGCTGCTGATCAGCCTGGTCGTAGGACTTGCATTCGGTATCTTCAACGGATATCTGGTGGCATACTGGGATGTGCCGTCATTCATTACATCGATGGCGAGCATGAACATCGCAAAAGGTCTTGCGTCTGTATTTACAAAGACACAGTCCGTAAGCTGGCCGCAGTCGACCCAGGAAGGCGGCTGGTTCAGAAAGCTGGTGACGATCGAAGACATACCGATGGGACTGATCATCCTGCTGGCGATCGCGGTTATCTGCGCGATCGTCCTCAACCAGACAAAGATGGGAAGATACATCCTTTCCCTTGGAAGCAATAAGGAAGCGGTAAGACTTTCCGGAGTTAATGTAAAGAAATGGGAAATGTCAGCTTATATTGTCTGCGGACTTCTGGTCGGCATCGCAGCGATCTTCTTTGTAGGCGCATATTCAACAGTGCAGCCGGGTTACGGAGACCAGTACAACAATGAGGCGATCGCCGGATGCGTAATGGGCGGAACATCCATGGCAGGCGGACTTGCATCGATCAGTGGTACGATCATAGGCGTGTTCATTATTTCACTCCTTCAGGAAGGAATTATGGCGCTCGGCCTTGATAAGAACCTTCAGCTGATCATCACAGGAATTATCGTTATCGTTGCGGTATTCGCTGACGTTGTGGCAAGACGCAGGAAGAATTAAGGACGATACATGGAAATCAGTAAGTGTGATTGAGAAAGGCAAGGGTAAAGAATATGGGCGAAGTTATATTAACAATGAAGGGAATCGACAAATCTTTCCCCGGTGTTCATGCACTGGACCATGTAGACCTTGAAGTAAGAAAAGGTGAAGTACATGCGCTTATGGGAGAGAACGGCGCCGGCAAGTCCACGCTGATGAAGGTGCTGACAGGTATCTATAAGAAAGATTCCGGAACAATTACATATGAAGGAAAAGAAGTAGAATTTCATAATACTCGCGAGGCTCAGGACGCAGGCGTTGTCATCGTGCATCAGGAGCTGAACATGCTCGGTCATCTGACGGTTGCTCAGAATATCTTCATCGGACGTGAGTTCAAGAAAGGCATCCGCATCGATGATAAGAAAATGAACGAGGAAGCGAGAAAGCTGTTCGACAGGATGCATATCGACATCGACCCGACAGAGACGATGAGCAAGCTGACAGTCGGAAAGCAGCAGATGTGCGAGATCGCGAAGGCGATTTCCCATGAAGCGAAGGTCATCATCTTCGACGAGCCGTCGGCAGCGCTGACAGAGGCGGAGATTGAAGAGCTGTTCAAGATCATCCGTGACCTGAGAGCGCAGGGAATGGGCATCGTATATATCTCCCACCGTATGGATGAGATCAAGGTCATCACAGACCGCGTTACCGTTATGCGTGACGGCTCATATGTGGGAACACTGATCACAAAAGACTGTACAAAAGACGATATCATCAACATGATGGTCGGACGTGTGATCTATGAAGACCCGAAGACGAAGAATATGACACCTCCGGGAGCGCCGGTCGTGCTGAAAGTGGATCACCTGAATGCAGGAAAGATGGTACAGGATGTAAGCTTCGAACTTCACAAAGGCGAAGTGCTCGGCTTCTCAGGACTGATGGGCGCCGGACGTACAGAGACAATGAGAGCGCTGTTCGGTGCAGACCCGATCGACAGCGGAGACATCTATGTGAACGGACAGAAAGTTACGATCAAGAGCCCTCAGGATGCAGTTAAACACGGTATCGGTTATCTGTCTGAGGACAGAAAGAGATATGGTATCGTTGTCCAGAAATCTGTGGCAGAGAATACGACGATGGCTGATCTGGATGAATTTTCAAACGGACCGTTCATCAATAAAAAGAAAGAGAAAGAAGTTGCAGAGAAATTTGTCGATTCACTTGCGACTAAGACGCCGAGCGTTGACCAGCTTGTCGTGAACCTGTCAGGCGGTAACCAGCAGAAAGTCGTTATTGCGAAGTGGCTGACAAGAAACTGTGATATCCTGATCTTCGACGAGCCGACAAGAGGTATCGACGTCGGTGCCAAGAATGAGATCTATAAGCTGATGAACCAGCTTGCGGCAGAAGGCAAGGCCATTATAATGGTTTCCTCAGAAATGACCGAGATCCTGCGTATGAGCGACAGAATCGTTGTTATGTGCGAAGGAAAGAAGACCGGTGAACTGGATATTTCCGAGGCTACACAGGAAAATATCATGAACATGGCTACAAGAGAGATTAGTTAGGGAGGAAAATGTGATGGCAAATAAATCAGTAAGTAAAAAGGCCGGCACGAATAAGTCGTTCATTGACAGGATGGGCGGTCAGCAGTTCATCGTCCTGATCATTGTCATTGTAATGTTTATCTTTTTCAGTGCTATGAGCCCTGGATTCAGAAAATATACAACAGTAGTAAGTATCCTTGATTATTCTTACTATATCGCATTGATGGCGATCGGAGTTACATTCCCGCTGCTGACAGGCGGAGTTGACCTTTCCATCGGAACAGGTCTGATCTGCTACTCGCTGATCGGAGGACTCCTGGTACGCCAGCACGGAATGCCGGTTGCAGTCGGTATGCTCGTGACGATATTGATCGGACTTATCTTCGGTGTGATCAATGGATGCCTGGTGGCTCTGATGGATCTGCCGCCGTTCCTGGCAACCCTCTGTACATGTATGATCACCCGAGGCTTCGGTGCGTTCGTAGTAGGCGGTTACGGTATCCCGTGGCCGGCAGCAGGACAGGAAGGCGGATGGTTCAGAAGTATCTTCAAGATCCAGATGGGAGGACAGAACATCCCGATCGGATTCCTGTGGATCATCCTTCTGGTAGTCATCATGAGCTTTGTGCTCAACCATACAAAGATGGGGCGTTACACACGTGCGATCGGAAGTAACAAAGAGGCGACAAGACTTTCAGGAGTTAATGTTAAATTCTACCATGTAATGGCATACGTGATCTGCGGACTGTTCGCCGGACTTGCAGCGATCGCTTACTCAGCGATCTTCGCTACAGTACAGCCGGGAAGCGGCGCAGGATTCGAGATGGATGCGATCGGCGGCGCGATCGTCGGCGGTGTATCTATGTCAGGTGCCGTAGGTAATGTGACAGGAACATTGATCGGAGTCTTTGTCATCTGTCTGCTGAAGACAGGCCTTCCGTTTATCGGCCTGACAGCGAACTGGCAGCAGATCATTACAGGTTTCGTCCTGATCATAGCCGTATTGATCGATATCTTCAAGAGAAAGAAAGAGTCAGGACAATAATAAGTTTTATATTAATGATAGATAACAGCCGGGAGCTGTATCAGCAGTAAAATGTCTGCCGGCTGTTACTATAGAAACCAAGCAAAGGCAGGGTCATGCCGTGAAAACAGCAGATTTGAACAGTGGAAACGGAGAAGTACCGGTATATGCACGGTGCCGGTATGGAAGGATCCTCTGCAGGAAAATGCGGATTTTCAGAAATGACCGGAAAAATTATTTCAGGAGGATATGAAATATGAAAAAGAAAGTTTTAGCAGTATTACTTGGCGGATGCATGGTAGCCGGACTTCTTGCAGGCTGCGGCGGCGGAGACACAAAGACTACGGACAATGGCGGTGACGCGGCAGAGTCAGATGAGAGCTCAGGCGGCGGAGACTATCACTTTGAAGTCGTAGTTAAGAGCTTCCAGTCTACATACTGGCAGGCAGCTATCCAGGGAATCGATGCTGCAAAAGAAGAGCTCGGTGTTGAAGTTAATACAACAGGACCGAACGCAGAGTCCGATATCGCTGACCAGGTTAACATGCTGAACAACGCGATCAGCCAGAAACCGGACGGAATCGCACTTGCAGCGAACGACCAGAACGCTGTTCTTGATTCTCTTCAGGATGCACTCGATGCAGATATCCCGGTAGTATGCTTCGATACAGGTGTGCCGGATGCTCCGGAAGGATCCGTTATCGCTACGATCGCTACAGACAACGAAGCAGCAGGAGCTGTTGCAGCAGAGAATATGTATCCGGTGATCAAAGATGCGATCGCAAATGCTGACGGACAGGTAAGGATCGGTGAAGTAAACCAGGATGCTACATCTGCTAACATCTCCGGACGTGGTATGGGATTCATCAACAAGATGAAAGAGCTCATCGAGGCTGACGGAAAGACAGTTGCAGTTGTTGGTAACCAGTTCTATGTAGACCAGGTAGAGAACAATGGTGACGAGGGATCAGCTGACGTTATCATCGAAGTAGCAGTACCGGCTCAGACAACAGTTGAGCTGTCCGCTACAGAGGCTTCCAACATCATGAACAAAGATGATACGATCGCTATCTTCGGTTCCAACCAGGTTACAGCAGAGGGTGTCCTCACAGCTAACCAGAATCTGAGCGTTCTTGCAGCTACTCCGGAAGAGGGTATCGTTGGTGTTGGTTTCGACGCTGGTGCTACTCTGAAAGCAGCAGTTGCTGACGGAACACTCATCGGTGCAGTTACACAGGCTCCTGTTGATCAGGGTAACCTTGCGATCCACGCTCTGTATGACTACTGCGAAGGCAAAGAAGTAGAAGATATCGCTACAGACAGCTACTGGTATGATGCAGAGACAATGAACGATGACAACATCGCTCCGAACCTGTATGACTAATCGGTAACGGTTATTTAGAACAATCATTTAAATCAGATTTTAATTTAAACGTGCATATAGACTGATGACCGATCTGTCAGCAGTCTGAATCGAAAAGGAATCGGGAAATTCCCGGTTCCTTTTTAAAAGAAAAAATATTATAATGAGGAGGACACTTGATATGTTGAAAGGTATTCCGAAGATTTTATCACCTGAGCTTTTGAAAGTATTAGCCGAGATGGGACACAGCGACAGACTGGTCATCTCAGACGGTAATTTCCCGGCTGAATCAATGGGAAAAGATGCGATCGTTATCCGCTGCGACGGACACGGCGTACCGGAACTGCTCGATGCGATCCTTCAGGTATTTCCGCTCGACACGTATGTAGAGCATCCTGTAAATCTTATGGAAGTAATGCCGGGAGATGATGTGGAGACTCCGATCTGGGATACATATAAGGAGATCATCCGCAAATATGACGACAGAGGAGACGCTGTTGTCGGAAACATCGAGCGCTTTGCATTCTATGAAGAGGCAAAGAAAGTTTACGCGATCATCGCGACGGGCGAATCTGCACTCTATGCGAATATCATGCTGCAGAAAGGCGTAGTTACTGACTGATGAAATGATCAGGCGGAATACAAGAATACCAGAGACGGAGGATAATATATGCTGGATCATGTAGAAATTGTTTTTGAAAATATGAAACCGATGATGAAGAAACTCAAGAAAAAGAATTATAAGGCAAATATGGAAGAGTTTTTAGGTACGCACGGCCACTATTTTCAGGAAATGACAGAACTGACAGAGAACGCGGAAGATAAGGAAGCGGCGGCTGATGAGATCGCACGCATTTTTGCCGACCGCGTAGAGAAGAAGTTTACTTCACCTAAAAAGGGAAGGATCGAAAATGTTGTCCAGCTCGATCTGAATTTCTTCATGATCTATTATATTTTCCCTGCGATCCTTAAGACAGAGCATGAAGATGCAAAACTTATCGCCGACCATATACGCGATGAGTGGAGCAGGCGCTTTAAGGACAGTGATATCCAGTATACAGATTATGACTCACTGTATGCCGCATTCCGGGAGAAGATATTCGGTATCTTTTAGGCGTAACAGTTCGAGATGCTGTTGCTTTTAGTGTCGCTTTTGAGTTGATTCTAGGCTGCTTTTAGGCAAAACTGCGTCTTGCAAAGATCAGGCAACTGTGATAGAATAATCGTGGTTTATCCGCAGGAGGTGTAGAGATGGATATCTTAAAGACCGTGATAACGATCATCTTTGTTATAGACTGCATAGCATTGGCTGCGATCATTCTTCTTCAGGAAGGTAAGGCGTCAGGGCTCGGTACGATCAGCGGAGCAGCAGACACATATTGGGGACATAATAAAGGCCGTTCCATGGAGGGGACTCTCGTAAAAGTTACCCGCGTGGTAGCAGTTCTCTTCATCGTATTAGCTGTAGTCCTCAACCTTAAGATCTTCAACTGATCTTGTGGACGGGAGCTGAACGTCCGGTAACACTGCAGTGGTATGAAATGTACTATATCAGAAGATAATAATCATGTAAGCACTCTATACAAGCGGCTATAGAGTGCTTATGTTTTTTGTGCGATACGCCCGTCGGGCGGCCGCATGGGAAGTCAGGCATGCCTGAGTGACCATGCGGACATCCGACACGCCTGAATAGGAGAAGAGATATGGATCAGACATTTGAAAAGCGCAAGAAAGTCATCTTTGATTTTATCAGCGATGATCTGTATGTGCCGATGAAGATAAAAGAAATAGCTGTCGTGCTCCAGATTCCCCGTGAGCAGAGAGGGGAACTAAAAGAGATTCTGGACGCTCTTGTGGAAGAGGGAAAGATATCCCTGTCAAAGAGAGGGAAATACAGCAAAGGACATGCCGTGCATTTGAAAGGAACTTTCCAGGCGAATGCAAGGGGCTTCGGGTTCGTGACACCGGAAGACGGCAGCGAGGATGTATTTATCCCGGAGGAGAATATATCCGGCGCATTTCAGGGGGATGAAGTAGAATATATCATAACCGCGGCACCTTCCGGCAGACGAAAGGAAGGCAAGATCGTGCGGATCATTTCCCACAGTGTGATACATGTGGTCGGCCTGTATGAAAAGAGTAAAAATTTCGGCTTCGTGCGTCCGGATAACCAGCGTTATCTGAAAGATATCTATATTCCTGCGGGCAAAGAACAGGGAGCGATGGACGGGCATAAAGTTGTCGTAGAGCTTACTTCTTACGGCGGCGAGCATATGAAGCCGGAAGGGAAAGTTGTCCAGATCATCGGGCATATCAATGACCCGGGAACGGACATCCTTTCTGTTGTGATGGATTCCGGGATCCCCGCAGAATTTCCGGAGAAAGTGCTGAACCAGGCAGTGCGTGTCGGCAAACCAGTAAGTGAAGCCGACTGCGCAGGGAGAAAAGACCTGCGGGACTGGATGATGGTGACGATAGACGGAGAAGATGCAAAGGATCTGGACGACGCGGTATCGTTGCAGATGGACGGGGAAAATTATACCCTCGGCGTGCATATTGCGGACGTCACGAATTATGTGCAGGAGAACAGTGCGCTGGACCGTGAGGCTTTTGAGCGGGGGACAAGCGTGTACCTTGCGGACCGGGTGATCCCGATGCTTCCCCATAAGCTTTCGAACGGCATCTGCTCTCTGAATGCAGGGGAGGACAGGCTTGCTCTGTCGTGTATCATGACTTTTGACCCGTCCGGAGATATGATCGACCACGAGATCGCCGAGACCGTGATCAATGTCAACCGGCGAATGAGCTACACCGGCGTCACCGGGATCCTTGCCGGAGAGATGCAGGACGCGGGTGTGCACCGTGAGGACAGGGGAGAAGATCAGAAAACTGCTGAAACAGCTGATGACGAGACCCGCAAGATCGATGATGAGACCCAAAAGATCAATGCGATGCTGCTGCATATGAAAGAATTGTCCGATATCCTGCGGGAGCGGCGCGGCAGGAGAGGGTCTATTGATTTTGATTTTCCGGAGACGAAAGTGATCCTGGACGACAACGGGCGGCCCGTGGATATCAAGCCGTATGAGCGGAACGATGCCACCAAGATCATCGAAGATTTCATGCTGATGGCAAATGAGACAGTGGCGGAGGAATATTACTGGCGGGAGCTTCCGTTCCTCTACCGGACGCATGAAGTCCCGGATGAAGAAAAGATACGGCAGCTGTCTACGTTTGTGAATAATTTCGGATATCATATCCATGTGTGGGGCGAGGTGCGGCCGAAAGAGATCCAGAAGCTGCTTGACCGTGTGGACGGTACTCCGGAAGAGGCGCTGATCAGCCGTCTGGCTCTGCGTTCGATGAAGCGGGCGAGGTATACAACGGAGAATACAGGTCATTTCGGACTGGCCGCGAAATATTACACGCATTTTACTTCGCCGATCCGCAGATATCCTGATCTCCAGATCCATCGCATTATCAAAGAAAATCTGCGGGGACGTCTGAATGAGGACCGGATCGCCCATTATGAGGAGATCCTGCCCAAAGTGGCGGCGCAGTGCAGCGATCGTGAGCGGAGAGCGGAAGAGGCGGAGCGTGACGTTGTGAGGATGAAGAAAGCGGAATATATGTACTCGCATATCGGCGAAGAATATGAGGGTGTGATCTCGGGAGTGACGAAATGGGGCGTTTATGTGGAACTGCCGAATACAGTCGAAGGACTCGTCCATGTGGCTGATATGTCAGACGACCACTACGAGCTTTCGGAGCAGACGTATGAGCTGATCGGAGAACACACAGGGAAGACCTACAAGCTGGGGCAGACTGTCCGGGTGCGCGTGACAGATGCAGATAAGCTTCAGAGAACAGTTGATTTTGAGATTATATCCTGAGCGGGCGCGGGCGTCCGCTGTCTTGAGGAGAGTGAGATATATGGCTAAAGCAGAAACAAAACTGGTGGCTAACAATAAAAAAGCATTTCATGATTATTTTATCCTTGAGAAATACGAGGCAGGGATCGTCCTCCATGGAACGGAGGTGAAGTCCCTGCGCATGGGGAAATGCAGCATTAAAGAGGCGTTTATCCGCGTAGAAGACGGAGAAATGTGTATTTACGGCATGCATATCTCGCCCTATGAAAAGGGGAACATCTTTAATAAGGATCCGCTGAGAGTGCGGAAACTTCTTCTTCATAAAAAGGAGATACTGAAGATATCCGGCAAGATGAAAGAGCAGGGGATCACGGTCGTCCCGCTGAAAGTCTATTTCAGCGGAAGTCTGGTAAAGGTGGAGATCGGACTTGCCAAAGGTAAGAAGCTTTATGACAAGAGAGCGGATATCGCCAAAAAGGATCAGAAGCGCGAGGCGCAGAGAGACTTCAAAGTAAGAAATCTTTAGTGGGAAACAGCTTAAGGATACAGGAAGAGGATCCGAACATTTTAGCAGGGAGTGAAACAGGATGATCCAGGACATAGGACCGAGACATCTGAACAATCAATATGAGCCGGTGCCGCCGGAGCCGGAGAGTTATGCGCTGTATTACGAGGATCATGCAGTGCTGTTGAAAAAGACGCCGGACGGGATCACATTTCCCAGGTTCCGGGAACTTGAGAGGCTGAATGAAGAGATATATGAAGATTACATATATTTGTTCTCTGTCGATGAGGAGAGATACTATCTTGTCCATGAGATCAACAGAGAGCCGCTTTCCGGGTTTGTTATGGAAAATACGGAAGTCTTCCGCAATGCGGATCCACAGTATCACGCATTTGCTGGGATCACAGGCTATCAGCTCTACAACTGGTATAAGAACCATAAATACTGTGGCAGATGCGGCAGGATGATGGAACGGGACAAAAAGGAGCGGATGCTCTGCTGCAGAGAATGCGGAAATGTAGAATATCCGAAGATCTGTCCGGCTGTTATTATCGGAGTTACGGACGGGAACCGGATCCTCATGTCCAAATACGCCGGCAGGACATACAAGAAGTATGCGCTCCTCGCAGGCTTTACCGAGATCGGAGAGACGGTGGAACAGACGGTCGCCCGGGAAGTGATGGAGGAAGTCGGCCTGAAAGTAAAAAATATCCGTTACTATAAGAGCCAGCCCTGGGCGTTCACCGATACGCTCCTGATGGGCTTTTACTGCGATCTCGACGGAGAAGACAAGATCACATTGGATCAGAATGAGCTCGCGCTTGCGGAATGGTTCGAGCGGGAGGATATACCGGTCAAGCCGTCCCGCGACAGTCTGACAAATGAAATGATTATGCGGTTTAAAAACGGCGCAGTCTAATGTATAATAGAGAAAGATATATCATTCCATGATATTTTTGCAGAATAAGGAGGTAATTATTAATGAGAGCAGAATTTGACGAGAGCCTTGTAACAGGCAACGAGATGATCGATACACAGCATAAGGAACTGATCGATAAGATCAACAAATTACTGGACAGCTGTGAGACAAGCAAGGATAAGGTAGTGGCAGTGAAGACGCTGGACTATCTTGCAGATTATACAGAGTTCCATTTCGGGGAGGAAGAGAAACTCCAGGAGTCCATCAATTATCCGGGGATCGAGCAGCATAAGAAAGAGCACGATAAGCTCCGCGAAGTGGTGAAAGATCTCTATAACATGCTCGAGGAAGAAGAAGGCCCGTCTGATGCGTTTGTAGAGCAGGTCAATAAAAACGTGATCGAGTGGCTGTACCGGCACATAAAAGGATTCGACCGGTCGGTGGCTGAGTACAAATTCATGAACTCCAGCAGTGAGAGACTGTAAATTCGTGTTTGCCGATGAGATATCCTGCAATAAAACATCCGAAAATCACCCGGATACACTATATTGATCCACGTTATCGGGACAGGCGGGGATAGGATGCTTCCGGTTCCGGTTACAGGGCATAAGAGATAGTAATAAGCCCGTGATACGGCTAAAAGCAATCCGGGAAAGGAAGAACTCACTTCGTTCAGACA
>DWVY01000044.1 GCA_019119995.1 Candidatus Mediterraneibacter faecavium | reverse complement strand
TCTCTTCAAAGAAATTTTCAAGGGTTGTTGTCTATTGTTCAGTTATCAAGGTTCCTGTCGTTCTTTTCTTGCGACAGCTTTGATATTTTATCAAATCCGTTTCGCTTTGTCAAGAACTTTTTTATTTTTCTTTTGTTTTTGCTGTCCCTCACGAGTCAGCTTAACCATAATACCACTCGTTTCTGTCAATGTCAACCATTTTTTACAAGTTTTTTCAACTTTTTCTCAATTTCCATTTCAGCACTATATATGGTATTTTTACAGGATATTATCCACAAGTTTACTTTGAATATACAAAAACTACTGGAGTCTCCAGTAGTCTTTGCGGATAATATCGAACGGAGAAAGAGGGATTTGAACCCTCGCGCCGGTTTCCCGACCTACACCCTTAGCAGGGGCGCCTCTTCAGCCTCTTGAGTATTTCTCCTGATTCCGAATGCGACCACAGCCATGTAATACTGTAGCATTTATTCAGTTCCGCACTAATAGTGCGAAATTTATTATACTAAATGAACTTTTCAATGTCAACGAAAATTTGAAAAATCCCTCAAAAAAACTTTCAGGTATCCGGATCAGTTACACATTTGCATCTATAACTTTCTGGATCCGATCCTGTACCAGCGCAGCAATCTCCGTAGTTTTCATATCTTTATACTCTTCATAGTATATTGGTTCAAGAAAATGCACCTGTACAGTCACCGGCCTGATCGTATTCGTATCAAATGGTTTAAATGAATCCACAAGAGCCACCGGCACGATGGGGCACTGGCTTTTGGTCGCCGATTTGAAGCTGCCCCCCTTAAAGGTGCCGACATGATTACCGTTCTTCGAGCGTGTGCCTTCTGCAAAGATCAGATAATTTCTTCCTTTCTTTACTTCCTTTGTTACATTAATAATGATCTGCATCGCCTGCCGCACATCCTCGCGATCGATCATGTAGGCTTTCATGCACGCAAAAACCTGCTTTAGAAAGGGGATATTGGCGATCTCCTTTTTCGCCACTACCGAAAACGGTCTGGGAGAGGCTTCAATGATAGCCAGGACATCGTACAGCCCCTGGTGGTTAGGAAAGAACATAAAACCGTCTTTCTCCGGAAGATTTTCCACACCGTGCGCGTCAATATGAACATTGCCGCCGCGGTTGGCCCTGAGATCGATCCATTTAAGGAATGCATACATATCCTCCTCCGTATACTTGTCCACATGAGCAGCTCTGTAACACAGGCGGATCCAGCCGTATGGAACTATCAACAGATTTCGCAGCACCATCATTAAAATACGTTTCATAATCGATATACTCCTTGTTTCTTTGGTAATCTACTGGCCGCACGATCCCGGCGTCCAGCCGCCGGGATCAACGCGCATAGAAATGCTCCCTTGCAGGGAGCATTTACGTCACAGGCTGAATTCAATCTTTCTGCCAGTCCTGTGATACTGGTGGTATCTGACACCCGCTGCGTCCATCATTCTTTTTGACGCCTGCACGCCCGCAGTGTCAGCATATTTATCGCAGTCATAGATAACCTCGCGGATCCCCGACTGTATGATAGCTTTCGCACATTCGTTGCACGGAAACAGTGTCACGTACAATTTTGCCCCGGCAAGGCTTCCTCCACTGTAATTTAATATTGCATTAAGCTCGCTGTGAGTGGAATATACATACTTCGTTTCCAAAGGATCTTCTCCCTCTCTCGCCCATGGAAATTCATCGTCCGAACAGCCGATCGGAAACCCGTTATACCCCATGGATAATATCTTATTGTCCTGACTGACAATGCAGCACCCTACCTGTGTGTTCGGATCCTTTGACCGCATTCCCGACAATATCGCAACTCCCATAAAATATTCATCCCACGACAGATAATCTGATCTTTTTCCCGACATATCCTTATCTCCTTCTGCTGTTTCAAACTGCATAAGCGCCATACTATCTTACGTCATTTCTATTATTTTGTGCCGAATATACGATCTCCCGCATCGCCGAGTCCGGGAACAATATAGCCGTGATCGTTGAGTTTTTCATCCAATGCCCCTATATAGATATCAACATCCGGATGCTCCTCCTGCATACGCTTCACCCCTTCAGGGGCAGCCAGGATGCAGAGGAAACGGATATGTTTCACCCCTTTTTCTTTCAACATCCGTATTGCAGCCACGCTGGATCCGCCCGTCGCCAGCATAGGGTCGACCACAAACACCTCCCTTTCACCGCAGTCCGCCGGCAGTTTGCAGTAGTACTCTACCGGCTCCAGTGTCTCCGGATCTCTGTAAAGGCCGATATGCCCCACTTTTGCTGTCGGGATCAGGGACAGCATTCCGTCAACCATTCCCAGGCCCGCGCGCAGGATCGGAACGATCGCCAGTTTTTTCCCCGCAAGGACTTTTCCCGTCATTTCAGCTATAGGCGTCTTGATCGTCACTTCTTCTGTCTTAAGGTCTCTTGTCGCCTCGTAGCACATAAGCTGGGCGATCTCTCCTATCACTTCGCGGAATTCTTTCGTCCCCACGCTCTCCTGACGGATATAGCTGATCTTATGCGCGATCAGCGGATGGTCCATCACTACTGTTCTTCCTGTCATTTCTCTTCCTCCATAAGTGAATTTAATTTATCTGCCAGCTTTTTGATCAGCTTGTCCAGCACTTCCAGACACTCTCCGTATGCCGTCAGCGGTTTTCCATACGGATCCGGTATCTCTGTGTCATCGCCAATGAACTCATTTAATGTGAATACATTCTCCTGATCGCCGTACTCTGACAATATCTTTTCTTTCTGGCTTTCATCTATTGTAAGGACAAGAGTGTCTTCCTGGATGTCCTCGCCGTCAAACCCAAGAGAACTATGGTCAGCCAGCGTCATCCGGGCACTTTTCATGACCGCCTCAGCTTTCTGATTGGCCGGCTCAGAAAAAAGTACCACGATTCCTCTGGAATTGATCACATATTCCTGTTTCAGATCGCAGTGTCTCAAGAGCTCCGCCGCCATAGGGCCGCGTGCAGAATCTGTCCCGCTTACAAAAGTGATTTTTCTGTATTTTTGGAGTTTTACGATCTCGGAAGCCGGTATCCTGAGATGACCGGCAGCTTTTTCCAGGCGGTTCATGATCGCAGTACCTATCCCCTGCACCGCAAAGGACTCACTGTAGATCGTATCCACATTTTCCTCGTCAAATTCGCGAAGAACACTGTACAGATTGCGTGCGATCGTCTTTTCATTCTCCCTTGTGCCGATATTCTTGACAATTCCGTGATTATAAAAGGGAAGCGTCTCGCTGGTCGCGATGATCCCTATCGGACGTCCTTTCCTGTCAGCCTCATATGCGATCTGCCGTATCGCAAGAATTTCTTCACGCAGATCTCCTTCTACTATCATCAGCTTCGCCTTTGGAGCATAATGCCTGTATTTCATCCCGGGCGCTTTGGGAGCCTGTGTACTGTCATCGTTCAAAAGAGTCTTGTCGACATCCACCGGACCTATTACTTTCTCAAACATTTCCGCTGTGATCGCCCCCGGTCTCAGGATCATCGGAGGAGAAACCGTCATATCCAAAATGGTGGACTCCAGACCGATATCCACAGTTCCTCCGTCGAGGATCATGTCTATTTTCCCGGACAGATCTTCTTCCACATGCTGAGCTGTAGTCGGACTCGGCCGGCCAGATGTATTTGCACTCGGAGCCGATACAAAACCGCCCGCCGCACGGATCAGCGCCTGCGCCACCGGATCGACAGGCATCCGCACCGCCACTGTGTCCAGACCGCCCGTAGTGCCGTAAGGCACCACATCACTCTTTTCAAATATCATGGTCAGCGGTCCGGGCCAGAAATGCGCCGCAAGCATATCCGTCTCCGGCGGAATATTGACCGCTATCTTTTTCAGATCTTCATAGTCCGCAATATGGACAATAAGCGGATTGTCAGATGGCCTCCCTTTCGCCTCATACGTCTTTCTGGCGGCTTCCTCCTGCAGAGCGTCAGCCCCAAGTCCATAGACCGTTTCTGTCGGGAATGCCACGAGTTTTCCCTCTCGCAGAAGACTTCCAGCCTCTTTAATGATTTCTTCGTCTATTTGATTTTTATCTATTTTTCTGATTTTTGTCTCCATGAACTCCATTATACCATCATTCGTATTAAAAAAAAACTAATCTATGTATTTTTTTATCCCCTCGGCGACAGCTCCTGCCACCATATCCTGGTATTCATCAGTGACCAGCATCTCCGCTTCTTCCGGGTTGCTCAGGAAACCGCATTCTATGATCACGGCCGGGACCTTTGCATTCTTTAATATATAGTAAGAGTCGTTTCCTTTTTCTTCTCTTGAATATGCGGGTTCGATCTGATTAAGTTCAGCCTGCAGAATTCTTGCAGCGGACCGCCCCGCGTCCGAATCTGTATAATAGAACACCTGCGGGCCTCTTACTTCTGCCCCCTTATAGCTGTTCTGATGGACGCTCACTGCCAGCGTTGGCCGTTCCTTATTCATGATCCTGACCCGTTCTTTCAGATCATCCTTCTGTGTATCTCCCAATCTGTCATCGCTGCTTCTGGTCATGAGAACAGAAATTCCTTCCTTGGTAAGTAATTTTTTTATTTTTATAGATATTTTTAAATTTATCTCTTTCTCTTCTGCGCCATTTACTCCCATTTTCCCGACATCAATACCACCATGTCCGGCATCCAGCACGATCAGTGTACCAGTCCCGGATCCGGAAACTGCTCCTGACGTTTCTCTATCGTTTAAAGCGCTTCTTTTTAAATGTTCTCCCGCATGATAGCAGATAATGATCAGAGCCAGCAGACAGCCCGCCACGGCTATGGTTTTCGCTTTTTCGCGCAAAAAAACATCCCCCTTCCTCATATATTAAATATATATGCAGAAAGAGGATGTTTCTTTCTGAAGTATATGACTAATTTACATACTGAAGGATCAGATCCCATACGCCAGAATCTTCCATGCCAAGGCTCCACTCTGCCACACCTGCCAGATTGTTTGACTTGATGACTTTCAGCTTCTCTTCCAGAGACTGATCATCCTCCAGCCAGATCTTGTAAGTGCCGCCATCCGCTTCCCACTCCGCATAATTCTGCTTGGTTTCTTCATCCCACTGCGGCTGTACACCTGCATCTTTCACTACCTGTGCCGCTTCCGCCATACCGTAAGCCGAGCTGGTCACTTTATTTGGATAAGACGCAGCTTCCGTTCCTGCCTGCTCTGCAAGCTCCTCTTCCGTCTTCGGAGTCTCAAACCAAAGCCTGGTAAAGAACGGTACTCCGGCAATCAGCTTCTCTGCAGATACAGATTCAAGGGCATCCTTAATTCCGTTCTCAAGATAGCCGATCGATGCGACCGAGCCTGCCTCGTAGGATCCTTCCGTGTGCTCATCATAACCCATGATCACCACGTAATCAGCCACTGTCCCCTGCTCTTCTATATCGTAATGTTCATTATACGGCTGGGGGACATAATTATCCACCGAGAACACAAGCCCGTTCTGTCTGCATTTGACCGACAATTCACGTACGAACTGTATATAATGTTCTCCACATTCTGTTGACACCAGCTCAAAGTCCAGGTTGATCCCATCGATCCCGGTCTCGATCGCATCGGCGATCACCTGATTAATGATCTTGGTACGTTTCGATGTATAACTGAGCACTTCATACGTCTCATCATAGGAATTGATCCCGCCGTGAAAATCCCGGAGCACAGCCCAGACTTCCAGGTTAGACTGATGTGCATAATTTACGTAATCCGCATCAGCAAGAGAAGATATATTTCCCTCTGTATCCGCAAGATTAAACCATGTCGGGGCAATCGTTGTCAAACCTTTTGTTCCTGCGATCGTCTCAAGTATATAACTGTTTGCATCCGGATTAGACACATTATGCCACGCCATATTGACAGTATAATCCTTGGAAATATTAGTATAAACCGGTTCTTCAAACTCACGGGATGTCGTCTCAGTGGTAATATTGGTCAGTGTACTTGTCTTTACATATCCGATAAATCCATCCTCTGTGCCGACTTTCATCCAGTCGTTTTCATCTTCCAGCACGACAACTTTGCTGTCTCTGGATATCTCCGTAAGGATCGGGCTCTTCACGCCGCCCAGATAGCGGACCTGTGTATCACGTTTGATCTCGGCAGTCTGTATCTCACCCCATTCCGACGTGATCACAGCTCTGCCGGGATCGTCATACACTTCGTATTCCATATTGGTATACTCCTGGATGAACGGGAGTGCAATATATGCCGTTCTGCCCTCTGTTTTCAGGATCGTATAATCCACGCTCTTTGTTTCTGTCAATTCCGTATATTCGCTGTTTCCAACTTCTACCGAGACATTTCCGTCAGGGAGCGTATACAGCAGGATATTCTCATTCGGATCCCAGTAAAACCGCTTATTGATCCGGTCTCTGACAACAGAATATTCTATATAATACTGTCCGTCGTAAACCTTGCCCGGCGCATGTACAGCTTCCGGGTCCTCCGCCTGTGTATCCGAATCTTCTCTGACGACTTCATTATTGACCACAACCGCGATCTCGTCTTCCTGATCCAGCCCATAATATTGTTCCAGATCAGCTTTCTCATTCGATGCACCGTATCTCTGCCAGATCAAAAATCCTCCGATCGCCGCAAAGATCAATATGATAAATATGATCCATCTTATGACCGCATTCCACCGCCTTCTCCTGGCTCTTCTGCTCTTCTTTCTCTGTCCCGGTCTTCCCGGCCTGTTCCGGCCGGATCCGCTGCCTGACGGTCCGTGGGCGTATCTGTCAGGACGCTTCCTTCGCGGGGTATCTGCTCCGGTTCGCATTCTGCCTGCGTCCCTTCTTCCTCTTTCGTCCATACCGCACCTCCTACCAGCAATTATACTGCGCAGGGCGAAGCAATCTTATTGCTTCGGATTGCGCCTCGCGCAATCATTATATCACATTTTCTCTATGCGTCATTAATAATTTGCCTGATTAAGGAGATTTTAAACATTTTTGCGAAATACACTCTGCTTTTCATCTGTCCGGCGGTTAAGGGGTATTTCCCGCCTGTTGAGGATCATTGATATCCGTAAACTCAAGCGCTTCGATATTTCCATCCCTGCTCAGGACGTAGTCCCGCATATACGTGCCCTCCTCTTTTGTCATATAAGCCGTCACGATCTGAAGGGGACTTGCACGATATCCGTCAATCGAAATATCGATCCCTTTCTGTTCATATTTTTCCAGCTCAGCAAACAAATCTCTGTAAACTGTTTCATCCATCTTCATTTGTTGTATACTCCTTCTTTCGCCCGGACTGCAATAAATAATTATAGATCACTCAGGTCACCATAAGAAAGTATCCGTGACATACTATCGGCATACTGGATCCACAAAAGACAGCAGAGTCCGCAGCGAAGCTCATCATCTTTAGGTCGTCTTTCCTGCACCATGAGATAACAGCCGGGACTTCCGGCATTTGATCTGAAATAACAGAAAACAACAGAAATGTCGTATCCGCCCTCCTTTCCCGTATATTTATTTATCGACGATGCCGCCTTTTGTAAGTGCAATTATAGGAGCGCTTCAGATTATTTTCAATGTGTTTATTGTTCATAACCACTGTGGATTTGTTGATAATTGCCAGAGCAGATATTTTTCTTTACATCGCTATATTTTTTGTATATACTAATCGTGAGAATATGTATCTAAATCTATTTGATGTGCATATTATCTTATATAGTATAAGGATGTGATTATATGAAGATTGAGAAACTCAATGAAAATCAGATTCGTTGTACGTTGACACATGCTGATCTGGCAGCGCGCCATCTCAAGCTGAGCGAGCTTGCTTATGGCACTGAGAAAGCAAAATCTTTATTTCGTGATATGATGCAGCAGGCTTCTTTTGATTTTGGATTTGAAGCGGAGAACATCCCGCTGATGATAGAGGCTATTCCGTCCTCGTCTGATTCGATCGTCCTGATCATAACAAAAGTGGAGGATCCGGAAGAACTTGACACCCGCTTTTCCAGATTCACCCCTTCAGGCGAGAGTGATCCCCTTAATATAGAAGCTCTTGAAAAACTGGAAGGAGCCGATGAATTCTTCAAGCTTTTAAATAAGGTAAAAGAAGCCGCCGCAGGAACCAGGGCCAGCGAGAAAGAAAGCGGTGAAGGGCAGACAGCCCCCGCATTTTCTGTACGCCTGTTTTCCTTTGGCACTCTGGACGGAGTGATCCGCGCCGCACGCCTGATCGCGCCGGCATACAAAGGCGCTAACACATTATATAAGGATGAAACAGAAGACATCTTTCTACTGGCGCTTGCACCGTCGGAGCATTCAACAAACGAATTCAACAAGATCTGCAATATGCTTTCAGAATATGGTACGCCTGAAAAGGCTGACTCCACTGTGCTTGCATTTCTTGAGGAGCACTGTGATATCATCATTTCAGCAGACGCCGTACAAAAGTTATCCACATTATGAGGATAGTCAAATACCCCGATGCAAGCATCGGGGTATTTGACCCTCGCGGCAGTCGCCAAATGGACATGCCAGCATGTCCGCTTGGCTCGTTGCTCGCGGGAATAAAAAAGTCCCGGAGCACGATATCTTTCAAATGGATACCGCAGGCTCCGGGGCTTTTGTTTTTACTGCTTATTTCTGTTCTGCTGCCATAGCCGCATTGATCTTCTCTACAAGAAGCGCACTGTCAATGCCGTGTACCATAGCCGCTTCCTCAAGTGTCTCCATCTGAGATGCCGGACACCCGAGACAGTGCATTCCGATCTCCATCAGGATCGGTGCTGATCCCGGAAAAATGTTGAGCAGTTCTCCGATTTTTGTATCTTTAGAAACCTGTGCCATTTCTATTTCCTCCTTAATTAATTGAATTTCTTCAGTGGTTCTTATTATAATCCCTGCCAATTAAATTATCAACCGTAATTTCTATGTTTATGCAGCTGTTTTATTCTGAATTTTCTGACATGTTTCTTCTATATTTTTCGTTTTTTTGAATACTTAAAAGTCAAGAATGAAACCGATTTTTTTCGACAATTTTACATTTTCATAACAACTCACCAAAACGTCCGTTCTTTTTCCGCTCCCGAGTAATCCACCAAAAACATATGTTTTTGTGTGGATAATGTGGATAACTTCGTGGAAAACCTTACTTTTTCCACGTTTTTCATTGTTTGGAGTGTGGATAAGTTGAAAACTTTTCAAATTTCAATTTCGACGTATTTTTACAAATAAAAACATTTTTGTGCATTTTGCTTATTTTACTGACATAGATGTCGAAAACGGGAAAACTGCATTTCACTAAAATACAATCTTCCCGTTCTTACTATAATAGATCCTCGTTTTGTACAAGAGCCGGATCAGAGCACGCGTCTGACCGCATATATATTTGTATATGTCGCGCTGCAGATGCAGATCCCTTTGTCTGAATTCAAAGCATTTACTATATTTCCGTCTCCCATATAGAGACCTACATGGCTGCAGTCGCCGTACAGGATCAGATCTCCCGGCTGCGCTTGTTCATAGCTTACAGCATAACCCGAATTTACCATATCATATGTGGTCCTCGGAAGGCTGATCCCAAAATGTGCATATACCGACTGGACAAAGCCTGAACAGTCAGCGCCATTTGTGAGGCTTGTCCCGCCCCACACATACGGATTACCTACAAACTGACAGGCATAATCGATCACTGCCTGGCCCGACGCTCCTGCGCTGTTCACCGGAGCCGCCGCCTCAGCAGCCTCTTTTTCCGCGGCCTCCCGTTCTCTCCGTTCCTGCTCCGCCTTCTCTTCTGCGATGCGCTTCTCTTCTTCCTCTTTCGTCTCCCCATAGGAATAAGAAGTTTCCTCCGTCACATACTCTCCTGACACCCAGCCGTCAATATCACCGACTTTCACAGGATACCATCCGTCCACCGGTTCGCCGGTTGCCTGATACTGTTCATCCAGTTCGATCTGTGTCAATACCGGAGTGTCCGTTCCCTGCCCTTCTCTGACATTGAGGACACTGGCAGTAACCGTGACTGTATTATTTTCATATTCTTCCGCATGCTGTTCTGCTTCACCGCCTGTGATAAGCATGTCAGCGGGAACGTATCCCTCGGCTGATCCGGAACGGATCTTCGTCCAGCCGTCCAGATATTCCAGCACCTGAGCCGCAGAATCTTTATACAGCTTTCCGACCCAGTCGCTGTCCTCATCCGGGGCACTTCTGATATAGGTAAAGTCTCCTGTATCAGAAAATGCCATATTCAAATACTCGCCCTCTTCTGTTGGCACCAGATAGAGATTAATATTGTCTTTTACTTCCGTCTCATAACATTCTTCCAGTACCGATTCGATCCCTGACGCCTGTATGAACGGCTGCTCTTCTGTCTCTTCAGCCGCCGATACCTGCAGCGCACTCCCCGGGACCATGATCATTCCTGCCAGGGCAGAAAAGACCACTTTTTGCCTGATGTGTGTCTTACCCATATAAAACCTCCTTGATATCTGTGTCTTTATCTTTTGTAGGAAGTTCTAAATGTTACACATTTGTTAATTTTGTTACGCTGATATTATATCAAGACGATATATATCTGTCAACTGATTTCCTTGTATTTCCGTCTACATACCTCGACATCATCCTCTGCTCTTCTGTTATATTATATCTGCTTTTATATTTTTCTTAATTATTTTGTAATATTTTGATACAGATATACCCGCCTGCCAAAGAGTTTACAAAACTATAAGATTTAATAAGATTTAATTTTATTTTTTTCATAATAATGGTTGACAAACTCCGAAATATGTACTATATTCTAATTACAGTAATCGTTATCATTATTATATTAATAACGGTTCTCATTTAGCAATGAAAGGGGGATTCCCATTGGCAGCTTTGAAGTATAGTAGACAACGAGAATCCATCAAACATTTCCTGATGACGACCAAAGAACACCCTACAGCCGATGAAGTCTATATGCATGTAAAGAAAGACTTTCCGAACATCAGTCTCGGAACAGTGTACAGAAATTTGAACCTACTGACGGATATCGGCGAAGCGATCAAGATTTCAACACCTGACGGTGGAGATCGTTTTGATGGAAGGACAGAACCGCACAATCATTTTTTGTGTACCAGGTGCGGACGATTACTGGATCTTGATCTCGATATGAAAAGCATTGAGGAAGTCAACCGCCTGGCCGCGGAAAATTTTGACGGGCTGATCGAGTCAAGTTCTACATTATTTTATGGTGAATGCAGTGACTGCATTAAAAAGTCTTAACAATATTATTTTTAAGAAAAGGAGACAGAAATTATGAAAAAATGGGTATGTACAGTATGTGGTTATGTTTACGAAGGAGAAGCTGCACCGGCTGAATGTCCGGTATGCCATGCACCGGCTGAGAAATTCCAGGAGCAGTCAGGAGAGATGACATGGGCTGCGGAGCATGTTGTAGGTGTTGCTCAGGGCGTTAGCGAGGACATCCTTGCAGACTTAAGAGCAAACTTCGAGGGCGAGTGCTCTGAGGTTGGTATGTATCTTGCGATGGCAAGAGTTGCTCACAGAGAGGGATATCCGGAGATCGGACTCTACTGGGAGAAAGCTGCTTACGAAGAGGCTGAGCACGCTGCTAAATTCGCTGAGCTGCTCGGTGAAGTCGTAACAGACAGCACAAAGAAAAACCTTGAGATGCGTGTAGAGGCTGAGAACGGCGCTACAGCTGGTAAATTCGATCTTGCAAAACGTGCAAAAGCTGCTAACCTTGACGCGATCCACGACACAGTTCATGAGATGGCAAGAGACGAAGCTCGTCACGGAAAAGCATTTGCAGGACTTCTGAAGAGATACTTCGGCTAATCCGGAACTATAATTACAACTGTAGAATAAGTAATATAATTTGAGGCTGTCTTTGAGAATTACATATTCTTTCCCGAGGGCAGTCTCTTTTCATAATCCAGAAAGGGAGGCACATTATGTCAAAATATGCAGGAACAAAAACAGAACAGAATCTGATGGAGGCTTTTTCCGGTGAATCTCAGGCGCGCAATAAGTATACCTACTATGCTTCCGCCGCAAGGAAAGCAGGATTTGTACAGATGGCTAATATCTTCGAGGAGACTGCAAACCAGGAAAAAGAGCACGCAAAAATGTGGTTCAAAGAATTCCACGGCATCGGAAATGTTGAGGAAAATCTTGCGGACGCTGCTGCAGGCGAGAACTACGAGTGGACGGATATGTACAAACGCATGGCTGAGGAAGCTGAGGCTGAGGGATTTGCCGAGCTGGCTGCAAAATTCCGCGGAGTAGCCCAGGTCGAGGCAGCGCACGAGAAACGCTACCAGAAACTGCTCGACCACTATCGCGAGGGGAAAACGTTCAAAGACGAGGCTCCGCTTGGCTGGAAATGCAATAACTGCGGATATATCTACGAAGGAGACGAAGCTCCGGAAGTATGCCCGGTGTGCGCACATCCAAAGGCTTACTTCGAAAGAAAGGCTGAGAATTATTAATTTCGTGTTTGTCCGAGAGATACTTCTCGATAGGGCACGAAACATTCGAAAATCAATCGGATACAGTGGGTTGACTCACGTATTCGGAACGGACGGGGAGGGAATGCTTCCGGCTCCGGTTACGGAATATAAGATAAAGTAACAAACCTGTGATACAGCTAAAAACAATCAGGAAAATGAACAACTCGTTTCACTCAGACAATTTCATTTTCCTGATTAACGCTGCATCCCAGGTTTTAACTTTATCTAATATCCCTTCACAGTCACCGGCAGCATTCCCTCCCCGTCCGTCCCGAAAGGTGCATCAAAGGAGCTGTATCTGTTTGATTTTCTGCGTTCATCCAATCGGGAAGTATCTCCCCGGCAATCACGAAGTTTAAACTAAAACTGATCGAAATGGTGAACTTTGTCGACTAAGTTCCGAGTTCTTCCCATTTGTATGAGTGCTTGTTGAAGGATAACGCTGCGGCGGAAGAAGGGATTACCGACCGGATGAGACAGCGGGAAAAGAGGATACTGCATAAGCGTTGCAGGTATCCTCTTTTTCTGCGTACTTTATTCGATTCTGATATTTATTCTTGCTGTTACAGCGTCATCCTTTCACGCAAACACGAATTCCGTTTAAAACGGCCCATATCCGATCCCGTATGCGATCATGACGAGTACGAATGCGCTGACGATAAATCCGAGGTATATCTTCCAGCAGAATCTGATCCAGGATCCGTAATCCACTCCGCACATGGAGAGCTGGACGAGGGAGCTTCCCGGCCAGAAGCTGTTTGTGATGCCGTCGCCGTACTGATATGTGAGTACGAGTACCTGCTGGTTGATGTTCAGTATCTTTCCGAGCGGCTGCAGGATCGGCATGACGATAACAGCCTTTCCGCTTCCCGAAACGACGAGGAAGTTGAACAGTGTCACAAATACAAAGATGATCAGGAGAGCAAGGACCGCGCTTCTATTTTCAAGGAGCTGCGACATACCGTGCACGATCGTATCCATGATGCATGCCTGATTCATAAGTACTACGACCGACTGGGCAAGTCCTACCGCGAAAGCAGCGGCGAATACTCGGACGGCGCCTTTGCAGAAGAGCTGACATGCCTCGCTTGGTCCGATCCGGAAGATGACGGAGAGCAGGATCCCCATGATCACATAGATCGCCGCGATCTGCGGGAATGACCATCCCAGTCTGATGCAGCCGAATCCCTGTATGATAATGATCCCGAGGAATACAAGAAGCCCGAGGGCTCTTCTGATATTCATCTCTTCCATTCCATCTGTATGGTCTTCCTGCTTCTGGTTCATATATTCTTCGCTCATCAGACTGAGCGCAGGATTCTTCTTGATCTTGCGGCAGTATGTATATAATCCGATCAGACCGATGATATAGAATACGACCAGTCCGACCGCCCGGAATCCGATGCCGGAAAACAGCGGAAGTCCCACGATCTGCTGTGCCACTCCGGTCGTAAATGTATTCATCAGGCCGGACGTAAACCCGACGGTGCTTCCTACGATCGCAAGGGCAGTGCCAACCATTCGGTCATATCCCAGCGCAAACCCGATGGTCACTGCAAGAGGATAGAACGGATAAGCAGCCTCTCCGTATCCGAGCACTCCGAATACGACGAAGATCGTGTAGAAAATGCATACGACGGAAAATTCTTTTCCTTTTGTCTTTTTCAGGATCATATTGATCCCGGCTCCAAATGCTCCGCTGACTTCCAGCAGATAGATCACACCGGAACTGATGAAGAGCGTTCCCATGATCGTCGCGCCGTTTACGAAGCCGGTATAAACAGCCTCAAAATAATCCATAAATGTGATCGGCGTCTCATTCTCCACGTACCGGAATGTATCCGGATCGACCACGGTGATCCCTGCTGCGTCCTCGATCCGCTCATAGGATCCGCTGGGGATCAGATAAGAGAGAAGGACGACAAACAGCATGATAACAAGTAATATAATGAAGACATGAGGCATGTGAAAGCCTTTCTTCTGTGTTTTTCCGTTCATTTTTAATGGTTCTCCTTTCCGTGTTCCTCAAGCCACGTGACCGCAACATTTGCATGGACTGCCGCTCCGAGAGGCAGCACTTCTTCGTCCAGCAGCATCTTCGGGCTGTGAAGCGGTGCATTGCCCGGCCTGCCTGCCCCGATAAATGCAAACATACCTGGCACTTCGGCCGTTACATAGCCGAAATCCTCTGTCCCGGTCATCGGCGGGATCTGGTGTACTTTTTCTTCTCCGACGATCTCCCCGATATGCGGAACGACTCCTCTGCACAGTTCTTCATTTGAATATGTGCAGGGAGTGTGGAATATCGTCAGATCGTACGCACCGTTCCACGCTTTCACGTAGTGGTCGATCACCTCGGGGATACGCTTTTTCAAATGCTCCGCCGCCTCTACATCCAGTGTGCGCAGGCCGATGTGTAATTCCGCCTCGTCCGGAATGATATTGACCGCCGTGCCTCCCTTTGCCACGCCGCAGGTCAGGGCAACCATTGCCGCAGGATCTGCCTCCCGTGTTGCCAGCAGATTGACCGCCTGATAGACCTGGTTCATGATCATCAGCGGATCCGTGCAGAGCTGGGGCTGGGAACTGTGTCCTCCTCTTCCGTGGATCTTCAAGATAAATGTGTCCAGCGATGCGGAATTTACTCCGACCGCATAACCGACCTTTCCAGTCTCGTCCGTAGTCTGGACGTGCAGCCCGAACGCCGCATCCACCTGTGGCGCCTGAAGAGCGCCGTTTTCTACCATAATGCGCGCGCCCGCTCCGGTCTCTTCCCCCGGCTGAAACATGAGTTTTACAGAACCTTTCAGCTCACATTCCATATCCTTTAAGATCTGCGCCGCTCCGAGCAGCATGGCTGCATGGCTGTCATGGCCGCACATATGCCCTGCTCCGTTACATGACTTAAACTCCAGATCATTGTCCTCTCTGACCGGCAGGGCGTCCATATCCGCCCTCAGGAGGATGCACGGGCTACCGTGTCCGATCACCGCAGTAACTCCGGTCTCCTTTTCCATTCTCGGAAATCCCGCTTCTACAAAATCGTCCGTCATTTTTTCCGGGAGCGGGCCCCCGCAGTCTTTCCACGGAATCCCCATCTCGTCCAGACGTTTTTTAATATATGCACTCGTCTGCGGCAGATCTGTTCCGATCTCCGGCATCTGATGCAGGATCCTTCTGTCCTGCGTGATCTGATCCTTTATCGCATACGCTCTCTTCTTTATCTCTTCCGCCGATATCACCATATCTTATGCCCCTTTCCGCCTGCTTCACATATCTCCTTATAAAACGAAAAAACTCCGGACATCTTGTTGTTCCAGCCTCGGAGTCATCTGCTCATAATTATAATATCTGTTTGCATAAATATTCTATATGCTAACATTTTTCACTCCATTTTACAAGGTTTTTGAAGATTTTTCCTGACAAAAACATGCCGTTCTGCTATCATAGACACTAAAGGAGTGTAAAACAGCATGAAAAAACCTGAAAGACATATCTTTATCAATGGAAAAATATTTACATCAGATGACAGGCTGCCCTATGCAGACAGCATGGTCGTCGAAGCAGGGCGCATTGTCTGGATCGGAACAGGATCTGACATGCCAAAGGAATATGCCGAACTCATTGCAGGGCAGCCGCACACTGAGGACGGCTGTTCTTCTGTGACTGACCTGAAAGGCAGACGCGTGATCCCAGGATTTGTGGACGCTCATATGCATCCGGTCATGCTGGCGGATTTCCGCAGGAAGATCACGGCAATGCCGCCCGAGATCAATTCGATAGAAGACCTTGTCGAAGCGGTCAGAAAGCGCAGAGAACAGCAGGCAGCCGGAGAATGGATCGAGGGATGGGGCTATGATGAACAGGGGCTTCTCGAGAAACGCTCCCCCACCCGCTATGATCTGGATCGGGGCTGCAGTGATTCTCCGGTATCCATTATGCGCACATGCGCACATATCCGCTGCGTCAACAGTATGGCTCTCAAACTGGCTGGCATTGACCGGAATACACCGGATCCGCCGGGCGGGGAGATCGAGCGGGATGAAAACGGCGAACCTACCGGAGTACTGAAAGAAAACGCCCGCAATCTGATCGTGCCTCTGATGCCGCAGGAGTCTGTTGAACAGCATGTGGAAAACCTGATGGAACTGGGTCAGGTCCTCACCTCCCAGGGTATCACTACGATCTGCGATATGGGTAATCTTGATGAAAGCGATAATATCCCTGTCTATGAGGCGGCCGCGAGACGGGGCTTCCACCAGAGAGTCGGCGTTTATTATATGTGGGATTTCTTCGCAGATGATAAGGCGTTCCGGATCCCGCCGGAGAGATTGGACCGGAACCGGCAGATCTTTGCCGCAGGACTGAAACTCATCGGCGACGGAAGCATTTCCGGACGGACTGCATGGATGGACCGCCCTTATTACGGCTCCGAAGATGAGTATGGAATATCCGTGTGCAGCGATCATCTTGTTGAAACTGCTGTTGCATTCTGCAAGGAAAACCACTGCCAGCTGTCCATGCATGCCATGGGCACACGGGCAATCGCAAGAATGATCGACCGTGCATGTAAGGAAGAGCCGTGGACGTCTCCGGACATTCCGTATGTAAGGATAGAGCACGTTACCGACCCTTCCGGGGAAAGCATCAGGAAAGCCGCGGAACACGGGATCTCCTTTGTCTCCCAGCCGATCTTCCCCTACGCCGAGAGCAAGAGTTACCTCGCCAACCTGGGGGCAGAATGGATGAAACAGTGCTATCCGTATAAGAAAATGCTGGACGCGGGCGTTACTCTGGGATTCTCCACAGACGCCCCTGCCACCTACTGGTCTGATCCGTCTGATCCTTTCCCAGGCCTGAAGCTCGCAGTGACACGTACCGCTGATGACGGAACAGACTGCGGGAAAGAGCAGGCAGTAGATATCGAGACAGCGGTCAGGCTCTACACAGCAGGTTCTGCGCAGGCTGCAGGTTTTCCCGATGTGGGAATGCTTGCGCCCGGATATCATGCGGATTTCACTGTGCTGAGCGATGATCTCCTGGATATTCCGGCTGAAGATATCGATAAAGTCAAAGTCATCCAGACCTATGTGGACGGCCAGTGTGTATATGAGCGCTGATGCGGATCCTGCTGACTTGATATCTCGCTGACATTACATTAACAGAAAAGAGGAGTTTTAAACTATGTTTCATTTACCAGAATACAGAGAACCTGATTTCACACAGGAGCGTTTCGTCAACGCCCCGGATGCAGCATGGGAAAGTGTAACCATCAAGGGGGTTGCTCCCGAAAATTACCACAGCACTTCCATGTATCCGGAATATTTTAAAATAGACGGGAAATGGCTTCTCGCGAAAGAAAGCCGCATGGACTCCAGCGTAGTGATCGGAAACGACGGGGAATTAAAAGTGGTGGAAAACCGCAATCTGGAGATCGGCGACAAGGTCATCCTCGGCCGATCGGAAAACGCGGAAGAAGGGATCTATCTGCACTCTACCGGATTTGAAGATCCTGCCGATGCAAACGACGACCAGTTCGTCTTCCGTCAGGGAAGAAGCCGCGAGACATCTTTTGCGAGAGATTATGACCGCCTGTTCGAGCTCTTAAAATATGAAAAAGAGCACGGAAACATCCTGTGGGTCATGGGACCGGCATTTTCCTTTGACGCGGATGCCCGCCGCGCAATGCAGGTCATGGTGGAAAACGGCTATGTGGACGGACTGATGGCCGGAAACGCGCTGGCCACCCACGATCTGGAAGGCTCCATGTTCCACACTGCGCTCGGACAGGATATCTACACGCAGAAGTCTCAGCCGAACGGTCACTATAACCATCTGGACGTTATCAACCGCGTAAGAAAAAGCGGTTCTATCGCACAGTTTATCGAGGACTACAACATCGACAACGGAATCATGTACAGCTGCGTGAAGCACGACGTTCCGTTCGTCCTCACAGGCTCGATCCGCGACGACGGCCCTCTTCCGGAAGTGATCGGGAACGCATACGAAGGCCAGACAGCAATGAGAAATATGGTCAAGAAATCAACGACTGTGATCTGCCTCGCGACCATGCTGCACACCATAGCTACCGGAAATATGACGCCGTCCTACCGCGTGCTTGAAGACGGTACGGTACGCCCCGTCTTCCTCTATACCGTGGATGCAGATGAATTCGTAGTAAATAAGCTTCTGGACCGCGGAAGCCTTGCCGCGACAACGATCGTCACAAACGTACAGGACTTTATCATGATCGTGGCTAAAGGACTGGGACTTCTATAATCCTTGAGCTAAGTTTTCTTTCAAAGAAACGGATGACCGGAACTGTACCGCCTATTGCGGATCAGATCCGATCATCCGTTTCTTCTGCTCCCGTGTCATGTGCTTGATCGCCCACTCCCGGCTCATCGCCTCTTCCTTAGTCTGAAATTTCTCATAGTAGACCAGCACCACCGGCCGCCGGCATTTCGTATACTTCGCTCCCTTTCCCTCATTGTGCGCTTTGATGCGCTTCTCCAGGTCATTCGTCCAACCGGTATAAAAAGAGCCGTCACTGCATTCGACAATATATGTATAATTCATAAACAACACCAAAGTTATTCTATTCCATTTGGTACGCTTTGGCAATAAAATTTCGTGTTTGACCGGGAGATACTTATCATTTGAGTGTCCGAAAGTCAGGCGGATACAAGTAGATCGACCCACATATCCGGGACGGGCGGGAAGGGAATGCTTCCGGCTCCGGTTACAGAACGTAAGACTAAGTAATAAGCCTGTGATACGGCTAAATACAGACCGCTCAGATGCAGAACTCGTTTCACTCAGACAACTGCATCTGAGCGGTCAACGCCGTATCGCAGGCTTTAACTTAGTCTAACATTCTTCCACAGTCGCCGTCCACATTCCCTTCCCGTCCGTCCCGAAAGTTGCATCAAATGGGCTGTATCCGCCTGATTTTCTGCGTTCATCCAATCGGAAGTATCTCTCCGGCAATCACAAAATTTACTTAAAACTGGTCGCGATGATAAACTTTGTCGACTACAGCCCGATTTCTTCCGGTCTGTATGAATGTTTGTTAAAAGGTGACGCTGCGGCAGAAGAAAAGCCTACCGACCGGATGAGACAGCGGAAAAAGAGGATGCTGCATAAGCGTTGTAGTTTCCTCTTTTTCTGCGTCCCTTATTCGATTATTATCTCTATGCTGCTGTAGCGGCATCCATTAAACAAACACGGATCCACTTACTCCATAAAGTTCAGCGGATCGACCGGTTCTCCGTCTTTGAGTACTTCAAAGTAAAGGTTCGGTCCTTCTACGCTGTAGTATTTTGTAGGCTCGCTCAGTGTGCCAAGGGAGCCGCCGGCTTCGACGTAATCGCCGACAGCGACGGGTACATCGCTGAGCTGTCCGTACACGGCGCTGTATCCGTTTCCCATATCAAGGGTGACTGTAGTTCCGGTCTGCGCCGTCTCCTCGATATTGGTCACTATCCCTGCTGCCGATGCTCCGATGGTCTCTCCCACTTCGCCGCTGATGATCATCGCCGGATTATATTTGTACTGCTCCAGTGTCTGGAAGAATACGGTCTGATCCATGCTGTAATTCATGATCACTGCGCCGCTGGCAGGCCACGCCAGGATACTGTCCTCACTGAACCATACGTCCGACGTATCTCCGGCTGCCGCTGCCGCGCTGTTATCTGTCCCGGCGCTTTCACCTGATGTATCACTCTGAGCGTCTGCGTTATTTCCCTCCCCGGACGATTGGCTCTGCCCTCCGTTCTCCGCATCTTCCTGTATGCTGCTTTCCTGCTCCGGCAGAACGATGTCATCTGTTGTCGTTTCTTCTGTGATCCCTTCTGTTGTATCTTCTGTCTCCATATCTTCTGTAAGTTTTTCTGCCTGTTCCTCTGCTTTTGCCACCTGCTCGTCAATGTCTTTCTGATAGTTGCTGAACGTGTATGCCCCAACCAGTGCTATGACAGCCACAAAGCAGATCACAATGCCTACGGCAGCGCCTTTTCCTTTCAGGAAAGACGGTCTTTCATTCTTATTCATTGTCATCACCTCTGGCTATATTTTTGCCAGAAAGTAAATGTATTATTCTGTATATTTCAAAAGATTCTCCTGAAAGATCCTGCGCACACCGCTCAGAATAACGCTGTCTCCTGAATATCGTTTCTGAGTTCTGTCCCTTCAAAGAAAAAGGCAAGGATCTCCTCAAATGTTTTTCCTTCTTTTGCCATCTGGTCTGCGGTCCAGATGCTCATGCCCAGGCCATGTCCTTTTCCGGTTGTCGTGATCTTTATATCGCCGCCGCTCTCCTTTCCAAATGAGAATGAACTGGAGGGAAGCGAGAGGGCGTCCCTGAACTGATCTCCCGTGCATATCGTATTTCCTATCCTCAGTTCGCTCACATAACCGGCAGAATCACGGGATCTGATCTCGAAGTCGTCATATGTATATCCCTGCACAGCCTGATCCTGGTCCTCTTCCGCCACCAGGAAATCTCTGCACAGGCTCTGGATCTCTGCACAGGAAAATGTAAAAGTCTGGATCTCGTCATCAGCTTCTTTATCCAACGGGCACTCTCTGGCTGCAATATAGGGCCAGTCATCACTTCCGAGTACTTCAGCCGCACTCCGTGTCATACCATTGCTGGACTGGTGAAACGGCGTCCAGGCATATGTATCCCCGTACATCAATACGGTATCATCCGTCTCCTCTACTGCGCGGACATACTTTTCATAATATTCCCCGTATTTTTCCGCTCCCCACTTCTCCTCCATTTCATCGCGTGTCAGATAACGCTCTGAAAGTATCTTGTCCTCAGGATCTTCCAACGTCCTGTAGATCTGTGTCCGGATCACAACTGCCTGTGCTTTCAGGGTTTCCGGCTCACAGTCTTCTGATAATTCTTCCGCAAGGATCCCGGCAAGGTAATCCGTCCATCGGATCTCAGTCACACCGTCGGCTTCTTCTGTATCCGGCACCTTCACCTTTACATAGAAGTCCCCGGCGGTATCTTCTCTCACATCCTCCCCGTTTACGAAAACAGATACGATATAGGGCAGAAGGATCAGAATGATGAGAAATGCGGCGATCGACTTGAATTTCTGTTCCACGGCGTATCGATTCATTAAAAAGCCCTCCATATATCCAGTATATGAAGGGCTTCGCTTACTTTATTCTGTTTTATTTTCCGGCTGTTCCGGTGCAAAATCTGTAACATCCGGAATCGGATTTTCCTGGACCGGACCGGCCGGATTTGGTCCGCCTGGGAGTGGACCGCCTGCTGTCGGACCGCCCGGATATACCGGAGGCACCGGCGGGATCGGAGGCGGCGTGAGCTGCGGCTCCATACCCGGATTGAACGGCTTATTCCTCATGACAAAGAAACAGATCGCCTCGTACAGCGGGATGATCCCTGAGAGCACGGAATGTACCACCGCCATGTTGCGGGCAGTGAATTTCTCATATATCTGAATATCGATCAGGATCCGCAGTACCGAATATACTGCCGAATAAGCGACAGCGATCACGAGGATCACGATATACAGCACGATCAGTGTTGTCGAGAATGCCACGATACCGCCCGTCTGGTTCCCGTTTATGGAAGAGACTGCGCCTGCCCCTATCGCTGCCACGAAAAGGAAAACAAACAATACTCCTGCGACAGCGCTGTAAATAATGGGCAGCACCAGTTTCCATATGCCGGGATTCTTGATGCTCTTATTCTTCAGCAGGATCTCGCCGGCCAGTTCGCCATGGAAATAATCTCTGGCAAACGGGATGAAAGCAAGCCATGCATACTCCCTGCCCATACGTTTGCCGATGGTGTACAGCCCGATCGAGTGAAAGATATAACTGGCCAGTGTAACCGCAAGGATCACTGCAAGTACCACCAGATAGACCGTCAGCAGCATAGTGACTGCCGCATCCCCTCCATTCCCATAACTGACAGGATAATCGTAACCATATTCATATCCATAATCGTATCCGTAATCCATAAGATACCTCCTATTCGTCCTCTCCTGCAGGAACCTCTACTTTCTCAAGATGCCAGATGTCTTTTACATATTCCTCGATGGTACGGTCGGATGAGAACTTGCCGCAGCATGCAGTCTGCATCATCGCCATCCTTGACCATCTCTGCTGGTCTCTGTATGCCTCTTCCACTCTCTTCTGCGCATCTGCGTAGGAACGGAAATCTTTGAGGATAAAGTACATATCCGCCCTGTCCGTGCTCTGTGTGTTGAGCAGTGAGTTGTACAGGTTCTTGTACATCTCGTGGTCGCCGTGTGAGTAAGTGCCGTCCATAAGCTGGTCTACCACACGCTTCAGCTCCCAGTCATTGAAGTAAATATCCTGCGGGTTGTAGCCGCCGTTGTTCTCGTAGTTGATGACCTCCTCTGAGCTTAAGCCGAAGATGAAAGCGTTCTCCGCTCCGACTTCCTGTACGATCTCCACATTCGCGCCGTCCATGGTTCCGAGGGTCGGTGCGCCGTTGAGCATGAACTTCATGTTTCCCGTACCGGACGCCTCCTTGGAAGCTGTAGAGATCTGCTCGCTGACGTCCGCCGCCGCGAAGATGAGCTCTGCGTTGGATACACGGTAATCTTCGATAAATACAACTTTCAGCTTGCCATTGATGCTGCGGTCATTGTTTACAACCTCTGCAACAGAGTTGATCAGCTTGATCGTCTCTTTCGCCCTTAAATATCCTGCCGCAGCTTTCGCTCCGAAGATGAATGTTCTCGGATAGAAGTTGATCTCCGGGTGTTCCTTGATCTGGTTATACAGATACATGATATGCAGGATGTTGAGGAACTGTCTCTTGTACTCGTGGAGACGTTTTACCTGCACGTCGAAGATGGAGCGCGGATCAACATCGATGCCGTTGTGCTCTTTGATGTATTTCGCAAGGCGGACTTTGTTCTTGTATTTGATCTCCATGAACTCGCGTCTTGCCGTCTCATCCTCTACGTACGGCTTGAGCTTCGCGATCTGGGAGAGATCCGTGATCCAGCCGTCGCCGATCTTGTCTGTGATCCAGTCTGCAAGCAGCGGGTTGCCGTGAGCAAGGAAACGTCTCTGGGTGATGCCGTTCGTCTTATTGTTGAACTTCTCCGGCATCATCTCGTAGAAGTCTCTGAGCTGCTGTGTCTTGAGGATATCCGTGTGAAGTCTTGCAACTCCGTTTACGGAGAATCCGGCGATGATCGCCATATTTGCCATGCGCACCTGGCCGTCCATGAGGATCGCCATCTTCTTCACCTTGTGCTCGTTGCCCGGATACATCTCGCGGACTTTGATGAGGAAACGGCGGTCGATCTCCTGCACGATCTGGTAGATACGCGGAAGCAGTCTGGAGAACAGGTCGATCGGCCATTTCTCAAGAGCCTCCGCCATGATCGTATGGTTCGTATACGCACAGGTCTTCGTGGTCACATCCCAAGCCTCTTCCCAGTTCAGTCCTTCCTGGTCAATGAGAAGCCTCATCAGCTCAGGTACTGCAACTGTCGGGTGCGTATCGTTCATCTGGATCACGACTTTCTCGTAAAGTTTGCGGACGTCGTCGTGTTTCTTCTTATATTTTGCGATCAGCGCCTGAAGGCTTGCAGAGATGAAGAAATACTGCTGTTTCAGACGGAGCTCTTTTCCTGAATAGTGGTTGTCGTTCGGATAGAGGACGTCGACGATCAGTTTCGCAAGGTTCTCCTGCTCTACCGCTTTGTGATAATTTCCTCTGTCGAACTCATCCAGCTTAAAGTTCGTGATCGCCTGGGCGTCCCATACGCGCAGTGTATTTACCACATGGTTGCCGTATCCGACGATCGGCATATCGTACGGGATCGCAAGTACGGACTCATAGTTTTCCTGGATGAAGATATCTTTTCCTGTGGCAGGATCTTTTTCAAAACGGATATTGCCGCCGAAGCGTACTTCCTTCGCGTACTCTTCCCTGCGCAGCTCAAACGGATTGCCCTCTCTTAACCAGTCGTCCGGCACTTCTTTCTGGTATCCGTTCTCGATCTTCTGCTTGAACATACCGTAACGGTAGCGGATGCCGCAGCCGTAAGCCGGGTAGTTCAGTGTCGCAAGGGAATCAAGGAAACATGCCGCAAGTCTTCCCAGACCGCCGTTTCCGAGCGCCGCATCCGGCTCCTGATCCTCGATTACGTCGAGGTCGATCCCCATCTCATCGAGCGCTTCCTTTACTTCTTTATATGCTTTCATGTTGATCAGGTTGTTGCCCAGCGCACGTCCCATCAGGAACTCCATGGACATATAGTATACTGTCTTGGCATCCGCCTCGTCATACGCCTTCTGTGTCGCGAACCAGTCGTCAAAAATGACGTCTTTGACCGCATAGGATACCGCCTGGAATATCTGCTGCGGCGTCGCCTCATCGATCGTCTTTCTGTAAAGGGCCCTCACATTGTCCTTTACTGTCTCCTTGAATGTTTCTTTCTCAAATCTTTTGCTGAACATTGTCTTATTTTCCTTCCTTTTCCACACCCATTGTAACTGTTTCACCGTTGATCTTCCACTCCTTTACATAGCCCGCCGGCTCTGCCTTCACCACTTCGTTGGCGAGCACTTCCCCGGCGATCTCACCGGCATATTTTGCGAAGATCGTCTCTGCCTTGTCACTGCCGTCATAAGTTACGCGGATACGGTCCATCACTTCAAAGTCTGCCTCTTTTCTCATGGTCTGCACCTTGCTGATGATCTCGCGGACGAATCCTTCCTCGAGAAGCTCCGGCGTAAGGTTCGTATCGAGGACTACGGTGATCCCGTTGTCGTTTTCCGATACATAGCCGTCGATCTGTGCGGTCTCGATCAGCAGATCCTCGCGGAACAGTGTGATCTCCTGGCCGTTCACATCGAGCTTAAGTGCTCCTGTCTCATTGATCTCGTCCATTGCAGCGTTGCCGTCCACGGAATTGAGCGCATTCTTTATGCCGCCTAACATTTTACCATATTTCGGGCCGACTGTCTTTAACTGAGGTTTAAAATTGTATGAAGTAAAGTCTCTTACATCATCCGTAAATTTAACATTCTTCACATTCAGTTCATCCGCCACGATCTCCTGATAGAATTCCGGCAGGGTAAATCCGGCCTTGACGAACATCTGTCCGATCGGCTGGCGGTTCTTGATGTTGGAAGCATTTCTGCACGCGCGTCCCATAACGACCAGTTTCAGGACATTGTCCATGTTCTGCTCCAGTTCTGCGTCGATCTGATCCTCATTTACCTCCGGGAACAGGCACAGATGGATACTCTCCGGCGCATCCTTGTCAATGCTGCGGACAAGGTTCTGGTAGATCTCCTCTGTCATGAACGGAATCATCGGCGCCGCCGCCTTAGATACGGTCACAAGCGCTGTATACAGTGTCATGTATGCATTGATCTTATCCTGCTCCATGCCTTTCGCCCAGAAACGCTCGCGGCTTCTTCTGACATACCAGTTGCTCATGTCGTCCACGAACTCCTGAAGGGCGCGGGCAGCTTCCGGGATGCGGTAATTGCCGAGATTATCGTCAACGGCTTTTACCATTGTATTCATCTTGGAGAGCAGCCACTTATCCATTACGGAAAGTTTGTCATATTCCAGTGTATATTTTGTCGCATCGAACTCGTCGATATTCGCGTAAAGCACAAAGAATGCATAGGTGTTCCACAGGGTTCCCATGAACTTTCTCTGGCCCTCTGTCACAGCCTTGCCGTGGAAACGGTTCGGAAGCCAGGGCGCGCTGTTGATGTAGAAATACCAGCGGATCGCGTCTGCTCCGTATTTCTCAAGGGCTTCAAACGGATCGACCGCATTTCCCTTGGACTTGCTCATCTTCTGTCCGTTCTCATCCTGCACATGTCCGAGGACAATGACATTCTTGTACGGCGCCTTGTTGAAGATCAGCGTGGAGATCGCCAGCAGGGAGTAGAACCATCCTCTTGTCTGGTCTACCGCCTCGGAAATAAAGTCCGCCGGGAACTGCTTCTCAAAGAGTTCCTGATTCTCAAACGGATAGTGATGCTGTGCGAACGGCATGGAACCGCTGTCAAACCAGCAGTCGATCACTTCCGGCACGCGGTGCATCTCTTTGCCGCACTTCGGACACTTTATGGTCACAGCGTCGATGTACGGACGGTGCAGCTCGATGTCGTCCGGACAGTTGTCGGACATTTCTTTCAGCTCTGCGATGCTTCCGATGGAATGCATGTGTCCGCACTCGCACTCCCAGATATTGAGCGGCGTACCCCAGTAACGGTTGCGGCTGATGCCCCAGTCCTGCACATTCTCTATCCAGTCGCCGAAGCGTCCTTTTCCGATGCTCTCCGGGATCCAGTTGATCGTATTGTTGTTGGCGATCAGGTCGTCTCTTACTGCCGTCATCTTGATGAACCATGACTCGCGCGCATAGTAGATCAGCGGTGTGTCGCATCTCCAACAGTGCGGATAGCTGTGCTCGAACTTCGGCGCATCGAAGAGCAGTCCTCTTGCGTCCAGGTCTTTTAATACTTCCGGGTCCGCTTTCTTTACAAACAGTCCGGCGAACGGAGTGGACTCCGCCATGTTTCCTTTTTCATCTACAAGCTGTACGAACGGAAGGCCGTATTTTCTTCCCACGTTCGCGTCGTCTTCACCGAATGCCGGCGCGATGTGTACGACTCCGGTACCGTCTGTCAGAGTAACATAGGTATCGCATGTCACGTAGAACGCTTTCTTATTCTGCTTTGCAGCGGCGTCTGCGGCGCACTGGTAGAGCGGCTCGTACTCTTTGCCCTCAAGGTCTGTGCCTTTGTATGTCTCAAGGATCTCATATGCCGGTCCGCTCTCTGCGCCGTCCTCCTTGTTTCCTGCTGCGCCGAGTTTTCCAAGAACCGTGTCAAGAAGGGCGCACGCCATATAGTAGGTGTAACCGTCTGCTGCCTTTACCTTTGCGTAATCCTCGTTCGGGTTTACACAGAGCGCCAGGTTGGACGGCAGTGTCCACGGTGTGGTCGTCCATGCAAGGATATATGCGTCCTCGTCTTTTACCTTAAATCTTACGACTGCGGAGCGCTCTTTGACGTCCTTGTATCCCTGGGCAACTTCCTGCGCGGAAAGCGGCGTGCCGCAGCGCGGGCAGTAGGGCACGATCTTAAAGCCTTTGTAGAGCAGCCCCTTATCCCAGATTTGTTTCAGCGCCCACCACTCGGATTCGATAAAGCTGTTGTGGTATGTTACATAAGGATGCTCCATGTCAGCCCAGAAGCCGACCGTAGCGGAGAAGTCCTCCCACATCCCTTTGTATTTCCATACGCTTTCCTTACATTTGTCGATAAACGGTTCCAGACCGTATTCCTCGATCTGATCCTTTCCGTCCAGCCCGAGGGATTTCTCTACCTCCAGCTCGACCGGCAGTCCGTGGGTATCCCATCCTGCCTTTCTCGGGACCATGTATCCCTTCATCGTGCGGTAGCGCGGGATCATATCCTTGATAACACGTGTCAGCACGTGCCCGATGTGCGGTTTTCCGTTTGCTGTCGGCGGGCCGTCGTAGAAGATGTAGTCCGGGCACCCCTCACGCTCTTCGATGCTCTTCTCAAAGATGTGGTTGTCGTCCCAGAACTTCTCGACTTCCTTCTCACGGCCGACAAAATTCATATCTGTGGGAACTTTCTTATACATGCTGATTTTCCTTTCTTTCATGGCCCGACGTCATCCTATATCCATTGCGGGCGCGCTCTCGCTCGGGCCGTAACGCAGCGGACACATAAGGCTGCAAAGGACGCAGCCTAAGTGCCGGCGTTACTCTACGGCCCTTAATGGATATAGGATGACATCGGGCCGTGCCAGAACGGGGCTTTGAATCAAAACCGGGAGAGGTGGGAGCTTTCTTCCTTTTATCGATGCTTTCTCCTTTTCGGTGCTTCATCCTTTCTGAAGACATATTTCCGAAAGCATAAATGTTTTTCACCGGAGCTGCTCCGCCGGTCTGAACCGGCTTCCAGGGAGTCCTTTTTCTATCGGATTTTAGAATACTTCTGATCTGGGGGAGCCGGACCGATTGATATGTCCATTAAGGACCGTAGAGTAACGCCGGCACTTAGATCGCGTCCTCTGCGATCTTATGTGTCCGCTGCGTTACGGCCCGAGCGAAAGCGCGTCCGCAATGGACATATCGATCGGTCCGGCGGTGTCCAGATCCAGCTTTCTAAAATCTGATAAAAAAGGCTCCCGTCCTGCAAAAGGACGAAAGCCATCTCTCTCGTTTTAACCACCTGTTACAACATACTTGAACTTCCTTACCCCGTATACATACTGTCTGATCCTGTGGTAAGAGTAATTCAGTCCGCATATGGTATCCTCTAACGCGGGATCCGCGTCAGCCCTTACTCTCTCATGCTGTCTGTATCTTCTGTAGGCTTTGGGGGCTGCAGTTCGGGAGTGATCTTCGGAACTATTCTACTGATACCGGGCTCGCACCATTCCCGGCTCGCTGGGATGTTCGGATAAGTCCTACTGTCTCCGTCATAACCTTTGCTGTTGAAATTCATACAAAGGTAATTATAAGAAGAAAATACCTGTTAGTCAAGACTTTTGTAAGAATCGCGGATTACAGCGCGGACTACACCGAGCCGTACTATATACTATACCATTATTCGAGTATCTTTTTTACCTGTTCAAGCGTTATGCTGCATTTCCTGGCTATCTCTGCCGGAGATTCTCCTTGATGAGATAACTGCAGAATCTGTTTGGTAAGCTGTATACCCTCATTTACACCTGCTGCTCTGCCATCCTCCCATGCCTCTTCCCGCTCCTGTCTCATATGCTTTTCCTGGTCATATTCGAATATACTCATTTCCTTCGCCTCCGCTCTGTGCTTCTCCAGGAAGTCTTTTAACACTCCTTCTGCAATGCACTCCCGGATCGCACGTTCTACTGCGTCCGCCAGTTCCAAAAATGTGGTGCAAAGAGACTGATACAGACCGGACAGCCGGTGACATTGCGCCGCTCTGTGGTTTTGCATCCAGGATCTCTCTGCTGTTGATAGGGAATGAAAAGCATCGAGATTTTCCTGAATGTAATAGAACTTTTGACACGGACATCGCTGCCGCTTAAGATAAAACATGCTGGAAATATAATGCTTTTGTCCATCATAACACAGACAAGACAAAAGCGCCAATAAAAAATCTATGAAAATCAGACAAAAAATGTTATATTACGCATGGCATTAATGATTGACTGACGGGAAAGAGAGGTGAATCCCAGTGGATATGCAAAAGCCAGCCGTATCCCGCCCTGTCCCGGGGCTGACCAGGGAGGCTGAGGAGGCGCAGCTTGCCAGGATCATCGGGATCGCACAGGCGAATCTTGAGAAGGCAGAAAAGGACGGCGCACAGTTAGCCGAAGAGCTGCATGAACTGATGGAGACATACGGGACAAAGGACAAGGAAGCGCTCTCATTCTTCCACAACACGCAGTCCCGGTTAAGGGAGAATCAGAGAGATCTCATCCGCTGCCGGAAAGCAAGGAGAAAGCCTTATTTCGGCAGGATCGATTTCCGCGATCCGAAGCTTCCCCGAGCGGAATCCTATTATGTAGGGCGTGTGGGCATTTCTGAAAACAGTTCCGAACCTGCCGTCATAGACTGGCGCGCTCCCGTGGCGTCCGTATACTATGAAAATGCGATGGGGCGCTGCAGTTACACAGTCAAAGGCGAGGGGCGCTGTGAGATCGACCTGAAGCGCAAACGCACTTATGAGATCGCCGACGACCGGCTCCTTGATTTCTATGATTCGGATGTTGTGGCAAATGACGAACTTCTCACGAAATATCTTGCAAGAAACAAAAGCGCTGTCCTGGGTGAGATCATTGCCACGATCCAGAAAGAGCAGAACGCAGTGATCCGCCGTTCCCCGAAGATGAACCTGATCGTACAGGGGGCGGCCGGTTCGGGGAAGACAACAGTGGCAATGCACCGCATTTCCTATATTCTGTACAACTATGAAGAAGAGTTCCGTCCGGAGGATTTCTATATTATCGGAAGCAACCGGATCCTTTTGAACTATATTACCAGTGTCCTCCCGGATCTGGATGTGTACGGGGTGCCCCAGATGACGATGGAGCAGCTCTTCGTGCGCCTGCTCTACGAGGACTGGGATCCGCAGGCTTACCGTATCCGGCAGACCGGGAAAGACGAGGATGCCGTCCGGATCAAAGGAAGCTGTGACTGGTTCCGCGACCTTGAAAAATATTGTGAAAAGATGGAAAGGGAGACCATTCCCGCGGAAGATATTATTCTTGATAACGGAGTCCTGATCATGCGGAAAGAAACTGTCTCAGACTGCCTGGACAACAATCCGCTCCTGTCTGTGCAGGAAAAGATCAATCTGCTCAATTCCGTCCTTAAGTCAAAGCTGGAAAACGAGATCACCGGCAGAGATATCACCTATCCTCCTGACGTGCGAAAAGAGCTTTTCCGAAAATACAGGCGGCATTTCGGCAAAGATGTATGGAAAGGATCGATCTGGCAGGTATACGGCGATTTTCTGAACTCACAGGAATCAAAAGGGAAGCCTGTTCCCGTTCCGGAACATGAATTCGATCTCTACGACCTTGCGGCCCTCGCCTACATTTACAAACGGATCAAAGAGACAGACGGCATACGCGAGGCAAGCCACGTGATCATCGACGAAGCTCAGGATTTCGGCATGACGGCATACGCCTCCCTGTACTACTGCCTCCGCGGCTGTACCTACACGATCATGGGCGATGTGTCGCAGAATATCCATTACGGTTACGGCCTAAATGACTGGGAGGAGCTGAGATCGCTGATGCTGAACGGAATCCCGGACGGATTCGCAGTTCTGAAGAAAAGTTACCGCAACACTGTGGAGATCTCGGACTTTGCTGCCGGAATCTTAAAGCACGGCATCTTTGCCGTCTACCCGGCGGATCCGATCCGGCGCCACGGGAAACCGGTAACCGTAACAGAGTGCAGAGATAAAGACGCCCTGATCACTGAAGCCGTAAAAACGATCCGCCGCTGGCAGTCAGAGGGGCGGGAAACGATCGCCGTCATCTGCCGGGACGACGCTGCGGCAGAGAATGTTAATAATCTTCTAGGCGCAGAACTGACGCTTGCCGATACGGATCCCGAGACAGCTGGATTTACGTCAGGGATCATGGTGCTTCCTGTCGAATACACAAAAGGGCTTGAGTTCGATGCAGTGCTCCTCTATGATCCGACTTCCGCAGATTATCCCGCAGAGGATGCATATGTCAAGCTTCTGTACGTGGCAGCCACCCGCGCTCTTCATGAGCTGACAGTACTGCATACGGGAGATCTGACCGGGCTTATCGCAGAACCGGCCCCGGAGCGGGAACAGATACAGCTGCCGGGATCTGAGAATATGGGAGATGTGAAGAGGGATGTGTCGGCAGATGTGGCGGGAAATGTGAGGGGCGATGCAACGGCAGGTCAGACAAATCAGAGAGCAGGCGATATATTAAAGGCCGCACAGTCTGCTGACCTTCCCGTCAATCCCTCTTTGTTCCGGTTTGGTTCCATTCCGGACGTAAGTCTGCTGAAACTCGGAAAAGACACCGCCGGGCGCTCTTGTGACCTGTCGATCCGGGAGATCAGGCGCACCAGACGGTTTCTGGATCTGATCAGCGCTGACGGGACCTTGCGCCTGACCCCTGTCCATGACGCCATCATCCGGGTACAGTTCCGGCCCGGGAATGCAGCCCGGAATGCAGGCGGGAATACAGCCGGGAATGCAGCCGGGAATACAGCCGGGAATACAGCTGGGAATGCAGTCCGGAATGCCGGCGCGCCCCGTGATGGTTACTGGAACTATATCCCGGAAGAGGCTCCTGCATGGACAGCCCGGGCAGGGAAGTCTCTTGCAGAGCTTGCCACAGAGGAGCTCAAAGTGCAGATTGATAAAAGAAGCGGCGCGATCCGTTTTCTTGACAAAAACGGCCGGAAGCTCCTGACCGAATCCCGGCTGCTGCCAAGGCTGATCGAACCGGGGGATCCTGTCAGGACATGGAATTATTTCGACTGGCCAAGAGAAGAGAATCTATATGTCAAAGGGATCCTCGCAGAAGACCGGGAGCTTGTCAGAAGCAAGGCGCGGTACATAAGCTTCGGCGGAAAGATCATGCGGATGCCCCTTGTTGTATCTGAATACGGATACGGGCTGGGGATCGCGGCGGACGAGACAGTCATGTGCTGCGATGTGCCTGTGTACGGGACATACCTGTATACCGAGGGGACGAAGCAGATCGATTATTACTTTTTGTATGGGGGAAATTATGAGAGGATACTCCGATTGTATAACGAGCTGCTGAAAAGGACTGTACATTAAATCAGGGGGCTGACTGTGAGCCCCCATCCAATAATATTTAAAACCAGCTATAACATCTAATGAAGAAAAACTCCGATAGAATTATATTTCAGCTACTGCTATAATGAACTCAGGACAAACAAAGGAGCGATTCACTTATAGATGAAAATAATACAGTCCAGTTGTTTGAAGATCAGGCGATCCGTACCGCATGGGATGAGGAACAGGAAGAATGATATTTTTCGATAGTCGATGTGGTAGCTGTTTTGACGGAGCAGAAAACCTCACGTAGAGCAAGTACCTATTGGTCAGTTTTGAAAAAACGTCTAAAGGATGAAGGTGCAGATCAGTTGCTTACAAATTGTAAGCAGTTGAAAAATAGCCTTATTATAAGGACCGGCACACCAATTGGTGCGTCGGCCCCTGCCTGCATTATTCCGCTGTCGCCAGTACAGCCATTTTCTCTTTCCCCGGCATGTCAAACCATACGATGCCTTTTGCGTTTTCCATGACCGTCTCTCTTGTCTCATTCCATGTGTCGATGACCTCGACCTTATAAGTACGTTTTTCCGGAAGGATCATGTATCCTCTTCCCGGGCAGTGTATTCCGTAATATTTGATAAATGCCTCTTTCCCGCAGTGGCCTGTAAAAAGCTTATCTTTCAGCGCCCCTGCATCATCTTCCATCTCTGTCATTGAAGCGTGGAGTTTCACAAATGGATTTTCCCCGTCTTTTCCTTTATCATTGAAGTCCGGACCATAAAGCAGATGTTCCGGCTCCATCCACGGCTCCAGAGCGGACGGCAGCGATTCGATGATCCCGCGCAGGAAAGCAATCTTAGCCGGACTCTGGCCTTTCAGTTTCCCGCCTTTCGACCACCAGAGCGCATCGTCTTCTGACAGATACGTCTCTCCATGGGTAGCGAACGCGCCGGTGCAGTACGCGCACCAGAACCTGTGCACCATCTCAGCCGCCGAGATGTTTCCCCAGGAAAACTGGATATTTCCTTCATAACAGCACTCATCGTAGATGATCGGTTTATTGAACTGCTTCATCCACTGATCCGCTTTGTAGAACAGGACGTTCTGCATACTGCAGTGTGTCAGGTTTTCTCTTGTATAGTCATAGAACTTCATGCAGTAGTGGTTGCTGAGCAGATGACCGTATATATCTTCCTCTTTGATGATCTCCTCGATCCTCGCCCAGTCCTCCAGTGTCTTTGTGAAGCACAGATCATACTCATTCGCCATGCTCCACCAGATGTACGGGACAGCGGAGAGCCTCCTGAGCGCATATCTGAGATACGTCTCATTTTCTTCCATGGACATCGTGGCAAATCCCCATCTGTCGTACGGATGGAACAGGATCAGGTCTGTCTGGATATCCATCTCGCCGAGCTCGAATACCACTTTTTCAAATGCATCCCAGAACCGGTAATCCGGACGGCTGACGTCCCATTTCCCGGATCCGTCTTTCCGGAACGGATAATACTTGGGATCATTGTGGTTGTACTCATAAGATTTCGGGAAAATGCAGTGGCGGACTTTGTTAAAAGGCGCTGACTTTAACGATTCCATCGTCTCTCTTATCAGCGCCTCTTCCTGATGGGCAAGGGCGTATATGGTCGTCCCGAACGGCACATATGCAGTCCCGTCCTCATACCGGAAATGATATTCCTCCGCCTGTACCAGTCCGTGGCCTTCCCCCTTTACGCACTCTTCACATCCCTCGCCGCTCACCGCGCCGTATACTTTCCATGTATAGCTTCCGCAGCGGCGCGGCAGGTAGCGTACTTTATAGGTTCCGTTTCCTGCATAGAAGCCCTTCACTTTCTGCTCGACATCACCGCAGGTAAACAGTGCTTCTACATCGGCGTCCGCCTCCGAACCCTGCGGAGGCTCTCCTGTAAATGTCAGTTCAAACATTTCATACTGTTTCATCTTACTGCTCCTCGCTTTCTACTTTTTATGATACTTTTTATGATACTTTTTATGATGCATTGATGCCATTACGAATTGCTGCTTTTCTCTTCCATTACAGCGGCAACCGCCTTTTTCCACCCTGCGGTCTTCCTGTCGCGGAGCGCTCTGTCTGCTGCGGGCTCATATCCGTGATATCTGATATTTTGGAAAATGCTCTCATCCCACACGCCCATGGCAAGGCCGCAGGCGTATGCCGCTCCTGTTCCTGAGAGTTCCTCCATATCCGGCACCCGGATATCCAGGGATGTGATATCGCTCTGGAACTGCATCAGATACCGGTTCCTCGTCGGACCTCCGTCTACCCGGAGTTCCTCTGCCTGTACCGCCGCATCTCCTCCCATGCACTCCAGCACATCCGTGATCTGATATGCGATGCACTCCAGAGCAGCGCGTGTGATCTCCGCTTTTCCCGTCGCCCTTGTCATGCCCGTGATCAAAGCTTTCGCCCTGCTGTCCCAGTAGGGCGCTCCGAGTCCTGAAAATGCCGGGACCAGATACACTTCGTCGTCTTTCATTGCCTGTTCCGCCAGTTCTTCTGTCTCTGCCGGCGAATGGATCAGCCCCAGATCGTCTTTCAGCCACGTGATCACCGCGCCGGTATAATTCAGATTGCCCTCGAGGACATATTCTGTTTTCCCGTTCAGTTTCCATGCAAGGGACGTCACAAGTCCCCGGCTGCTGAGCACGGGAATCTGGCCGATATTCATCATAATAGACGAACCTGTCCCGTATGTTGCTTTCACCATTCCCGGCTTTACGCAGCCCTGTCCGAACAGCGCTCCGTGCGAATCGCCCAGTACGGCGTGGATCGGGACCGGATGGGGCAGCACTCCCTCAAAGTCCGTCTCTCCAAACTCAGCATCCGAATCGCACACTTCCGCCATATTTTCCGGACGGATCCCGAATAGCCCGCATATCTCTTCATCCCATTTCAGATCGAAAATATTGAACAACTGGGTTCTGGAAGCATTGGAATAATCCGTCTTGTATGACGTTCCTCCGGTCAGTCTGTAAATGATCCATGTGTCCATCGTGCCGTGGCAGATCTCGCCTCTGTCCGCTCTGTCACTTACCCCGCATGCCTCAAGCAGCCATGCGATCTTGGACGCCGGAAAATACGGTGACAGTTTCAGCCCTGTCTTTTTCCGGATCATCTCTTCGCATCCTTTTTTACGGATCCGTTCACACACCTCTTCCGCCCGGGCGCACTGCCATACGACCGCATTCCCGACAGGGATCCCTGTCTTACGGTCCCATGCCAGAGAGGTCTCGCGCTGATTGCTGATTCCCACGCCTATGACTTTATCTTTCCGGATCCCGTCTGTCAACTCCGATACCGCTTCGATGATATTTCTGTAGATTTCATCCGGATCGTGGGATATCCATCCCTTCTCGTTGACGATCTGTCTGTGCTCCCTGTTCGTGCGCTTCACGAGTCTTCCATCCTCATCATAGAGGAGGGCCTTCGTCCCCTGTGTGCTCTGATCTATCCCGATTATATATCCTGTATCCATCCTTCGGTCACTTCCCTGTTCCTGCTTTTTCAGCCGTTTCCGCTGCCCCGGCTGCTTCTGCCGCTTTTTCCGCGATCCCCTCTGCATTCATACCGTAGTAGTCAAATACTTCTTTTGACGTTCCGGTGATGACAGGTGCATCCGGGAGCGCGATAGTTACGACTTTCCTCGGACAATTTCTTCCTACCACCTGCGCGACCATAGAGCCTAGCCCTCCGAAGGGAGCGTGTTCCTCCACCGTAAGCACGGCTTTGGCGTTTCGTGCCGCACGGATGACAGCTTCTTCATCAAGCGGCTTTACACAGTACATATCAAGTACCGATGCATGGATGCCTTTTCTTTTCAGGATCTCCGCCGCGTCTTTCGCCGGTTTTACCATCTCTCCGCAGGCAATGATCGCCACATCGTTTCCTTCTTTGCTTCCCTCTGTCACGACAGTCGCCCTGTCCATCTCAAAGGGGACATTTCCCTCTTCATATACCGGATCGACAGCATTCCTTCCCACGCGGATATACGCCGGCTTCTCATCCTTCAGGAGCGCTTTCATAAGCTGTGCTGTCTGAAGATGGTCGCTCGGGATATAGACGCGCATATTCGGGATCGCGCTCATAGCCGCGATGTCCTGCGCCGAGTGGTGGCTCATCCCCAGAGCGCCGTAGCTGATGCCTCCGCTGATGCCGATCAGCTTCACGTTCGTATCAGAATAGGCGACGTCTACCTTGCACTGTTCGTAACTCCTTGTGGAAAGGAAGCTTGCCGGGGATACCGCATAAGATTTCTTCCCGCACTTCGCCAGCCCCGCCGCGATGCTGACCAGGTTCTGCTCTGCGATCCCGGGGAGCTTGTTATTCGGATGTCCGATATATTTCGATCCGAACTTGCTGAAGTTCTCTGTCACATCTTCCAGGTCCAGAAATCCTTTCGCCGCAAGGACCGCATAGTATGCCTCCATCGAATGCCCCTTGCTGAGCACGAACAGATCTCTGTCCGGGTCGTCCATATTCTCCGGACTGATATTCATCTGGTCAAAATACAGTTCCACCAGAATCTCCATCACGCTCATATCTCCGCCGATATGTCCCGCCTTCCCTGCACGGATCATGTTGATCGTATCTTCTCTGAGCTGATAAGCCAGCGCTTTTAAATTCATAGAAATCCTTCCTTTCCTGATCGCATTTCATGCCGGTGTACAGACCATTCCATTCTCCGGTCATACCGCATATGGATCACTCGCCCCGTAAATACGCCTTAACATCCTCTTCAATTGGATCGTAGAAATCCGGTTTCACACCGATATATTTACAAGCCTCATACAGCACCGGCACTACATCTTTGTGGATGCCGACGCAGTGGTGGATATACGGCCCTTCTACGATCTTTGCCTCAAGCCGTTTGATATTCTCCACTTCCACCCAGAGATAGGTGCCCATGCATTTCGGCCCGTCAACGCCGTTCGCATTTCCAAGCAGAAGGGAATACTCCCCATTGTCGCCGTCGAACCTGCACAGGGTCACTTCTCCGTGTTTTGCCTCCGCAGTCAGGCTGCCCGGATAGTCGAATGCCAGCGGATACGTAAGCTCTGGTTTCTCTTTCGCAACGGATACGGGCCAGGGGCCGCAGTGCTGCAGCAGCTCTCCATTCTCGATATCCGGATGCCGGATCGTCCAGTCAGCGAAGAAGCTTCTCATCTCTCCCATCCCGGCGGCTTCGACCAGCAGCGCGGTGACCGCCCCGTGGATGTCTGTCTCGCAGACTACGGGGATACCCTTCTCGTTCAGGATCGCATTCGCCGCGCAGGGCATGATGCCGATCTCGGTCTGAAGGGCATTCCAACACTGGACCGCTGCGGCCCGACAGCCGTATTTCTCTACGAGCTTTTCCATGGCAAGTGCGAGCGCCGCCACATTTTCCACCTCGTTCTCTTTGATTTTTACGGTCATCGACTCATTGATGTATGAGAGCATCTGTGACATCTTCTCTTTGTCTTCTTTTACCGCTTTGATCTCCTCGGTCAGCTCCGTCATCGGGACCGGGGAGAGCTGGATATTGAATTTCTCGAGAAGTTCTCCCTCGTTGCACATGGTCGTCCAGAAGTCGAACGGTCTTGTAGAAATCTGCAGGATACGGATGTTCTGAAAGGTCTTCACTACATTGCAGACCGCCAGGAAGTCCTTCACCCCTCTCTCGAATACCGGGTCATCCAGCCGGCAGTTCGTGAGGTATGTGAACGGAACCTGAAATCTTCTTAACACTTTTCCTGTTGCAAACAGGCCGCACTGGGTGTCTCTTAAGCGAACGCCGTCGGGCTCCGGTCTTTCGTCCAGCGGCCCCCAGAGGAGTACCGGCACACCGAGCCTCTTCGCAAGCCTTGCGCAGACATATTCCGTGCCGAAGTTGCAGTGCGCGAGCAGAAGTCCGTCCACGCCCTCCGCCTCGAACTTTGCCGCGATCTTCTCCACATCTTTGTCATCGTAGAGAAGACCTTCCTCGTTGATGTCCGTGATATCCACAAAGTCAACTCCCATCTCAGTCAGCCTCTTCGCCGTGAGATCCCTGAACTTCAATGCATCCGGCGCACTGAAGATGCTCCGCCTGGTGGGGGCATATCCGATCTTGATAGTTTTCATCTTCTATCTCAGCTCCTTTATCTTCGTTTCTGAGCTGAGTATAGAATCTTTTCTTCTTAATTACATTATATTATTTAGTAATATTTAATTAATTTATTACTTAATTCTTGTGCATCTACATGGGAGAGTTTATACTGAATACTAAGAAAATTTATTTATAGAAAGGGCTGTTTGACCGTTATGTCTATCACTGCAAAAGGACTTGCAAAGAAACTGAATCTATCCGCCGCGGCAGTATCCATGGCACTGAATAACAAACCCGGCGTCAGTACGGCGACCCGCCGTATGGTACTGGATGCGGCGGATAAGTACGGCTACGACTTTTCCAAGATCTATGAAAAGCAGATGTCAAAAACAGGAACAATCTACTTTATCATCTATAAGAAGCACGGCGCTGTCGTCGCGGATACTCCCTTCTTTGAACAGGTGTCTGACGGGATTTTAAAGGAATGCCAGAAGCAGGATTATAAGCTGAATATCACATATATCTTTGAAGATGAAACTACCGTAAGCAGGCAGATCAGCGACCTGCTGGTTTCCGACTGTTCCGGTGTCATCCTGCTTGGAACAGAAATGGAGGCGGAGGACGTTCTTCCTTTTCTGGAGCTGCCTTTCCCGCTTGTCCTGCTGGATACATACTTCGAGACGGTCTCCTGCAACTGTGTCCTGATCAACAATGTGCAGGGCGCCTATCTCGCCGCTACGAACCTGATACGGACATACAAAACGCAGCCCGGGTATCTCCAGTCCGCCTACCAGATCAGCAACTTTGCCGAGCGTTCCTCCGGCTTTTATAAAGCAGTCCGCTCCTGCGGGATGTCGGCGCGCAAAAGCATCTTCCATCTGCTGACCCCCTCCATCGAAGGAGCATATGAGGATATGAAAGAACTGATCCGAAACGGCGAGGAGCTGGCGCGCAGCTATTTTGCAGACAACGATCTGATCGCCATCGGGGCAATGAAAGCAATAAAAGAGGCAGGATACCGCATCCCGGAAGACATTGCTGTCATCGGGTTTGATAACCTGCCTTTTGCCGCTGTATTCGAGCCTGCGCTGTCGACCGTAAACGTTGCAAAGCAATATATGGGGGCCGCAGCCGCACAGCGCCTGATCTCGCTAATCCGGGAGCCCGGGCAGCCCCCGGTGAAAACAGAGCTGGCAACGACACTGATCCGGAGGAACAGCGGGTGACCAGTAAAAGGGACAGGGTGAATCTTGATTGGGGACGTAGTAAAACCAGGTTTTACTACGTCCCCAATCAAGATTCACCCTGTCCCTTTTATAACTTTTTCACAAATAATGCCCTTATTGCATTGAGCACTGCGATGATCATAACGCCCACATCTGCGAAGATAGCGAGCCACATATTGGCGATACCGACTGCTCCGAGTATGAGGCAGATCAGCTTGATGCCGATGGCGAACCAGATGTTCTCATACACGATGCGCAGGCATTTCCTTGAGATACGGATCGCCTTGGCGATCTTCAGCGGATCGTCGTCCATCAGCACGATATCCGCCGCCTCGATAGCTGCGTCTGATCCCATAGCTCCCATGGCGATGCCGATATCCGCGCGGGAGAGCACCGGCGCGTCATTGATGCCGTCGCCAACAAATGCCAGCTTCCCTTTGCCGGAATTATTCTTCAGCAGTTCTTCCACTTCGGATACTTTGTCAGCCGGAAGAAGTTCCGCATGCACTTCGTCAATGCCAAGGTCTGCCGCCACACGTTCGGCTACTTTTCTGGAATCACCGGTAAGCATGACTGTTTTCTCCACGCCTGCTTTCTTCAGAGCGCGGATCGTCTCTCTTGCATGCGGCTTCTCGATATCGGAGATCACGATATGTCCGGCATAACGCCCGTCTACTGCCATATGGATGATCGTTCCCGCCTCATGGCAGTCGATCCATTTGACGCCCAGTCTGCCCATGAGCTTTGAATTCCCCGCTGCCACATCGATGCCGTCTACTTTCGCTGTCACACCGTTGCCGCTGATCTCCTGGATATCTGTCACACGGCTTCGGTCGATCTCTTTTCCGTATGCTCTCTGTAGGCTCCTGCTGATGGGATGGGAAGATGCGCTTTCCGCCAGTGCGGCATATTCCAGGAGCTGCGCCCGGTCCATCTCGTTGTGGTGTACTTCATTTACCTCGAACACGCCCTGCGTCAGAGTTCCTGTCTTGTCAAATACGACACATTTCGTCTGAGACAATGTCTCCAGATAATTGGATCCTTTTACAAGTACGCCTGCATTGCTGGCGCCTCCGATCCCAGCAAAGAAGCTTAAAGGGATACTGATGACCAGTGCGCACGGACAGCTGATGACAAGGAATGTGAGCGCGCGGTAGATCCATGTGCCCCACTCCGCCGGTATCCCCATGCCGAACATCCGCACGAGCGGCGGAAGAACTGCCAGCGCGATTGCCGAGTACACAACTGCCGGCGTATAGATCCTTGCAAACTTTGTGATAAAGTCTTCGGACTTTGACTTCCTTGAACTTGCATTTTCCACAAGATCCAGGATCTTCGACACCGTAGATTCCCCGAACTCTTTCGTCGTCTTTATCTTGAGCACACCTGTCATATTGATGCATCCGCTGATGATCTCATCGCCTTCTTCCGCGTCTCTGGGCAGGCTCTCTCCTGTCAGGGCGCTTGTATTGAGGGTGGATGTTCCTTCTATGATGATACCGTCGATGGGGACTTTCTCCCCCGGCTGTACCACGATCACGGATCCGATCTCCACTTCATCCGGATCGGTCTGCTCCAGTTTCCCGTCTATTTCGATATTTGCATAATCCGGACGGATATCCATCAGATCGCTGATATTCCTGCGGCTTTTCCCCACTGCGTAGCTCTGGAACCACTCGCCGACCTGATAGAACAGCATAACTGCTATCGCCTCTACATAATCCCCGGCTTCGTGATAGACCGCTTCATTATATACGCCGATAGCGATGGCTCCAATCGTGGCGATCGCCATCAGCAGGCTCTCGTCAAAGGGCTGCCGGTTCCTGATCCCTTTAAATGCCTTGATCAGGATATCGTAGCCGATCACAAGGTAAGGGATCATATAGAGAACAAATCTCAGAATCCCGGTAACCGGCAGAAAATTAAGTCCGATCAGCAGTGCCGCCGATATAAGGATGCGGATCAGCATCTTTTTCTGCTTTTTTGTCATATGTCATTCCCTTTCTTTTAATATTTGTAAATTAATCATATGCTTAATCGTTTATTTGTATTCTACATTTATCCCGGGATCTGTTCAGGTCCCGGGGATACTGACCATTCTTGCAAATAGTTTCCCATACGGATATAGCGCTCCTCAGGAATCCCCTTACAGGAAGATCTCGCAGTCATCTTCTACTTTCTTGCAGTTTTTGAGGACTTCCTGCATAACGGACTTCGCATCATGCCCCTCTTCAAACTCTACATTCATCTTCAGCGTCATGAAGTTCACGACCGCGTCCTTTACTCCGGCTGTATTTTTCGCAGCCTGCTCCATCTTATTCGCACAGTTTGCACAGTCAACATCGATCTTGTAAGTCTTTTTCATTTTCTTCTCCTTTTTCTCTGTTATTTAAAGATTAGATTTTATGATTAAATAATTATTTAATTGTTGACTATAATGTACTTCTGTTTTTATAATAAGTCAATAGCTCTGCGGATGGTACTTCCGTTTGGGCGAAATATATTTCTGATCGGAGCAATGGATTATGAAAGAACTGAACCTGCCCCACGACCACGGGCATGATAATGAGGAAAAAATAAGGAAACACCTGCCGGGAGAAGCCGAGATCGCCGGTGTATCCGAGGCGCTGAAGCAGCTTGGCGATCCAAGCCGCCTGCGCATCTTCTGGCTTCTGTGCCACTGTGAGGAATGCGTGCTCAATATCGCCGCTATCGTAAACATGACAAGCCCGGCTGTCTCACATCATCTGAGGATCTTAAAGAGCAACGGACTGATCGTCAGCCGCCGGGAGGGCAAAGAGATGTACTACAGAACAGCCGATACCGAGCTTGCTCAGATGCTGCACCACATGATCGAGAAACTGGGGAAGATCACCTGCCCGGAGGAAGAGGCATAATTATGGAAAAAGAACTGTGTACGATTACCGGAAAGCTAAGAGATGTACCGGCGGGAAACTGTGTAAATATCAGCCATCTCCTCGGAACGTCTGACATTGTAAAAACATCTTCTTCCGAAGACGTGCCTGCCGGCGCCAGACTGAAGTCGGAGACTTACGAGCTGTATCCCGGCATAGAGCTCTCCTTTCACTGTTATCTGGCAGACCATTTCCACATCCGGCACTGTCACGGCATCTCTGTCCTGTCCATCGACCACTGCCGCGCGGGGCGGATCGGCTGGGAAATGAAGGGCGGCTTAAGCCTTTATTTCGGAAACGGCGATCTCTCTTTCCACTATACGGACAAATGCTCCGACTCTGAGATCACGCTTCCCCTCGGATACTATGAGGGGCTCTCTATTGCGCTTGATCTTCCGGTGCTTCAGGAACAGCTCCCCGGTCTTCTTAACGAAGCGGGCGTAGATGTAAGCGCCCTCTGTCTGAAATTCTGCGGGGACAGAGAGACCGCGGCTCTTCCCGCCAGCAGCCGGATCGAGCATATCTTTTCTGAAGTGTATGATCTGCCGGAACAGATGAAGCTGCCCTACCTGAAGCTCAAATGTCAGGAACTTCTCATGTTTCTCAATATGGCAGAACCTGCCGGTGAAAATGTGCTGGATCCCCATTACTCGGAGCAGGTCAGCGTCATCCGCCGGATCCATGACCGGATGACAGAACATCCGGAGAAGCGGTATACCATCGATGAACTGGCAAAAGAATATCTAATCAATACAGCAGCGCTGAAAAACATCTTCAAATCTGTCTACGGAATGCCGGTCGCAGCGTATATGAAGCGCTACCGGATCACAAAGGCGGCAGATATGCTCCGGAGCAGCGATGTAAGTATCGCAGATGTTGCCCGCGCCGTGGGATACGAAAGCCAGAGCAAGTTCTCAGCGGCATTTAAGGATATCATGAAAATACTGCCTACGGATTACCGCAGACAGTATACTTAGTCTTTTCTTCTATTTCTGATGTCCGATGCATGGCGGCGGGCATGAGCAGGAACTCCTTTTTCCGAACGGATCTTCTGAGAGCCCGTCCTGCGCCTCATCTGCATCTGCTGTCTTTTCCGCCTGACCATCATGCGGCGTTTTTTCCGCATTGCTTTTCTTTTTCTTCGGACAATGGTTATTACGATAATGAAAAAGATCAATACTACAGCTGCTGCCGCCGCGCTCCACGCGATCATTGATACCGGGAACGGCAGGAAACTATCCTGTGTATCCGCCTGTATATCAGCATCCGGCTCAGTGTCCGGGCTGCTGAGTTCAAGCCTGGTGGTGTATCCAGTCGCTTCTTCCACATATTCCGGAGTCAGCGCCACATCCGCGCTCCCCACGTTCTGTCCTCTATAGAAAAATGTGATCCGCCCGGACGCTTCTTTCTCATCTTCAACTGTGATCTCATGGTCAAGGGAATCAAACGTTACTCCTTCCGGGAGAAGTACATAAGGATCGCTGTCTGTATAGGACCGTATTTCTTCCGGCATTTTCTCCCCGCTTAAAAGTACTTTGGAAAAATTATCAAATACATAGTCAAACATTGACCTTGTGTCCGCATATACATCGCCGTCATCCTGGAGCACTACCGCCACAAGCTGCAGTGTTCCGTTATCTGCTGTGGTGACAAGCGTTGTCCTTGATTCATCAGTATACCCTGTCTTTCCGCCGGTACAGTACTCATAATAATTACTGTTCTCCGGCCAGAGCATTTTATGATGCTGCTGAAATACTCTTTGCTCATTTACCAGATTGGTCGGGCTGATCGTATAGCTGAGCGTCTGTGCGATCGTGCGGAATTCCTCATGCTGATATAAGGCGGAAGTGATCAGTGCCATATCATGGGCTGTCGTATAATGCTGAGCATCATGAAGTCCGTTGGCATTCGTCCAGTGGGAGCCTGTGCAGCCCAGCTCTGCACTCCGGTCATTCATTGCCTGTATAAACGTATCATAACCGCCGCCCATAAGCTTTCCGACATTCTCGCCGACAGCATATGCGACTTCATTGGCTGATGCGAGCATAGTAGCATACAAAGCGTCCTCCATGCTCAGGATCTCTCCGGGGCGCATCCCGATGCTGGCGTAATCAGATCTTAAAATGTCGATACTTTCCTGGGAAAACAGCACTTCATCGTCAAGACTCGAATTTTCCAGAGCTATAAGGACTGTGAGCAGCTTGGTGATACTGGCGGGATAATGCTGTTCATCCATCTTCTTTCCGTATAATATGGCTCCGCTGTTCATATCCATTACAATAGCGGAATTGCCGTACACTTTCGGTCCTTCCGGCCAGCCATCGATATTATTTGTCTCCGGAACCGTGTCATAGGATGCTTTCTTCTGCTTCTCAAAATCCGAGAGTTCCGTCTCCTGCCCTGCCGCATGATCCGTTGTCTGCCCCGCCTGCGGTTCCGCACGGACCTCGGATACAGGCATTATTATTATCATGATCGACAGCAGCAGTACTGTGGTCATACGTTTTAAGACTGTCCCCATCTCATTCCTCCGACATAAAACGTAAAGTTTTTCTTATTATAGTAAATTTGACATGGGGTTGCAAGGAGAGTTTCTGGCTATTTTGTCCCTGCGAGCCACTTTTTCACCGCACTGATATCTTCTCCCACCGCGCGGGAAATCTGCTCCGGCGACATTCCCATCTCAAAAAGGTTGTGGGCTGTCATCTTTGCCTTTTTCTCACTGCCTTTCTTTTCCCCGCGCTGCTCACCGCGTTTTTCTCCGCGTTCTTCCCCGCGCTTTTCAATTCTTTCTGATATCTCACACATAACATCCACTCCTCCTTCTTCGCATTTCAGATAGTGAACCCTTTTTGACAGTTCTCCCTCACTGTCATCCATCGGGTCGGCTGTCTTAAAGTATTCCATCAGCTTTGCGACCCGTGAGCCGTCGTTTACTTCCGCATTTACATGTATGATATGTACTCCGTCATCATAGACTGGACCGTTTTCCCCAAGCTGCTTTGTTACCGGATATACGGCTTTCCCCTGCCTCCAGATATCCGTCTCGCTGATATAAAAGTGGATCCGTTCCGGCAGTTCGTCATATGTCTTCCCTTTCGCCAGAAATTCCGCATCCGCAAGTGAGCCGTAATACCTCAGTCTTCTGGGATGGTCTACGTTGTCTCTTCTCTGTATCTCGATCAGATAGAGTTTCCCCGCCCCGTCTTCTGCCAGCACTTCCAGACGCACATCATGGGAATGGATCCTGGCGATCACATACTGCGTCCGCACTTCCTTTACCGTCAGGTCGTCTATCCCTGTCAGGATCCTCAGGATGTACTGACAGGCAGGGATATCTCTCAGTGTTACGGAGAGGAACACGTCGCTTAGCAGGTTAAACTCCTGTATTTCCCTGAGCCGTTCCTCCCGGGAAAGTATCGTTCCCTGCGTGCCGTCTGGATGTTTCTTTTTTTCTCTTGTTTTCTTCTTCATACAATAACCGATCGGCCGCGATGCACCGGCTCCCTCTGCCGGCTTCGTATCACTATTATAACGAAAGAGCGGTAGTCTGTAAACCGCCGCTCTTCCGCTCTTATATCTGCCTATATCTATTGTCAGTTACTCTGCGCATTAACTATTAATTCCGATACCCGGATCTTGGCCCCCTCTGCATCCACACGGAGTCCCGGCTCTCCGGGATAATATCTCGTGCTGAACACATACACTCCGTCATTTACGAATATTTCCACAGACGACTCATCAGCCAGTATCCTGACATCTGACACATGATCTGTCTCTACAGATCGGCGCGTTCTCCCGCAGGATGCATAATTATTTCTTTTATTTATAAATTCAATTATAAATTCATTATTTTCATATCTTATACTGAGTTCTTCGGCGAGTACTGCGCTGAATCTGCTGTCCTTTATATTTGAGATATACGCCTCATATGTTGTATATTTTTTTGTTTCCAGTCTGTTTTTTGTTTCTTCGGATAACTTTTTTCTTGCTTCCAATTCACGTATTGGTCTCTGTCTGACGATCCCGTCCTTTACGAAGACTTCTCTTGGAAATGTGAAGCAGTGCTGCCATCCGTCCTCCACTGTCCGGTTTGTATACTCCTCACAATCCGGCATTCCCATCCAGCCGATCTGGACCCGCCTGCCGTCCTCTGCCTCAAAGCTCTGGGGCGCGTAGTAGTCGAACCCGTAATCCCAGAGGCGGTAGTCTGACAGGCTGTATTCCCCGAGGATATCGCCATCCACAGTGAAGTAGCCTGACTGGTAGACATTGCGGTCTTTCCATTCTTCCCCTGCTAATCCCTGTACGGATGCGGATAAGATTTTCTTCCCGTCCACTTCAAAGTAGTCCGGGCACTCCCACATATAACCGAATTTTTCTTCTGTCTCTACATGGCTGTGAAATGTCCAGTTTATTTTATCGTCTGACCGGAAGATCAGGGCCTGCCCCCGGTCAGCCTTCGTACGTGCTCCCTGAAGCATATAGTAGATGCCGCCTTCTTTCCAGACCTTGGGATCGCGCACATGAAGGGTAAGGTCAGCCGGGTAATCGCGGTTCGTCATGAGCAGCTTCTTACGACCGAAATGCATGCCGTCCGCACTGGTCACCAGTACTGTATTTGACTCACGGCCACTGTTAACATAGTCATAATCATCACGATCCTCAAGCTTTACATTTCCTGTATAGTACAGGTACATTTCTCCGTCCTCGATAAATGCGCATCCCGAATATACGCCGCTGCAGTCAAAGGGCTGATCCGGATAAAGCATCACGCCCTGATATTCCCAGTCGATCATATCGCCGCTCGTATAGTGTCCCCACATCTTGACGCCTCCCTCTGCATTAAAAGGCGAGTACTGGAAAAAAGCATGGTAAACACCATTAAACTGGCAGAGACCGTTGGGGTCATTGAGCCAACCTGTCGGAGGCATCAAGTGAAGTTTCTGGCGGAACTTTCCATCTCTGTCAGCCTTCTTTTCCGCTTCAGCTGTCAGCTTTATCAAATCTTTTGTCAATGCAGTCATATAATCTTCTCCCTGTTCAGATCAGTTTAGATTATTTTCTAAGTTTCATGATCGTCTTGCCAGTTCTCACTTCTCCCGGCTCCGCTTTCGTCACTTCTGCGAAATCATCCGGATTCGTCAGGATGACCATGGTTGTTGCAGGATATCCTGCATTCCGTATCGTATCCAGATCAGCCTCGAGCAATACATCTCCTGCATGCACCTTCGCTCCGTCAGAAACTTTCTTTGTGAATCCTTTTCCTTCCAGCTTGACCGTATCCACTCCCACATGGATCAGAAGCTCACCGCCGCTCCGGGTTGTCAGGCATACCGCATGCCCTGTGTCAAATACATTGAGCACCTCTCCGTCACACGGAGCCACGATCCTGCCGTCTTCCGGTTCCACCGCGACAGTTGTGCCGAGCATTTCCGATGAGAATGTCTCATCCGTCACTTCGGCAAGCGGGATCACTTTTCCGTTTACAGGGCTTTTCAGAAGCTCCGCACCTGCTGATCCTGCATTATCTCCCAGCTCAGTTGTCGCACTGGCTGCCGTCGCACCGGCTGCTGTCACGCCGGATGCTGTCTCCGGCTTTGCATCCCGATAGAGAAAGAATGAGATGGCAAATGCAACGCCTACTGCGATGACCATTTCGATCAAGTACTGTACCGGCTCGTCCAGACAGAGCAGGATACCGAAGATGCCTGTCACGCCCGTTCCCTTTGCTCCAAGATGAACGATAGACGCATACAGAGCTCCGCATCCGCCGCCGATACATCCTGCGATAAACGGCTTGAAGAATCTTAAGTTTACACCGAAGATCGCCGGCTCCGTGATGCCCATAAATGCACTTAAGGATGACGGAAGCGCCAGTGATTTTACTTTCTTGTCTTTTGATTTCAGTGCAACCGCAAGAGCCGCAGCTCCCTGAGCCACATTTGCCGCACTTGCGAGAGGCAGCCAGTATGTAACGCCGTACTGCGCGATCTGTCCGATATCGATCGCAGTATACATCTGATGGATACCTGTCACGACCGTCGGAGCATACAGCGCTCCCATGATCAGACTTCCGATGCCGAGCGGCAGTGTGAGCAGCCACTGGATCGCGCCGAGGATCGCATTCTCGGCCCACACGAAGACAGGTCCGATGACTGCCAGTGTAAGATATCCTGTCACGAACACGCTGACAAGCGGCGTAACAAACAAGTCCAGAACTTCCGGAACGATCTTGTGCAGTTTCTTCTCGATTACGGAGAGGAGCCATACCGCGATCACGACCGGGATAACGTGTCCCTGATAACCTACCATATCGATGTCGTACAGCCCGAAAAATACCGACTGCGTCTGCTGTACGCCGTTGGTCGCCACATCATATGCGTTCTGCAGTGCCGGGTTGATCATGATCATGCCGATGACCGCTCCCAGATACGGGTTGGCTCCGAATGCCTTTGCCGCCGAGAACGCGATCAGGATCTGCAGGAATGTATATGCCGTGTTGCTGAACAGATTTGCAAATACATAGATGGAACTGCTCGTATCCATGCTGATGAACCCGTTGTTGATCATGAAGTCAAGTGAATTCATGATACCCATGAGAAAACCGCTCGCCACGATCGCCGGGATGATCGGTACGAAAATATCGCCCAGAAGCTTGATCGCCCTCAGAAATACGTTCTGCTGTTTGGCTGCCGCCTCTTTCGCCTCCGCTTTCGTGCTGGCCGTTATCCCCGCGATGGAGATGAATTCGTCAAATACTTTATTTACTGTCCCTGTTCCAAGAATGATCTGAAGCTGGCCGGACGCCTCGAATACTCCCTTTACGCCCTCCACATTCTCTATAGCTGCCTTGTCAGCCTTGCTGTTATCGGCAATGACAAGACGGAGTCTTGTTGCACAGTGCGCGGCGGATACGATATTCTTTCCACCGCCTACTTTATCAAGGATTTCCTGTGCGGTCTTTCTGTAATCCATAGTAGCTCTCCTTCCTTGTGTGTAATCGATTTCATATTTCATATAAATAATATCGGTAAAAATACCGTTTGTAAAGAGGCATTTTTACCGATATTTGATATTACTTTTTGTGCACATTGCACTTTTATATGATTTATATATGTAATCGATATCTTATCCTATCACCCCATGTCGCACATACAGGAGATACCTGCTGCCGCAGGTATTGTTTTTCATCTGCCGCCACATTACTTTTCCTCCGCTGTCTGCGGCTCTTCCAGCCGGAATCCCAGTTTCATCTCGATCGGGATCTTCTCCCCTCTCTCGATCACGTCCAGAAGCAGCTCTGCTCCCCGGATCCCGCTCGTCTTATACCCGAAATGAACGGTGGGGATCCCCCCTGTGACCGCTTTTAAAAACTGGTTGTCTCCGAATCCGGTCACACGGATTCCCGAATAATTCAGGATATACTGCATCCTCGTCCCCGAATCAGCGGCAGAACGCGGTACATTCTGCCTGCTGTATGCAAGGATCGCCTCGATGGCGCCGGCCGCGATCGTATCCGTCGCGCATGAGATGATCCGGATGTCTTTCTTCTCTTCCAGCAGTTCAAGCGCAGCATGATAACCGGAATCCATCGTAAATTCTGCGGTCTTTACATAATCCGGCTCCAGAAGGATCCCCTCAGACTTCAGCCCCGAACGGAACCCGTCTTCCCTCGATACGCCGACCGCCTTATCTTCCTTTGTCACTCCGATATAGGCGGCTTTTGTCCGGTATCCGCCCTCCTCCGGTGTCTTTGCATCCTGAACGGTCTGCACTGCCGCGTCTGCTGCCGGCTGCTCTTTTTTCAATCCCGACGCCACAAGCCTGCCCATAGCTTTGCCTGCTCCGTAGTCATCGTGATAAATGCAGTTGGCATACTTCGTGTACTGTCCTACCACTACTACAGGAACTTTAGAATTCTTCAGAAACTTTCTGTGTTCCGCACTGATCACAGTTCCGATCAGGATGATGCCGTCCACGGGATAATTTTCAAACAGCTTCAGATAGGTGATCTCTTTCTCCGGGTCATTGTCCGTGCTGGCGAGGAGCATCTGGTATCCCCTCTTCGAGAGCACCTGTTCGATCCCGGCCGTGACGCGGCTGATGGATTCCGAATTGATCTTCGGCACTACGACTCCTACAAGACACGCCTTTTTCGTGCGCAGGATCCTTGCCTGTGCCGACGGCTGGTACCCGGTCTTCTCGATGACCTTCCGGATCTGTTCTTTCTTCTCTTCACTGACATAGCCGCCGTTTAAATATCTCGAGACAGCGGCGCTGGACACTCCGGCGAGCTGCGCGATCTCCTTGATCGTCATGATAAATATCCCCTTTCTGCCTGTCATCCGATTCTATTCCGGCTTACATTTCAAAATTCCAGACTGTCCGCATTTCAAAGGACAACTCTGTTATATTTTAACATATCTCTGATTTCTGCTCCTCGGTTTGTCCGGTATGGTCATTTCCACCATATGCATCTCCATTGCCGGGTTCAGATAATTTTTTCTGAAAGTCTCTTTTGACTTCAGCCCCAGTTTGTCCATGATCGCCTTTGATGTATACGGCACGCCGTATTCCATTACTGACAGCATCTTTTTCATATACTCTGTCATCCGTTCGTCGTCTTCCGCCGCCTGCCTCGAAATTTCATCCAGAACAGCATCGATCTGTTTCAGCATGAATTCAATAAATAGATCCGAATCACCGGATTTGTGACACTCTGAGATTACCCGATAGTATTCTTCCTGGAATTTTTCAATCTGGCTTTCAACCGGGATAAAAGCAAAAACCGGTTTCCATTTCGCAAGTATCGCCGTGTGCCACAGCCTTGCCATCCGTCCGTTCCCATCGGTAAAAGGATGGATAAAGACAAATTCATAATGAAAAACAGAAGCCAGTATCAGAGGATGGACCGTGTTTTTCTCCTGTTCCATCCATCCAAAGAGATCTGCCATCAGTTCCGGGACCATCCGTGCCGGAGGCGCCATGAAAATGCACTTGTCCCCGTCAAAAACCCCCTCTTCCCCTCTGCGGAAGTCTCCGGACTCTTCAACCGTATACTTTGTCATGATCCCGTGGAATTTTTTGAGATCATTTAGACTGTACGGATCGATCTCATCCAGTTTTTCATATGCCGCATAAGCATTTTTCACTTCCTGGATCTCTTTTTGTTTTCCCAGTACAATGTGCCCGTCGATCACATCACGTACCTGATCAAGCGACAGGGAATTGGCTTCGATCTTCAGAGAAGAATGGATCGATCTTATCCGGTTATTCTTTCTCAGATGGGGTTTTGCCTCCATATTCTGGATCACATTGATCTCCCCTATTTTTTCTGAAATAGAGGAGACATACATTAGCATCTGATTCGTAATATGAAAAGGCGGCTGATAAACTGACATACTCTATTCTCCCGGCGCTACTTGCTTATTATCTTGCTTATCATCTTAGTATTTATAGCATAACATATACACAAGCCAAACTCAAGGTTCATCCCGGATTCATATCGTTCCCGCCGTTCGTCTGTCACTGCTGCAATTTTGTATTCAGTTCTTCAAAATACTCCTTTGCCATCTCCTTCCATTCCTGCCAGCCGTCCTCGTCCCTGCGGTCGGGCAGGCTGTAGTTGTCCGTCAGATATTTTCCGATATATGCCGTCACTTTCCTCGCGCCGCTTATGTTGAGATGATCGCCTTTATCGTAACTGTCCCTCTTCCAGTCGATCCCGATATCCCGGTATTTCATATTCAGATCCACATACGGCAGCTTATTCTCCCGGGCATATTCTTCCAGCGCATTATGTTTCTTATAGTTATAGTTCTTCGGCGAAGGCGCGCTTACCAGCAGCAGATCCGCTCCGTTCTTCTCGCACAGCTTCTTTATCTTTTCCATATAGACGCGCACGACTTCCGGGATCGCGGTCTTGTCCTTCGTCTCTTTCATATATTCTTCGTCGCCCTCATAGGATACGATCTTATTACGGATCTCAAAGCCTTTATAACTCGTTTTTAAGCCGCCCGACCCATCGAACAGCGCCTTCCATGCATTGTGGTATTTTATCACGGGAAAATGATATGCCAGCGGCTCTGTCAGGGAGAGCTGTACGTTTTTCAGAAGTCCCGGGTCGCGGAACATGGTATTTGTCTCAAAGAGCACCAGTTTCGGCGACTGTGTCTTAAATGCAGTCTTAAGCATATAATATGTCTCCTGTATCCTCTGTCCCGGCTGTCCGCAGTCGTAAGCGGCGATCCCGGTCTGATCCCACAGATCCATAGGGGAGACAGATGTGTAACTCTCGCTGTCCCCTGCCACGAGCACATCGATCGTATTCTTTTTCTCCGCGCTGACAGAGGCGAATACACGGCTCCGTCCGCTTACCGCCCCCTGCGCAGTTCTGACCACGGCCTGTATCCCGATCGAACATGCCCACAAGAGTACTATGAATAAAACAAAAAACAGGATTACTTTTTTTAATTTCTTCAAATGAACCTCCTCTGATATCCTTATCTGTTAAAATCCGGCATAGATCATGTCCACGGCCTGATATCCGTCCCCGTAGGCGGCAATCACGACCACTGCGAGCAGAAGGGCGTAATAGAGCCCCCACCGGAGAAAGACCGGCTTCTGTGCCAGACTCTTCCGGATATCAATGCCTCTCTCCTTCACGGCTCCCACAGCAGCCACAACAACGCATCCTGCCGCGATCGCCAGAAGATCCGCCCTGCTCATCCCGAGATTCATGATCCCGCCGTTCCAGAGATCTGATATGTGGAAATCCCGGAACATACTGCCGAACATATGAAGCCCTGCCCGAAGTCCGTCCGCCCTGAAAAAGAGCTCTCCGACAAAAATGATCGCCCATGTTTTTGCAATCCTTATGTACTTCAGCCCTCCTGCGCCGGGACTGACATGAAAGATCCCGAGGATCCGGTCGCGCAGAGGCACCACAACGATTCCCAGAAGGATCAGGGTAAAGTAATACATACCATAGAAGATATAGCTCCATCGCGCTCCGTGCCACAGACCGTTGCACAGCCATACCGGAAAGAGCGCCATCGCAGACGTTCCGAGCATGGTAACATATTTTCCAAAATGTTTCCTGCCGTACTGGTTCCACTTTTTTACAGGCCCTGACATGGAAACCGGATAGAAAATGTATGTCTTGAACCACGTTCCCAGGGTGATGTGCCACCTGCGCCAGAATTCGGCGGCGCTCTGTGCGCAGAACGGCTGCCGGAAGTTCTCCGGAAGTTTAACGCCAAAGAGCTGGCCGCTTCCAATGATGATATCCATACATCCTGAGAATTCCATATAGAGCTGGACCGTATATGCGACGGCGGCAAATGCTGTCATGGCGCCGCTGTATGACGTATAGTTTCCGAAGATCGCATCCACGCCGATGGACATTCTGTCCGCGATCACTTTTTTCTTAAAAAGTCCCCAGAATATCCTGATATAACCGTCTGTCAGGTTATTAAGCTCAAGCGGTTTTCCCTCAAATAGAGTCCCGCCTGTATCCTGCCAGCGGCAGATAGGCCCTTCCATGATCTGCGGGAAAAATGCAAGGAATAAGGCTGTCTTTTCCAGATTTTCCTCTGCCCTGATCTTCCCCCAGTACACATCCGCCATATAGCCGACCGCCTGCAATGTATAGAAGGAGATCCCCACCGGCATAAGGATCTTTTTCTCCTCAAGGGTAAAGGGCAGTATATTGCCGAAGATCCCCGTCACATTTTCCGCAAAGAAATTATAATATTTCAGATATGCAAGTATGCCGATGAGCATAAGTACGCCGAAGGCAAGCACATGTCTGGATCTGCTCTGATAAGCGCTCTTTATCTTCTTTTTTTCACTTCTCTGTGCGGATGCCAGAGCCGTCTTCTGCTCTGACTTAAGCCACTCCAGCCAGATCCCGATACAGTGTACGAAGACCGTAGTTCCCAGAAGATATATGATCAGGCTGCCGCTTAAAGACCAGAAGAAAAGATAACTGGATCCGAGCAGTACTCTCCCGCGCCACTTCCGCGGTGCCAGCTGATAGGCAGCCAGATACAGCGGAAGGAACGCAAATCCGTATACCAGTGATTGATATGTCATAGATTAATTCTCCTGAAGTCTCTGTATCATCTTATAGATCGATCCTGCGGAATTAAAATTCTCCGGCGTCATTTCCGATGCTTCGATATCAATGTCAAAGGCGTCTTCCAGTTCCGAGACAAGCGTGATCACGCCGAACGAATCGAGAAGCCTGTCGTCGATCAGTGCTTTCTCATTTTCATAGTCAATGCTGTCGTCGATCTCCATCAGTATATTCATCAGTTTTTCCATTGTAATGTTCCTCCTCTTTATGTCTTATAGATCCTGTGTTCCCTTATGTTAAAAATTCACGGCGCTGAATCCTGCTTCATGGACCGGGCCGTTATCTGCCGCGTTTTCTGCTGCTTTGAGCGATCCGTCGGGCATGTTCCACACATATGTGGGCCGGCGGTCTCTCAGAAGCGACCAGCCTGGCTCAGCGCCGTAGGAGACGACAGCAGGCAGTTCATGGCTTAAGAACAGCGCCATCCCCTCCATCGCCGAATACGCGCCTGTATTCTCAAAGACAAGCACTCTGCCCGTCCGCACATCCGCAAGATCCGTCTCACTGCACAGCACGTCGTTCATCGTACACAACGCTCCGCAGACTGTCCATTTCCGCTTCGGCCCTCTGTTCTCTCCGGGAATGACCTGCATCTTCGGCCGGTACATCCCACGGATCTGTCCGTCATAATTCAGCTGGTGGTTCCCGCCGTCTACGATGCAGTAGTGCTTGCCGTTATTGTTCTTCACATCCCTGATCTCCGTCAGGTAATATCCGCATTCCGCTGCCAGCGCCCTGCCCAGCTCTATCGTCACATTGCCTTTCCACCGCATGGAGCCGACCGCTTCTCTCAATGCCGCCAGTCCTTCATCCGTATAAGTCTTCGCCTCTTTGCCCTCGAAATACGGCACGGCAGTTCCCGGCCCGTATTCCAGGTGTCCGATCCTTACCTTCCATTCATCCCGCATTTTCAGCAGCAGCTTATCCAGCATCTCCAGCTCCTCCTGGAACTGCCTGACCCTGCGCTTCTGCGTGCCCGAGAAGTAATGGAGCCCCTCGATCTCCAGATACGGGCTCATATTCGCAATGCTGATCACGCTCCTCACAGCATCCTCGTCCATACCGAACTGGCTCCCGTTCGTAAGTCTCGGATAAAGCCTGAGCACTTTCATATGCGCGTCGCTCCACTCAAGGAAATAATGGAGCTGCTTCACGGATTCCACCGTGTACCTGCACCTGTCCTGGCAGATATCCAGTATTCTGTATATATCCTCCTTTTTCTTGAGCACGCCTGATATGTAAAGCTTCTCCGGCGGGATCTCAAGCTGCCGGCATATCTCGAACTCTCCCATCGAGCACACCTCGATCCGGTCCGCATACTCCGCCATCTCCTTTGTCAGAAACGGATTGGCTTTCATCGCGTAGCAGAGTCCCGTTTCATCTCCAAGCGCTTTTCTGATCCTGTCCGTCTGCCGCTTCAGCACATCAAGATCATATAGATACAGCGGTGTCCCGTAACGGGCTGCCGCATATTCCAACTGTTCTCTTCGCATAGATTTCTCCTTTCTCTTTGTTATGTCTGCGCCGCCATCTTCATTAAATAGCCCCTGTCTGTCTTTCCGTTTTTATTGAGCGGCATGACCTGCATCCGGATCAGCTTCGGCGGGACCATATAGACAGGAAGTTTTTCTTTGAGTTTCCTGCGGATCCCTGCCGGCTCGATCTCTCCCATATAAAATCCGACGATCCGGTTCTTCTCCTCCTGGAAGATACAGCAGCTCCTCTGCACATTCTCAACTGCATTCATGGCGCTCTCGATCTCCTCCAGCTCGATCCTGTGCCCCATATGCTTGATCTGGAAGTCTTTCCTTCCCGCAAATACAAGCCTGCCTTCCTTGTCGTAATATCCCAGATCGCCGGTCCTGTATATCCTCTGCGGCTCTCCCCCTCCGACCGGGTACATGACAAAGTGCTTCTCCGTCTGCTCCTCATTCCGGTAATATCCCTGCGCGAGCGATTCGCCTGCCGCGCATATTTCCCCCGGAACACCGGGAACCGCGATTTCCCGGTCATCCTCATCGAGGAGAAATACCGTTCTCCCCGGAAATGCATTTCCGACCGGGATCTTCTCCCCGTCTTCGTACGCTCTCTCGATCCGGTAATATGTACAGTTGCAGGTGATCTCCGTCGGTCCGTACAGATTGACAAAACGAGCATCCGGAAGGGCTTCCTGCCACAGCTTAAGCTGCTTGGGCGGCATCGCCTCGCCGCTGAACATAACTTTGTTCACATGCTCCGGTATCCGGTACTTCAGTCCCTTTAACGAAGAAACAAGCGTCAGCGCCGATACTGCCCAGGTCAGCGTCGTGACCTTTCTCTCACAGAGATAATCCAGAAGCCTGGGAGGTGTAGAGAAATACTCCTTCGGAATGAGCACAAGCTGCGCTCCCGTCATCACCGCAGAGTAGATGTCCTTCACAGATACATCGAAATCAAATGGCGCCTGGCAGCCGATCACGTCATCGTGGCTGATGCCGAACAGTTCTGTAAAGTGCCCGATAAACCGGGTCACGGCCCCGTGGCTTACCGCCACCGCCTTCGGCGTTCCGGTGGAGCCTGATGTGAAGATTCCGTACAAGATGTCCGTCTCCTTCGCATTCTTCCGGATCGCTGCAAGGCGCTCCGGATCCGCATCCTCTTTCATGAGTGCTTCCGCTGATATTATGCTGCACTCCCTTTTATCTGATCCTTTATCAGATCCGGCACAGATTCCTTCCCTCGTGAGGAATTCCTTCATGTTCCGGTCCGCTATCATGATCTCCGGCTGCAGCGTCCGGAAGATCTTCTTCAGCCTCTCCGGTGGATTATCCGGATTGACCGGGACATAAAAGCATCCTGCATACACCGCTCCCAGCATAGCCGCAAGCATAAGCGGACTCTTCTTCATCATCACCGGGACCGGACTGCCCGGAGATACTCTCCGGCTGATACCGCTGCCGATCCTTCTCGCCATCACGGTAAACTCATACCATGTGAACTCGCCGTCAACGCCTGTGACCGCTGTGCTGTATCTGTAACACTCTGCTGTCCGCTCCAGATAATCAAGAATGTTAGTTTTCTGTCTGCACTGATCTGGTTTTATCATATTTGTCACCCCTTATTTTTAAGATGGGTACATTATGATTGATGTTTTTTAATATGTCCTGTAAAGATTCTTAAGGTATTTTTAAATAACCCTGTATAAAAATTAAAAAAGAGACGCTTTCCTTTTACGGAAGGCCGTCTCTTTTGTATCGTACATTTTCAATTTTTTAAGTTAGTCTGGACCTCATTTTCGGGGGAACGCCAGAGTATAAAAGCATATAATTTAAAGGCGGCGCTGTTCATTTATATAACCAGCGTAAGTGATCCTGCTTATAAATTAATACTTATAATCCAGATAAAGTTCTCATTACCAGATCTACGTCCTTATTTTCAAGTTCCTGAATAATATGCAGATACGTTTTCTGAGTTGTGGTCATACTGGCATGCCCCAGCCGTCTGGCTACACTTGCGATTGATACCCCTGCAAATAAAAGAAGCGACGCATGCGTATGCCTTAACCCGTGAATGGATATTTCTGAAATCCCGCACGCTTTGCAGTGTCTTGTGAGCACATCATTCACAGTAGAGTTATAAATCTTCGTTTCCCCGACAAAAATAGGCTGATCCTCCGGAAGTCTTCTGGCCAGCTCTGAGAATTTAACAACAACCTGCCAGTCAATCTGGATCTTTCTTACTGATGAATGGTTCTTTGTCGGCAAAAATCCGCCGTCACCCTTGTAATCCCATGTTTTGCTTACCGATAATGTCTGTCTGGCAAAATCAAAATCAGCCGGTGTTACCGCAAGGGCTTCGGAAAATCTCATACCGGTCTTCGCCACAAGTAGAATAAACCAATCCCAGTTCACTTCTTCTCTGAGATCCAGATGTGCGATCAATGTATGCAGTTCAAACTGATTCAGATATTTTATCCTCTTTGTTCTTGGAGATTTTCCCTTTATAATCGCTTTTCTGGTAGGATCCCGTTCGATCAGTCCTTCATCTAATGCATCCAGGATCGCTCCTTTTAGTTGGTGATGGAAATCCAGGGTTGTCTGCCGTTCATGTTCTTTTGCATAATCATTCAGCAATTTTTGATAGGCTGTTCTGGTAAGTTCTGATACTTTTAATTCCGGAGCCAGTCTTTCAACCCATTTCTGCGTCATCAGATACTTCGCCATTGTGGCCTCTCTGATCGCTCCCTTTTTGTATACATCGATCCATTGTTTATAATACTCATAAAAAAATTGCATTTTGTCTATATCCTGCTGCATAAGTACCTTCCTTTCCCGGATCACTTACGCTGGTACAGACAATGTTCACGCCTTTTCCTTAGGCTGCGCTGAGCAGTGGTTTTATCTCTTCCTCCAGTACTTTCTTTAATTCCGCCATACACTGCGAATAATATCTGAATTTGGGCAATGCTCTTTCCTGTGCGGCCTTATAGCTTTGGTAGTCAACCGTGGCCTTGATCACACTTTCATTTGGTATTTCTCCGTTTCTGTAATGAAGAGCCGCATACATAACATCCTCTTTAGAAGCATACCATGTAATACAAAAATCAGAGACAACCCTGTCTATACACTCGTGCTTCATATTTTCCACGATATTCAGGATTGACTGACCCTTATATTTGTCCTCGTCCGCCTCAATATCGCTGACAAGATTTGTCATAATCTCAGCCACTTTCGAATTATCTTTCCGCATTTCTTCAATATACTGTTTCACCTCATCCATCATCTTCCGGCGTTCTTCCGGTGAAATATCTTCCGCATCTTCATGAGGCGTAACAATGTTCTGGATCAGATTGATAATGTATTCATAATCTATCTTCGTACTGCTGTATGCCATTAGTTCATAATCCAGATCGAGCGTCTCTTCTTCCGGAGGTTCCTTTCCCGGATTTTCTCCGCCTTCCGCAATTTTTATCTCTTCCACCGCGTTATTGTAAACACCCGCATACCGGTCATATTCTTCTTCTGTAATCCCGTATTCTTCCAGCATACTGTCCTCATATTTTGTAAATGATTTGAGCTGTGAAAAGAGACGGTCAAATGTCTGGAACATCTTAACAAATACTTTTTTCTCTTTTAAAGACATAGACGCCACCTCTTCAGGCGTATCGGCCGCTACCCTTAAGGCTGACAAAGACTTCCGGAAGGCAGGTTCGATTTCTTCCCAATCTGCACCCATAACAGCTTCTGTACTCCCTGCAGAGTAGAGTTTTACTGCGTTATCTACACATTCTTTGAATAACTCCGGCGCCTGAAATGTCACAATCTGACCATATGTCTTATTCTTGTCGAAAATACGGTTTGTCCTTGAAAATGCCTGTATCAGATCGTGCGGTCCCATCGGCTGCCGGTCAATGAAGATTGTAGACATACACGGCGCGTCAAATCCTGTCAGAAGGCGGTCCACAACAATCACCAGATCCAGCTGCTCGCTTCTGCTCTTGTATTTTGCATCTTTCCGCGCCAACCGTTTATTTAGATTCGCATTATATCCCTGAATCTGTGAAATCTCATACTTTGTTCCGAACATTTTATTATAATCATCCAGAGATTTCTGCATCTTTTCCTGATTAACATGGGAGCCCTCTTCATTTTCCGTTACGGAATATGTAATCGCAAATTTGGGGAAATCCGGAAGTACCTGTTTTACCTTTTCGTCAATCTGTAAATCTGTTTCACCATTTTTAACCTTTGTCAGAAGTTCATAATATTTCTGAGCCCGCTGGATCGAGCTTGTCGTCAAAAGCCCCTCATAGGTCTGGCCTTTCCCATTCTGGAATCCCAGCTTATGATAGGATTTGTTCAGGATGATATCCAGCACTCGCAGCATATGCGTCTCATTATCATATGCACTGGTGTCCGTTTCATCTTCAATATTCTTCGGTCCGTTATGCTCCACCTGAAACCCAAGCACTGCATTATCATGGATTGCATTCTGAATCGTATATCTGTGAAGCCTTTTCCCGTACATTTCCTCTGTCGTGCGGGGCAGGTCTCCCATCTGCGGATACGGATTTTCCGCAAATCTCGGGGTTCCGGTAAATCCATACCAGAGAGAACGCCCGAAAAACCTCTCCAGATCCCGTTTCGTTTTCGGAGTAACTGCACGGTGACACTCATCCACTACAAACGCAATTTTAAGATTTCTGATCTTATTATACTCCGGCGTGCCCTCTTTCAATCTCTTGCTGGTCAAAATCTGTAATTTCTGAATGGTTGTAACAATTACCTGGCGATCGTCTGATTTCAGTTTTTTCTTCAGATCATTTACATTACCCGTCTCGTCCACATCAATCAGATCATTATTCGCATACGCCTGAAATGCCATGGTGGTCTGCGCATCCAGATCTTTCCGGTCAATCAAAAAGATTGTTTTATCAATCGATGGGATATCCATCAGGAGATTTCTTGTAGCCTTATAAGACGTCAATGTCTTCCCGGAGCCTGTGGTATGCCATACATAACCGGATTTTCCAGTCTTAGAAGCCTCTCGTATAGATTCTATGGCATGGATCTGATATGGTCTGAGAAGGATCAGGCGTTTCGCATCTTCATCTAAAACAGTGTACCTTGCAATCATTTCATGTGCCTCCGGAATACATAGAACACTTTTGGCAAAATCAAGATAATCAGACACCGGATTGTTCTCCTTATCGACCCATCCGCTCATGAATTTAGGATTCAACTCTGTATCCCCGGCAGCCGCAAAATATTTCGTATCTGCTCCATTGCTGACAACAAACATCTGAACAGCAGAAAAAATGCCAGTAAACTTTCCCTCACTGATATACTTTTTTATCTGCCAGAAAGCGTCCATATAGGAATGCTGCCGGTTCTTTAACTCAATATGTATCATAGGAAGTCCGTTGATCATCAGTGTGACGTCAAATCTGCGATCCCGTGATACATCCGCACTGTCATCTCCGGATTCCAGTGCGCTATACTGATTGATCACTTCATACACGCTGCTGCCCCCGGCAATATGCTCGTGATTCATTACTACCAGATGTAACCTCTCTGTATCTCGCTGCACATGAACCATTACTTTGCCATTTTCTCCAACCAACCACTCGCCAGCCTTATAGAAAGAAGAAAACTGCAATTGGTTTTTTACCTGCTCAAACTCTATTTCTGACAGAGGTTCTCCATTCAGCCTGTCCTTATTATTCTGTTCAAGGATATATTTAAAATTCTTCCAAAGATCTTCCTCCGTCTTCAGATCCTCACGATATGTCCACTGAGAGTCTCCATAAACCAACTGATCAATGAGCTTTTCTTCAATTATTTTTTCTAATTCCGGCATTTTATTTGTCTCCTTTATGATTATTATTGTGGTTTCGGCATAAATTTGAATGTTTTTGAGGTAAATTAACTTGCGCTGGTGAAGGGTGATGAGGTGGTCTAGGTTCTCAAAATACTGTCCTAATACTTGCTGTTCTTCAAGTGCAGGAATAGTTACAGTAGTATTTCCGACAAGTTCCTTATTAAGATTATTGACTGTACTTCCGGCGGCTAATGACCGATATTGATTTAGCATTTGTTCAGTCCCTAATATATGACATAAGAATTTCAAATCGAACCTTTTTTGTATATCTCTAATTAAAAGCCAACCATCGTGAATACAGCCGTCAATGCCCATTATATAAGGCTTTCCGAAACTCATAGAATTAGATAAAATCAAATCACCCGGATGGACTTCTCTCGTTTTAGCCAGTCCCTCAGGTCTTATTTTCTCAGCAGTTTTTGTAATGTATCGTCCTTGTTCTGGAGCATCTCCAATCTTCACCCAATTCAGTCCATTTGGAGCATCTGTAATAAAAGCATCTATAGGTCTTGGAGAACCGCCACGCTCAATTAGAACCAAATCCGAGAACTTACGCTGTTCCCAATCTTTTGTTTGCCTTTTCCACACTTACGCTACCCTAAAGTGATGAGACAATCCAAGTTGGTAAAGCATAGACTAATACGATTGCTTTTATAACTAATCTCATAGCATAACTCATTTTTCCGAGATGTACAGATGTACACGACCGCAAAGCTGATCCTTTGTCTGTTCGCTTACTCACCCCGTTTTAGTCCGCCTATATCTCAGCCTGAACGATATGCCCGAAATTCAATTTATCCTTAAAGAGATCATATACATATTCTGGACTTGCCAAATAAAGTCCTGTTTCTTTATCCTGAAGTTTTTCAAAGACCTCCGAATTATAAAATTTATTCATAGCTTCGTCATACTCTATATTCTGATCGGTTGCAAACATATCGACTATATCTTGTATTATATACTCAATCAGTTGGGCTTTTTTACACGTTTTAATCAGCCACCTTTCGTAAAAGTCTAATACTTTTTATGGTATGTCATCCGTAAACGCTCTGCCCCGATTATTCATTACGAATTTCACCCATCATTGCTAAACTAATACTGTCTATCTTTACATTGCTTTCATGAAATAATTTCATAACGTGCCTCCATTTCTCCGGCATAGTATTCCCAAGTCTTCTAAGATTGTTCCAAAATCAAGTGTATGTTCGACTTCATAGTTTTCTTTAATGAATGCGATGCCTTTAAATTTGAAAAGATACCGGAACGCTTCTTGATCACTGATATTATGCTGCTTGGCAAATTCATTTACGCATGCTACTGTAAAACCAATCTTTCTTTTCTGTTCACTCATATAAAACCTTCCTGTCTGCTCCATGGTTAATAGAATGGAGCACCTGTATCAGTCCATTTATCCTTATGAACACGTGATGCTGATTTGAGTTCTGTGATATCCCCAACTTACGCTGTTCCAAACCGTTTTATGTCGATATTACCAGGCGCTTTTCCCCGTTTTCATTAAACTATCAATATCCATATAGGCATTTTCAATCCGTTCTGTGTGATAAACCCAATAATTGTCGTATATTTTTTGGACAATTCCATCTTTTTCCCACTCTTCAAGCACTTCTCCTGTTTTCTTATTTTTATATGCGGAATAATATTCCAATAAATACATAAAAAATTTCATTTCTTCTGTCATATTATTCCCCCCTTATATATACAGAATTTCTGGGATCTCCTGTAACCTTTTCGCACTCCCATATTTCAAAGATTGCTTCCGCACCAAACTCATCCATTCCACACTCTTCATTTTCGAGCATTTCATGTGTTTTTGAGCATACAAATGCTTTTAATGCTTCCATTTGACTCAATCCATATTTTTCGGCTATTAACATAACCACTTCATTATTATAATAATCTATAATTTCAGGTTCCAATCTTTTCATGCAAGTTTCACCTCATCAAATTTTAGAATAGAAAGTGCCTTTTCAGTTTTAAAAACATACTGGTCTTTTAATTTCTGTGGAAGCAATAACTGTATCGCAATATCTTCTGTTAAATAGCCTTTCAAATAATTATTTACAGTACGAATTGCCTGGTCATTTGCCACTGGACCAGTGACAATATCATAAGTATCTTTTATTGATTTATCAGTTCTATGCGCAGTTACATATCTAAGCCAATCTTTGTTTGCCGCTTCAAAAAATAATACATTGAGTTTTTCAAATTCATTCTCATCAAAACTGAATACGGATATTGTGGGATTGCCTTCTTCCCGTCTGGCAGTAGTGCGAACCGCCCATTTCTTCGCCTGTTCGTAATCACTTGTGAGATAAAAGCCCGTTCCAAAATCCAACAATCTTTTTGATTTGATAATTTGGGGAGCTTTTACTTCCACATTGCTACCATGGTATAAGATCATAAATCTTCTCCTTCCCGTCTATTCCGACAAACTCTTTCTGCTTTACTCATATAAAACCTGCCTGTCTACTTATAGTTACTGACTTTCTTTTTTGAAGACTGTACGATGATTTACAACGTAAGCTCTGTAAATCCTTCTCTTTATCAATTTCCGGCAAAAGCAAAATTATAACTCTTAATTCGTTTCTGATTTTTCATTCTACAATCTACAAAAACATATTTTGCAGCATAAATTTCTTTATTTTTTGTAATTCATCACACTTCCGCTGGTGAAGGGTGATGAGGTGGTTTATGCTTTGTATATAATCGCTGATTTTCCTTTGTTCTTCCAGATTAGGAAGTGGAACAACACAATTATAATAATCTTTCAGGTTATAATTATTGCGCCCGTCACCTGTCGAAATTCTCATAGCAAATCTTTTATGCGTGTCCGTATTCAAGTATGCACATAAATATTTTGGTATGGTTTTCTTCGTGTCTGGTCTTGTAACAATAGTAGCAAAACCTATTGAATCTGCCTCATTTTCAGTAATTACAGCTGATGTTCCTATGTCCCCAGTATGTACTGTTATCACATCACCAACTTGATGTTTTCGAGAACTATTCTGTTCTACAAACTCTTCATCAAGATATATTGGGTTATCTCCAAATTCAAAATAACCATCTCGAATATCAGAATTTCTGATAAGCAAAGCCCCTTTATCTGTATAATGAGCTGTCATTGTGGTGACTAATCCGATATAAATTTCTCCCAGTTCTGTAACCTTACGCTGTTCCCAATCATCAGTAAATCCTTCAAAACGAATTTTAGGAACTTTTTCCTCATTCTGTGGAAACATATTTTGAAGCATATATTTTTTCAATTTTTTGGTCTGTTCACACTTGCGCTGGTGAAGGGTGATGAGGTGGTCAAGATGGCGAAAATATGCTCCGATTTGATGATGTTCGTTTTCATCTGTCGGAGAAAATACCTCTATTTTTGCCAAATCATTTGAGTTAATTGCCGGATAACTTGTTCCAGTACAGTTATCCAAAACTACTTTAACAAATTGCCCGTTTTGAACAAGAGCAAGCAAAAAGTAACCATCTATAAATGGACGCAACTGAGCGTATCCTGTTGAAAAAACATAGTGTTTATCCGGCTTTTCAAAGAGATAATTATTCTTTTGATATGGTCTAACTGTCTGATAGAATAAGTCTCCTGTATGAGCTAATCTCTGTGCTCTGGACGGTGCAGTTGCTTTATTTTCAGTCCTATGAAACAACATCTCTGTACCAACTACTGACTCAAGATCAACATATTCAAACTCATCAGGTAGTTCTTCTTTGGGATTAAAAACAGCAAGTTCCCCCAACTTACGCTGTTCCCAATCATCCTCATATCCTTTAAATCTTATAATTGGTTTTCCCATACCCATCATCCCTCCATTTTCTCGATCAGATCATGTAACAAAGACATAATAGCTGCATCCGATGAGGTTAATTCCTTCAAAAGAGATACAAACTCTCCTTGGACCTGTCCCAATTCTTGATCTGTCTTTTCTATATCCAGCAATAACGCATTCAGATCCACAGGTTCTTCTTTTTCAAAATTATCAACATAGCGGGGTATATTCAAATTGAAATCGTTTTTTTCAATATCATCAAAACTGGCAAGGAATGATTCTTTATCTACTGTTTTTCTCTTACTATACAGTTCAAGAACTTCATCGATATGTTCATCTGTCATTTCATTCTGCTTTTTACCTTTATTGAACTTCTTGGACGCATCTATGAATAATACATCTCGACCATCCCTGTGTTTTTTCAGCACAATAATACAGGTTGGGATAGACGTGTTGTAAAATAAATTTGCCGGAAGTCCTATCACTGCATAAATGCTACCGGAACGAAGCAATTTTTCTCTGATTTTTCCTTCTGCTCCTCCTCGGAAGAGGACGCCATGCGGAAGAACAATCGCCATCGTTCCGTTATTCTTCAGATGATACAAGCCATGTAATAAAAATGCATAATCAGCTTTGGATTTTGGAGCTAATACGCCATAATCGCTGAATCTCTCATCCAGCAGGAATCCGGCAGCAGCGCTCCATTTTGCAGAATACGGCGGATTCATCAACACCATGTCAAACTCGGTCTCTTCTCCTGTCGGCCAGTCCGCATCTAAAGTATCACCATTGCGAAGATGTTGATTATCAGGTACGATACCATGCAGAAACATATTCATTCTTGCAAGGTTATAGGTCGATGTGTTTAATTCCTGACCGTAATATTTGATGTATCCCGGCTCCGCAGCGTATTTTTTTGCATTAAGCAAAAGGGATCCCGACCCCATACAAGGATCATAGACAGATAATCCCTTCTTCTCTTCCTGTCCGGAAATTGCAATCCTGGTTAAAATCTTTGACACAGCCTGCGGAGTATAGAATTCCCCTGCTTTTTTACCAGTTTCAGATGCGAATTGACCGATCAGATATTCATATGCATTCCCCAGTATCTCCGCATCAGAGTTTAACAAATCTGCCTTATCAATCTCCTTGATCAAGCTGGCTATCGTGTCGCTCTGCTTTTGATCCCCTGTGCCAAGACGGTTGGAATACAGATCAATATCTGTAAACAGATCTGCAAATATCGGATCACTTTGCTCAATGTTATTAAATCCTTTTTGCAGCTGCTCCCGGTTGAAAGAATTATTTCTCGCCGCATCTGCAAAGTATGTATAAGTCAGCTCGGGTTCCATTACATAATGGCATTCTTCAGTTAGCTGCTCTTTTAATTCTTCTGCGCTTTCATCTTCCAGAGCTTCTTTATACGCATCCAAAGCTTCTTTTAACGATCCCGGCTTTTCATCATAGAGCAGATCGTATACTTTAATCAAAAAAGAATCTGAAAGATATTTATAAAACACAATACCTAACAGATAATCTTTATACTCGTTTGCGTCCATTTTTGAGCGCAAAATATCTGCTCCGCTCCATAAAACACTAATCAAATCTTTGCTGTTTTCTACTTCAGCCATCTCGTTTATCCTCCTGTTACAGCCCCTCGCCGGGGTACTTTTTATTATATTTCAATCACTGCCGTACTGTTCATCTTGTCTCTCTATTGGCTGTCATTCATTTTCAGTATATCATAGGAGGAAGACATATCGAACATCTATTTATGAATTCTTCTCCAAAAACTTTTCCGGACACCTCTACTTGTTTTTAAATGAAAGGATTCGGGTGATCTGTGACTTTCTCACAGAAAAGATATTGTTTCTGAGGTATAGTATGGCACAAGGTTAATCATTCTAAAGGAGAAATTATCATGGTTTTAAGCAGAAAAAAACGGAAAGCCTTTATTGAACAGTCCGACTGCGTTGCCTGTGGCTGTTGTGTGAAGGTCTGTTCCCTGGGAGCGATACGGATTATTAAGGGTATCATGGCTTATGTAGATATGGAGAAATGTGTCGGATGCGGGAAATGTGCGAAAGAATGTCCGGCCAGTGTGATCGAGATCCGGGAGGCTGAAGCATGAAAAAAAGATGGTATGATTACTTATGGATTTTTTCTATCATTTATCTGGTTTTAGGATTTTTTAATATCCTCTTCGCCTGGCTGGGGCTGATCTGTTTTTTTGTTCCGCTGATCATTTCACTGACAAAAGGGACTAAGGGATATTGCAACCGCTACTGCGGCAGAGGACAGCTCTTCGGACTGCTGGGCGGCAGATTTGGTCTTTCCCGCAAAAAGGATATTCCGAAATGGATGAAAAACAAATGGTCCAGGTATGGATTTTTAGTGTTCTTTTTTGCAATGTTTTTCCTGATGCTCTGGAATACTTATCTCGTATTCTCAGGCGCTCAGGATCTGAAGCAGGCAGTAACGCTGCTGTGGACCTTTAAAGTGCCGTGGCATTGGGCTTATCACGGCACACTGTTCCACGAAGGCGCTGCACAGTTTGCTTTCGGCTTCTACAGCGTAATGCTTACATCCACAGTGCTCGGGCTGATCACCATGGTTCTGTTCAAGCCCCGCAGCTGGTGTGTCTACTGCCCTATGGGGACAATGACACAGCTGATCTGCAAAGTTAAAAATCAGCATTAACTTCTGCATAATTGGTTGGAGATAATATCTCCAGCCAATTACTGTCTACACCTTTTCGACTACACTTCTATCGCTTCTCCTCCCACACGATTAATTTCATCTGCTTTTTTACGGCATTCTTTATCTTTGAGGATAAATATACATCCGGCAGTTTCTTCTTTGAATATGCCCATAACGGATCCCCCTGTGTCCGGTTCACCAGCAGCTCTGTAAAAAATCTTTCCCAGCTTGCATACTCCCTGCTGTCTATATAGTCTTCCGGATGCTCCAGTATCTGCGATATCTTGATTTCCGGGATTAGATGTGTAGAAAGCAGAAGCCACTCAAATGATTCTGGTGCATAGAGGACAATGCCGCCGACTTCTCTCAAATATTCACTGACATCCCGCATTTCGGACCCAAATGCCGCTCCGTCTACAATAACCAGACCTATTCCTTCTTTCGAGTCCATTTTCTGGAGACTGGAAATAATATTGGATTTTCCATTCGCAGCCGCACAACTGATATTACTTTCTTTAGACAGAGATGAGAAAAATTCATATCCGGAATTCGAATCTTCCGTAAGAACATATCGCGGACAGACCACACTCTGCTCTGATATTTCTCCATAGAGATGATAAATTTCATTGTGATTCTGTGTGAACCTTTCATACGCGCTGCTCCTGCTTCATTTCGTTCAGATATTTACTGGCGATTGGGATAAGTTCTCTCATAGAATGTACGATTTCTCCGCCGTTTGCTATCCTGATCTCAAATTCTGTTCCACGTCCGAAGCTCATCATATGTCTGAGATTGATCGTCAGATCTTTCTGTTTTCCTATTTCCAGTATCCACTTCGCACAGTTGTCCCCGCACGTAGATGCATTGAAGATCTTGTCCGGCTCGTTCAGCATCAGCAGCAGCGTCTTAACGCCACCGGACAGCCTCTCCGGAGGTATCTGACCTAAGACCGGACTGTTAATACACTCTCCGCTCAAAACATCCGAATCATCAACATCTTTGATCATCTTTTTTGCAAGTTCAGATTCGATCCATTCCGGTTCATAGGTATTTTTAAAATAGACGCTTGTATTATAAATACTGTTTTCTACGTTTCCATATATGATCGTAAGCATATGATACCTCCGTTTTTTCATTGCCAGACATGATTGCATGTCTTTTGGTTCAAAACGAAGTATATATAGAAAAAGCCGGCATTCTGTTTTTCAGAACACCGACTATACCTCACGTTCCCGAGGTGATTCGAACACCCGACCTACCGCTTAGGAGAAACCACAACCAAATCAACCAGCGTATAACAAAGACTCCTCTAATGTCCTGGAACGCCCTATTTTCCTGGACATTTTAGCCTTTTGAAACGGGATGGAATAACCTCAAGTTCCATCTCGTTTCTTCTTGTATCCTGGTGTGAAATTAGCAGGTTGTTAGCAGCAAACGGACTGGAATCCGGTACATCCGCCATTTGATTAGCAGATTGTACCACCTCTCAGGAACGCCGACACGCAAAACTAGACATTCTGAATTTTACCCGTAATAAAATAACGTGTCATCTGAAAAATATATGATATTATATAATTTCTCATATAAAATCTTACCACACCGTACCTGAAAACACAAATATTTTAAGCAAAGGAGAGCCCTTATGGAATATCAATTAGAACTCAAACAAATCGTAGATTTTCCACGCTGCCGGATCTACCGCAACTTCATACAGACCTTATTAAATGACAGGAGCATCCGAACCACCGGAGGCTCTTTTCTTTTCTGGTATCTGATTCTTTGCTCCTACGCCAATTACAGCAATTCAAACCGGCGCATGGAGCAGCTCACTTATACGCTCTCACCTGGAGAATGGATCTGCAGCATCTC
>DWVY01000043.1 GCA_019119995.1 Candidatus Mediterraneibacter faecavium | reverse complement strand
TCCGAATACACCTCGTTCTCCATGTTAGTGATGTTAAAATGCGAGTTCCAATGGACGAGCATTTTGATATCGCGTTACATGGATTCGAGGGGATGAGGTAGAGCGGGTCGGCACAGTGTTGTAGTATTCTCCTTTTCTGCGTCCCTTATCCGATCAATATACTTTCTTCTACTGCGGCGTTAGCCTTTCGATAAACACGAATTTCCTAGTGCTTATTTGGAGAAAATGTGTTACACTTCTTGTGGGTTTATGCGCCCGTTCCGGCTGGTTTATGGCAGACGGGCGTTCTTTTACAACCTGACGCATCACAGGGAGGCGGAAGCAATGGATGCATATACAAGTTTTGCGGCAGTGTATGATACATTTATGGATAATGTTCCCTATAAGGAATGGGGAGGATTTATACATCGTATGCTATGTAAATATGGCGTGGAAGACGGGCTTATCCTGGATCTCGGATGCGGCACCGGCACAATGACGGAGCTCCTTGCCGGATACGGCTATGATATGATCGGAGCGGACAACTCTGAGGACATGCTGGAACTTGCGATGGAGAAACGCATCAGCTCCGGCTATGATATCCTGTATCTTCTTCAGGATATGCGGGAGTTCGAGCTATACGGCACCGTGCGTGCGGTGGTGAGCGTCTGCGATTCGGTCAACTATATAACAGATCCGGAAGAGCTTGAACATGTATTCTGGCTGGTGAATAATTATCTGGATCCGGGCGGTATATTTTTATTTGATTTTAATACAGAATATAAGTACCGCGAGGTGATGGGAGACTGTACGATCGCGGAAGACAGGGGCGAGTGCAGTTTTATCTGGGACAACTATTATTATGAAGAGGAACAGATCAACGAGTATGACCTGACTCTGTTTGTGAGGGAACATGGTCAGAATGGAGAGTACGATCCGGATGAACTGGAAGCGGGAGCGCTGTACCGCAGATATACGGAGAAGCATTATCAGAGAGCCTATACACTGGAAGAGATGCAGGCACTCATAAAAAGGGCGGGGCTGGTATTTGAGGCGGCATATGATATGGATACGAAAGAAGCGCCGGGAGATACTTCCGAGCGGATCTGCGTCATAGCCCGGGAATGCGGCAAACAGCCGGATAACGGCTCAGAACAGCAAGGCGATCGATAAAGATCCAATAGAAAATAATAAGGAGACAACGATAATGAAAGACTATATTGTAAGAGCATCAGCGGCACACACGCAGATCCGTGCATTTGCCGCAGTGACGACAGAGATGGTGGAAGAGGCGAGACAGCGCCACGGTACTAGCCCGGTGGCGACGGCGGCTCTGGGCAGGCTTTTGACCGGCGGCGTGATGATGGGAAGCATGATGAAGAATCCGACAGATATGCTGACCATCCAGATCAAATGCTCCGGACCGATTCAGGGACTGACCGTGACGGCGGACAGTCAGGGAAATGTGAAGGGATATGTATTTAACCCGGACGTGATGCTGCCTCCGAAGAACGGCAAGCTGGACGTGGGCGGAGCGCTCGGGCAGGGCGTGATGAACGTGATCAAGGATATGGGGCTCAAAGAACCCTACTCCGGACAGACGATCCTTCAGACCGGAGAAATCGCGGAGGATCTGACGTATTATTTCGCTACATCAGAGCAGGTGCCGTCCTCGGTAGGGCTGGGCGTGCTCATGGAGCATGACAACACAGTGCGGTGTGCAGGCGGATTCATCGTACAGGTCATGCCGTTTATTGAAGATGAAGTGCTGAATAAACTGGAGCAGAATATCCAGAACATTCAGTCCGTCACTTCTATGCTGGACAACGGCCACACACCGGAAGAGATGCTCGCGCAGGTACTGGACGGCCTTGATCTGGAGATTACCGATACGATGCCGGCGCGGTTTTACTGCAACTGCTCCAAAGAACGGATCGAGAAAGCGATCATCAGCGTAGGCAAAAAAGAGATCCAGTCCATGATCGACGACGGGAAGGATATCGAAGTAAAATGCCATTTCTGCAATACGGCATATAACTATACAGTAGATGAGCTGAAAGAACTGCTGAAAAAGGCGAAAGCCAGATAAGAGCAAATTGTGAAAAAAGTGTGAACGGGGACGTAGTAAAATCGGGTTTTACTACGTCCCCAACGAGAAAGGCGGAAGGAAAAATGAAACACGGATTTGTTAAAGTTGCCGCAGCTACGCCGGATATCCGGGTGGCGGATGTGGAGTTCAACACGGCAAAAATATGTGAAGCGATCAGTGAAGCATGCGAACAGAAGGCAAAGATCATCGTATTTCCGGAGTTATGCGTGACCGGGTATACATGCGGCGATCTGTTTACGCAGGATGTACTGCTGAAGGCGGCGAAAGACGCGCTGATCCGGATCGCTGAATATACGGCGGATAAGGACATCCTTGCTTTTGTGGGTGCGCCTCTGTCGGTGGGCGGCAAGCTGTATAATGTGGCGGCTGCCATGAACCAGGGGAAAGTGATCGGGCTTACGACCAAAACGTTTCTTCCGAATTATGCGGAATTCTACGAGATGCGCCAGTTCACGCCGGGGCCGGATACGGCAGGATACATCTACTTTAACGGACAGAGAGTGCCTTTCGGGCCGCAGCTTCTGTTCAAGGAAAGTAAAATGGAGGATCTGATCGTGTCTGCGGAAATCTGTGAGGACGTCTGGTCACCCGTTCCGCCGAGCATCGGGGCGGCGCTGGAAGGAGCGACCGTGATCGTGAACTGCTCCGCCAGTGATGAGACGATCGGAAAAGACAGTTACAGGAGAGAACTGATCGCGGGACAGTCTGCACGCCTGATCGCGGGATATATCTATGCAAATGCCGGCGAGGGGGAGTCCACGACGGACGTGGTATTCGGCGGGCACAATATCATCGCGGAGAACGGGGCGATCTTAAAGCAGGCGGAAAGATATCACAATAAGATCATCTACTCAGAACTGGATATCCAGAGGATCGTAAGCGAACGGAGAAAGAATACGACATTCAAGGCTGTTACAGGGCAGACGCTGATCCGGATCCCGTTCTATATCGATCATGAAGAAACAGTACTCACCAGAACATTTCCGAAGAAGCCTTTTGTCCCTGCGGATGAACGGGCGAGGGCGCAGAGATGTGAGGAGATCCTGACGATCCAGGCGATGGGGCTGAAGAAACGCCTTGCTCATACAAATTCAAGGACAGCTGTCGTGGGTATTTCGGGCGGACTGGATTCTACGCTTGCGCTTCTTGTGACGGCAAAGGCGTTCGATATGCTCGGCCGCGACAAGAAAGACATTATCGCAGTTACGATGCCCTGCTTCGGTACGACAGACCGGACGTACAACAATGCCTGCGAGATGACGAGAAAGACAGGCGCTACGCTGAAAGAAGTACCGATCGGGGAGGCAGTGAATATCCATTTCAGGGATATCGGACAGGATCCGGAAACTCATGATGTGACTTACGAGAATTCCCAGGCAAGGGAGCGCACGCAGGTGCTCATGGATATCGCCAACCGGACGGGCGGCATGGTCATCGGTACGGGCGATATGTCTGAGCTGGCTCTGGGCTGGGCTACTTACAACGGCGACCATATGTCCATGTACGGCGTCAATGCATCCGTGCCGAAGACACTGGTACGCCACCTTGTCAAATATGCAGCCGACGAGACGCCGGACGAGGAGCTGCGCGGAGTGCTTTATGACGTTCTTGACACACCGGTAAGTCCGGAACTGCTTCCGCCGAAAGACGGAGATATTGCCCAGAAGACAGAAGATCTGGTAGGGCCGTATGAGCTTCACGACTTCTTCCTGTATTATATGCTCCGCTTCGGATACGAACCGGCGAAGATCTTCCGGCTGGCGGAGATGACGTTCGACGGGGATTATGACAGGGAGACAATCCTGAAATGGCTGAAGACATTCTGCCGGAGATTCTTCTCCCAGCAGTTTAAGCGCTCCTGCCTTCCGGACGGACCGAAGATCGGTACGGTGGCGCTTTCCCCGAGAGGAGACTGGAGAATGCCGAGCGATGCGTGCGCGGCAGTGTGGATGAAAGAACTGGAGGAGATAAAATGAAACTGATCCGAACAGAAGATGCAGTCGGCAGCGTGCTCTGCCATGACATTACCCAGATCATCCCGGGCGTGGTGAAGGACGCGGTATTCCGGAAAGGGCATGTCGTCACGGAAGAGGACATCCCTGTCCTGCTCTCCGTGGGGAAAGAGCATCTGTATGTGTGGGAGAAGCAGGAAGGGATGCTCCATGAAAATGATGCGGCAGAGGTGCTGCGTCAGGTGTGTCAGGGCAGCTATATGAAAGCATCGGAGCCTAAAGAGGGCAAGATCGAGCTGACGGCGGAAACAGACGGCCTGCTGAAGATCAACAGGACGAAATTGAATGCAGTCAACGCTATGGGGCAGATCGTGCTTGCTTCCAGGCACGGGGAATTTCCGGTGAAAAAGGGCGATAAGATCGTGGGGATGCGCGTGGTCCCTCTTGTGATCGAAGAGGAGAAGATGGACCGTGTGAAAGAAATCTGCGGAACGGAGCCTGTTTTCCAGATCCTTCCGTTCCGCAGGATGAAAGCGGCGATCATTGCCACGGGAAGCGAGGTTTACCGGGGACGGATCGAGGACAAGTTTACTCCGGTGGTAAAAGAGAAACTGGAAGAGTGCGGCGTGGAAGTAATGGGGCATGTGCTGTGTGATGACAACGCCGAAATGACGACAGGCGCGGTCAATGACTGGATCGAAAAAGGCGCGGATATGGTCGTCTGCACCGGAGGCATGAGCGTGGACCCGGACGACAGGACGCCTCTTGCTATCCGCAATGCGGCGGATGAGGTGGTCACCTACGGCGCTCCGGTCCTCCCGGGGGCTATGTTCATGCTGGCATATAAAAAGAAGGACAATGATGCGGCGGATATCCCGATCATGGGGCTGCCCGGATGCGTGATGTATGCAAGGCGTACGATCTTTGATCTGGTTCTGCCACGTATCGTGGCGGGAGAGCATCTGAGTGTGGAAGATTTCAGTGTGCTGGGTGAGGGTGGGATGTGCCTGAACTGTAAGGTATGTACATTCCCGAACTGCGGATTTGGAAAATAAAAAGGCGTTTTTTTTTACCGGTAATGTTACGCTGCCACAGGATCCGGGCTTATGCGTCTGCTTTTCTTGCTTTCCCTGGAGTTATCCCGTACTTCCGTTTAAAAATACGGTTAAAATATGACAGGTTGTCGAATCCGCTCTGTTCCGCGATCTCCAGGACAGAACCGTCGGAAGATTTCAGCAGCCGTTCCGCCATTGTCAGGCGGTAATCATTGAGGTAATCGATAAAACCGGTTCCCATATGCTGCTTGAAGAACTTCATAAAATGGGATTTGCTGTAATAAGTGAGAGCTGCCATGTCATCGATGGTGATGTGATCAGCATAGTGTTCTTCCACATATTTTAATATGGTTTTCATTTTTTCGAGAGACTTCGTCAGGGATACGGACGCGGTCTCTTTTTTCTGTCTGTTGGAAATGAGCAGAAAGAAAAACTGAAAGAGAAGCCCCTTTACTGCAAGCTGGTATCCTTCTGTTTTGGCGCCGCACAGCAGGTCGATCTGGCGGATGCAACCGGACACATCATTATAATAGGAAACAGCAGGAGTCAGGTATGTGTCCGACGGGATCTCACCGTTGATAAACGGGAAAATGAAGCGGACGGCGCACAGGTCATTCTCTCCGGATATGAGCAGCTCCGGCTTCATTATGATATTTTCGTACTCCATAAAATACCCCTGGTCCTGATCGATGGAATGGAGCTGACCGGGGCGGATGAGAATGATATCGCCCGAAGTGACAGAACGCTTTTCCAGATCGACAGAAACAATGCCCCGCCCCTTTTTAATAACGATCAGCTCAAGCTCTGCGTGCCAGTGCAGAGGAACCTGAGGAAAATCCTTCGGGATGGAACAGAGATATGTATTGTATGGGAATTCCGCTGTTGTGTGCGATTTAGTCTCACGATAATTCTGGTATTCGTTCAGATTCATGTCATGCCTCCTTCGTGACAATGTATAGCAGTTCAGCCACGCCATTTGCGAAGCTACGTTGGCAGGCTACAGTTCAGCCCGCGCCATTCGCAAAGCCGCACTAACGTGCTAACTGCGGCTGCCGCCGCTTCTTTGCTCATAAGCAGGCGCTCACTCCATGCATATGCACACTCGTGCATACGTGCAAGCACGTCTGCAGCTCCTGCGCAAAGCATGGGCTGAACTGTTGATGATAGTATTGTACAATAAAAGGAAAGTATATTGCAAGAAATCCGTTTGAATTGGTACTATAATGCGAATCATAGAGATAAGACATATGGATTCTTTTTTTGAAAGGAGAACTACTATCATGAACATTCAGGAAAAGGTAGAAGCGTACCTTGGCAAGCCGGTCGCGCAGGCTTCCAACAAAGAGATCTATGACGGACTGCTCACAGTCGTACAGGAGCTGGCGGCAGAGAAAGAACGCACAGACAGCAAGAAGAAACTTTATTATATTTCAGCGGAGTTCCTGATCGGAAAGCTGCTCTCCAACAATATGATAAACTTAGGCATCTATCAGGAAGTAAAAGAGATGCTGGAGAAGAACGGCAAAGACATCTGCGAGATCGAAGAGGTCGAGCCGGAGCCGTCACTTGGAAACGGCGGTCTGGGACGTCTGGCAGCCTGCTTCCTTGATTCCATCGCAACGCTCGGACTTGCCGGAGACGGGATCGGTCTGAACTATCATCTCGGACTTTTCAAGCAGGAGTTTGAGAACCATCTGCAGAAGGAGACTCCGAATCCGTGGATCGAGGAAAAGTCATGGCTCAAGAAGACCGACACGGTATATCCGGTGCAGTTTAAAGGACTTAATGTCAATGCGAGAATGTATGACATTGAAGTGACAGGATACAACAATAAGACAAATAAGCTCCATCTCTTCGACATTGACTCTGTTGACGAGTCGATCGTGGAAGACGGAATTGATTTCAACAAAGAAGACATTCAGAAGAACCTGACACTCTTCCTTTATCCGGACGACAGCGACGAGCAGGGAAGACTTCTGCGCATCTATCAGCAGTATATGATGGTAAGCGCGGGCGCACAGCTCATCCTTGACGAATGTACGGCGAAAGGAAGCAATTTGTACGACCTGCCGGACTACGCGGTGATCCAGATCAACGATACACATCCGACCATGGTGATCCCGGAGCTCATCCGCCTGCTCGTGGAGAGAGGCATGGACATGGACGATGCTATCGACGTAGTATCCAGAACATGTGCGTATACAAACCACACGATCCTTGCAGAGGCACTTGAGAAATGGCCGGTTTATTATCTGAAGAAAGTCGTTCCGCAGCTTATGCCGATCATCGAGGTGCTGGACGATAAAGTGAGAAGAAAATACGAGGACGAGAGCGTGGCGATCATCGACCGAAATGATACCGTACACATGGCGCACATCGACATCCACTACGGATTCAGCGTAAACGGTGTCGCCGCACTGCACACGGAGATCCTCAAGAATTCGGAGCTCAACAACTTCTACAGGATCTATCCGGAGAAGTTCAACAATAAGACAAACGGCATCACATTCCGCCGCTGGCTCATCCACTGCAACCCGCGTCTGACTGCCCTGTTGGACGAGACGATCGGAGAGGGATACAAGAAAGACGCTGCAGAGCTCGAGAAACTTCTTGCATTTAAAGACGATGACAAAGTTCTCGACAAGCTGCTTGAGATCAAGCACAAGAACAAAGAAGACCTGTGCGCTTACCTGCGCGAGACTCAGGGGCTGGAAGTAAGCCCGGATACGATCTTCGATATCCAGGTAAAACGTCTCCACGAGTACAAACGCCAGCAGCTGAACGCACTGTACATCATTGATAAATATCTGGAGATCAAGGCAGGAAAGATCCCGGCCGCTCCGGTGACAGCGATCTTCGGTGCGAAGGCAGCTCCGGCTTATGTGATCGCAAAAGATATCATCCACCTGATCCTCTGCCTGCAGGAGATCATCAACAATGATCCTGAGGTAAACAAATACCTGAGAGTTGTTATGGTAGAAAACTATAATGTGACAAAAGCAGGAAAATTAATTCCGGCATGTGATATTTCCGAGCAGATCTCTCTTGCTTCCAAAGAGGCGAGCGGTACAGGAAACATGAAGTTCATGCTCAACGGCGCCGTGACACTGGGAACAGAGGACGGGGCAAACGTGGAGATCCACGAGGCTGTAGGCGACGACAATATCTTCGTATTCGGCGCATCCAGCGACGAAGTGATCGAACACTACGCAAAGGCTGACTATGTCGCGAAAGATTATTATGATAACAATGAGGCGATCAAAGCGGCGGTCGACTTCATCACAAGCGACGAGATGCTGGCGATCGGCTGCGAGGAGAACCTGACACGCCTGAAAAATGAGCTGATCAACAAAGACTGGTTCATGACGCTCTTAGACTTTGACTCTTACAAAGAAACAAAGGAAAAAGCCCTTGCCGCATACGCTGACAGAAAGGCGTGGGCGAAGATGGCGCTGGTCAACATTGCAAAAGCAGGATTCTTCTCATCCGACCGTACCATCGAAGAGTACAACAGAGACATCTGGAAACTGTAAGATGCAGGAGCAAAAAGTCATGTGGCTCATGCCTGCATGCAGGAGCATGACTTTGGGTTCCGTAGCAGATGAATATAGAAGAAAGGAAAAAAGAAATGAAAAGAGCAAGCGGAATCTTATTACCGATATTTTCCCTTCCGTCAAAGTACGGGATCGGATGTTTCTCAAAAGATGCGTATAAATTCGTGGATATGTTAAAAGAGGCGGGCCAGAGCTATTGGCAGATACTTCCGCTTGGACCGACTGGATACGGGGATTCCCCGTACCAGTCTTTCTCCACGTTCGCAGGCAATCCGTATTTTATCGATCTGAAGACACTCATTAAAGAAGGGCTTCTGACGAAGAAAGAGTGTAAGGCGTACGATTTTGGAGATCAGGCAGACTGCATCGATTATGAGAAGATCTATAATTCCAGATTCAAGGTATTGAAAAAGGCATATGACCGTTTCTGTGAAAAGGACGGAGAAAATGACGAAGACTATGTGAAGTTCGTTACGGATCAGGCGTTCTGGCTGGACGACTACAGTCTGTATATGGCAATAAAAGATCAGAACGGCGGGGTGAGTTGGAACGAATGGGACGCGCCTTTGAAGAACCGTGAGACAGACGCACTGGCGGAAGCAAAAGAGAAACTCGCGGAGGAGATCGGATTCTATAAATTCCAACAGTATGAATTTGATAAGCAGTGGAAAAAGCTTCACGCATACGCGAACGAGAAAGGCATTCAGATCATCGGAGATATTCCGATCTATGTGGCGTTTGACAGCGCGGATACATGGGCGGCGCCCGAGATGTTCCAGTTCGATGAGAACAATGAGCCCACTGGAGTGGCAGGCTGCCCGCCGGATGCATTTTCCGCAACCGGACAGCTCTGGGGCAACCCTCTCTATGACTGGGACTATCATAAAAAGACCGGATACGAGTGGTGGATCAAAAGGATCGCATACTGCTTCAAGCTCTACGATGTGGTGCGCATCGACCATTTCCGCGGATTTGACGAATACTATGCGATCCCCTACGGAGATAAGACAGCGGAAAACGGCAAATGGATGCCGGGTCCGGGGATGGATCTCTTCCGTGCGATTGAGGCAAAGCTTGGCAGACCGGCGATCATTGCAGAAGACTTGGGATTCCTTACTCCGAGCGTGCTTCAGCTTTTAAAGGACAGCGGATTCCCGGGCATGAAAGTGCTCCAGTTCGCATTCGACGCGCGCGAATCCTCCAATTATCTGCCCCATACTTATCCGGCAAACTGCGTCGTCTACACAGGCACCCACGACAATGATACGACAAGAGGCTGGTACCATGAAGTCGGAAAAGACGCCAGAGACTTTGCGAAAGAATATATGTGCAAAGAAAGACTCGACGAGGATACGCTGACGAAAGACTTTATCGCCATGGCTATGAGCAGCGTTGCCGATCTGTGCGTGATCCCCATGCAGGATTACCTGAATCTTGGCAGCGAGGCGCGTATCAACATCCCGTCCACGCTGGGCGGCAACTGGGTATGGCGGATGAAAAAAGGACAGTTCGATAAAGCGACAGTGAAAGAGATCGCAAGAGTGACCGGACTGTATGGAAGATAGATTCGTGTTTGTGTAAAGGGATGACGCTGCAACAGTAAGAATGAATATCGTGCTCGAATAGAGTACGCAGAAAAAGAGGATACTGCAACACTGTGCCGACCCGCTCTTCCTCATCCCCTCGAATCCATGTAACGCGAGATTAAAATGCTCGTCCATTGGAACTCGCATTTTAACATCGCTAACATGGAGAACGAGGTGTATTCGGAACGCTCCATATCGATGCACAGCTTATGCAGGATCCTCTTTTTCCGCTGTCGCATCCGGTCGGTAGTCTTTCCTTCCGCCGCAGCGTCGTCTTTCAACAAACACTCATACAAACCGGAAGAGATTGGAACTTAGTCGACAAAGCTCTGATCTCTTCCGATTTTCTGTAAATTTCGTGATTGTCGGGAGGCACTTCCGATTGGATGAATGTAGAAAATCAGTCGGATACAGCCCCTTTGATGAACCTTTCGGGATGGGCGGGGAGGGGATGTTTCCGGTGACTGTGAAGGGATATTAGATAAAGTTAAAACCTGGGATGCAGCGTTAATCGGGGAAATGAAATTGTCTGAGTGAAACGAGTTGTTCATTTTCCCGATTGCTTTTAGCTGTATCACAGGTTTGTTACTTTATCTTATATCCCGTAACCGGAGCCGGAAACATCCCCTCCCCGCCCGTCCCGGATACGTTATTCAAACCACTGTATCCGAGTGATTTTCGGCTGATTTATTGCAGAATATCTCGCTGACAAACACGAATTCACACCCCTCTTTTGAACAGCCAGAATGAATACACTGTCGGCACTCCTGTGCAGATCAGCGCGATCGCGATGATTGCGGCGAGTGCTCCGAAATCGCCTATCACACTGCCGAGAAATCCTGTGATGATCAGGAGAAACCCTCCCAGTATAAACATCTTTCCTCCCAGCCGGTGGGTCCGGTTCCAGTTTTCCGTACTGTTCAGTGTCCAGGGAATGCGGATGCCTACCGTGTAATTCTGCTGCAGTTTCGGCATGTAGTTCCCGAGGATGATGAAGAGCAGGCCGATCAGGATGGAGACTATAATGCCTACGTCGACTTTCATGCCGAGGGCGACGGCATAGGTCATGCAGTTCATCAGTACGGATACGACCGGAATGATCCATAACACCAGAGCGAGAGGCTTCTTGTGGATATTGCGCCGTTTCGGGTCGTTCAGCGTGATAAATGAAACAAATAGCTGCAGTGCGGCCAGAATACACGGCATGCCGAATACGGTGAATGCTTTCCCCGAGTAACCGTCTGCCTGTCCGTCTGCACCCCAGTGCGTGGCGATCTGCTCGGGAAGTTTCTTCCATATGATGAGTCCGAATACGATCGGGAGTAATGTGATCAGTGTTGTGACGATGATCGTAGTCTTGTATTTTTTAACATTTTCCATAACTATTGTTCTCCTTTCAGATCTGACAGCCAGACCATGATCTCTTCGAGGACGGTCAGATTCAGTTCATAATAGATAAAATTCTTTTCCCGCGTCTCTCTCACCAGATCGGCTTTTTTCAAAATCTTTAGGTGATAAGATACGGTTGCCTGCGTCATGTCGAAGTTCGCGGCAATTTCGCCGGCTGAGAGCCTGCCGTTTTTCAGCAGTTCGAGGATTTCGCGCCGCGCCGGATCCGACAGCGCCTTAAATGTCTCAGCAAAACTCAATACATCACTTCCTTTCCGGGGGAGTATAGTATTTAGAAAAGTTTCTAAATACTGTATAACACTTTGGATGGCAGAAGTCAACAGGTATTTAGAAAAATATCTAAATACTATATATTGCCTGAGCAAAAAGGAAACAGGCAGTTATTGTCCAACGCAGATTGTCCGATGCGGCAATTTTATCTGGAAACCTGCCTGGTCCTGTGTTAAAATACATCCCAAACAGGCTTAAAGATGCGTGCATTGCGGAAGACGTCCTGAAAGATTTCCTGATGAAGCACAGGGCGGAGGCGAAAGCGATGAGTATTTTTGAATATGATCAGGAAAAGCATATCAGACGGGAACGGGAAGAAGCATGGGAGGAAGGAAGAGCTTCTGGATTGCAGGAAGGAAGAGCTTCCGGCTTGAAAGAGGGCAGAGCCTCTGGTCTGAAGGAGGGGCAGGCTTCCGGTCTGAAGCTTGCAGAGACTATCTTCAGGCTCTTCCGGGAGGGAAAAACCATAGAGGAGATATCAGCCGATTGTGATCTCCCGGAGGAACAGATAAGGGAACTGCTTGGGCAGAAAGAATAATATTGTATCAGATTATAATTCAGCTTTTCAGGAGGCACAGCAGATATGGAGAAATGGTTCATCACTATGAAGAAGGCGGATTTTAATCAGATCGGGGAGAAGTATCATATCTCCCCGATCCTTGCGAGGCTGATCCGCAACAGGGATATTATCGGGGATGAGGCTGTTGACTTCTATCTGAACGGAACGATAGCGGATCTCTATGACGGGATGCTGATGCGGGATATGGATAAGGCGGTGGAGATCCTGTCGGAGAAGATCCGGGAGGAGAAGCGCATCCGCGTGATCGGGGACTATGATATAGACGGGGTGAATGCCACGTACATTTTACAGCAGGGGCTCTCGGAGCTGGGGGCGGACGTGGACACGGATATCCCGGACCGGATCAAAGACGGGTACGGTCTCAACATTGATCTGATCGACCGGGCGATCGATGACGGGATCGATACGATCATTACCTGTGACAACGGGATCGCAGCGGCGGACGAGATCGCTTATGGAAAAGAGAACGGGCTGACCATCGTGGTGACGGATCACCATGAAGTGCCCTATGTGGAGATGAACGGGGAGAAAGAATACATCCTGCCCCGGGCTGACGCGGTGGTCGATCCCCACCGTGCGGACTGTGCATACCCGTTTAAAGGGCTGTGCGGGGCGGCGGTGGCGTACAAGTTGGTCGAAGCGCTCTATAATGTGCTCCGGGGAGATGCGGACGATGTGGACTATCTCATGGAAAATGTGGCGATCGCCACTGTAGGAGATGTGATGGACCTGACCGGAGAGAACCGGATCTTCGTAAAGCAGGGGCTGGAGATGCTGAAACGCACGCAGAATCCGGGACTCAAAGCGCTGATCGAATGTACGGGTATCGATGTGGAGCGGCTGAACGCATATCACATCGGTTTTGTGATCGGACCCTGCATCAATGCAAGCGGCAGGCTGGATACGGCGAAGCGTGCGCTGGAGCTTTTGAGTGCCCGCACCAGACGGGATGCAGTCATGCTGGCGGAGGATCTAAAAGCGCTCAACGACAGCAGGAAAGAGATGACCGAGCGGGGCGTAGAAGAGGCGGTACAGATGATCGAGAGCACGTCCCTGAAAGACGACCGGGTGCTTGTGGTCTATCTGCCGGACTGCCACGAGAGCATCGCGGGGATCATCGCCGGACGCATCCGCGAGAAATATTACAGGCCCACGTTCGTGCTCACACGGGCGGAAGAGGGAGTCAAAGGCTCCGGACGATCCATCGAGACTTACGATATGTTTGCCCAGATGTGCCGGTGCAGGGCGTTCTTTACCAAGTTCGGCGGGCATAAACTGGCGGCAGGGCTGTCGCTTGAAGAGGAGAATGTAGAGCGCTTCCGTGAGACAATCAACGAACTGTGCGACCTGAGCGATGAGGATCTTCAGGAAAAAGTGTCCATCGATATGCGACTTCCCTTCCCGTATATTACGGAGCGGCTTGTAAATGAACTGGAGCTTCTGGAACCATTCGGCAAAGGAAATCCGAAGCCGCTTTTTGCCGAGCGGAACTTAAGAGCTGTAAGCCCGCGCATCTTCGGAAAGAACAGGAATGTACTTAAATGCAGGCTGCAGGATCAGCAGGGAAACCAGATGGAGGCGGTGTATTTTGGAGATGTGGAAGACTGCCTGCGGGCGATGGAGAGGCGGCAGGTCATGTCGTTTACCTATTATCCGACGATCAATGAATATATGGGAAGACGGACACTGCAGCTTACGATCGTGAATTACCAGTAACCTTACTGCCCGTCATATTCATTTTCCCGTCTTTTTCGAAACTGCTTCGGTGTTGTCCCTTTTTCTTCGCGGAAGGCACGGATCAGATGGCTGCAGTCGCAGAATCCTGTCTCTTGGCTGATGTAAGTAAGGTCATAATCGGTCTGCAGGGGCAGATCTTCTGCGCGGCTTATCCGCACCTTTCTGATATAGGTGCTGCACGGCATCCCATAGTATCGGTGAAATTTGGCGGCAAAATTGGAATAGCTCATGCCTGCCAGGGCAGCAAGGTGCTCCACCCGGATTTCTTCCGAATAATGGCAGTTGATATATTGAGCGGCGGATACAAGAGCCTTTTGATCGGAATTGTCCGCAGGAATTTCGTGTATCCTGAACCCGTTTTTATACCATATGGAAAGCAGCTCGGATATGATCATACAGTACAGTGAATGTGCCTGTATGTCATATCCGAATTTTTTGTGGGTTACTACGTCTACTGCCCGGTCGAATAATGCCTTCATCCGGGTGTGTTCCAGTTCCTTCCGGCGGAAGCAGCATCTTAGTCCGGGTTCGGATTGTGCCATACGAAGTATGTCTGATATGCCGGGCAGACTGCTGGAAGGTATATTCAAATGCATAGGATCAAATTTCAGGACATAATAGTGCAGGGGAAAACTTCCTGAGAGATATATACTGTGCGGTATCTGGGAGTAGAAGATGATCAGATCCTCCGGTTCCAGTACATAGGTTTCCTTTCCTGCTTCTACATATGCCTGCCCTTCGATCAGATAGAGGATCTCTATAAAATAGTGCCAGTGTGGCCTTATGGGGAAGACTTCGCTGTGCTCCGCCTCGAATATGAAAGCTTCATAGGGAGCATTTAAGGTATCTGAATATTCAAAATATGGTTTCATGATCATCAGTTCCATTCTTTTTATAAAGAGATTTATACAATTTTTTCGCCTGTTTATTATATCATGCATCTTTGCACCGTGCTATACTTAGCAGACAGTTTTGGGAACCTGTATTCCTGTGAAAACTGTTATATACGACAATATTTGCGCGGAGGATATGATCGATGTACAGAGGAATTAATTTTGCCCCGTTCTGCCGGCGGGGAACACTGAACAGCGGGGAAGCGAAGGAGAGTCTGGATCTTATGATCGAAAAGATAGGAGCAGATTTTGTGATATTTGCTCCAAACGGATTGCAGGAAACTGCCCATTCAGAAGAAATCTGTTACACTTCCGAGGGAACTTGTTCTGACGAGGAACTTGTGGATATGATCCGCTATGCGAAATCAAAGGGGATGACAGTGGGAGTAAAACCTACAGTCAATTGTAGAAATGGTTCGTGGAGAGCGTACGTCAGTTTTTTTGAGGAGGACGTAGTATGTGAGCCGAAGTGGGGAAACTGGTTTGCTTCCTATACGGATTTTCAGACTCATTACGCCCGGATCGCTCAGAGGGAAGAGTGCGATCTCTTTATTGCCGGATGCGAGATGGTGATGTCAGAACATCGGGAGAAAGAGTGGCGGCAGGTTATCGCGGCAGTGCGTGAGGTATATGACGGGATTGTTACCTATAATACAGACAAATATCAGGAGCACAATGTGAAATGGTGGGACTGCCTGGATATGATCTCATCCAGCGGATATTATCCGTCGGGAAAATGGGAAGAAGAACTGGACCGGATCGAATCAGTAGTCAAGAAGTACGATAAGCCGTTTCTTTTTGCAGAAACAGGATGTATGTCCAGGAGAGGTTCGGCGGGAGTTCCTAATGACTGGTCTCTCCAGGGAGAACTGGATCTGCGGGAACAGGCGGACTGGTATGAAGAAATGTTTTCTGCATGTGAAAAGCGCAGCTGGATCCGGGGGCTTGGCCTATGGGACTGGCCGGCGCATATTATGTCTGAGAAAAAAGCTGTCAGAGACAGCGGCTATTATTTTATGAATAAGCCGGCTCAGGAGGTGATCCGTCATCATTATGAAAAAGAAATATGGTAATACATTTAGTTATGAAGAAAGTTTAGACCAGGAGAAGGAAATTGCAAGGATCTTCACCGGCAGTCATGGACATGATCTGAAGACGCTGCTCCTCCTTTACCGGGGGCATTATCCTGCACTGGCGGGATCGGTGATCTTTTTTGTGATCAAGCATTCGCCTACGTGGGTTATTCCGGTGGTTACAGCCAATCTTATCAATGCGGTGACCGGAAATGATCCGCATCTGGCAAGAACGATCACCATCAATACAGTGCTCATGATTTTGTTCCTGCTTCAGAATATACCGACAAATTATGTCCATACATGGCTGTATGCAAAAAGCGTCCGGGATGTGGAGCGCAGACTCAGGGAGGCGTTGGTCGTCAAGCTTCAGATGCTTTCTATATCATTCCATAAAGAGACGCAGTCGGGCAGACTGCAGTCCAAGATCATGCGCGATGTGGAGCAGATCCAGACTTTGTCGTCGCAGATATTTCTGACGGTACTGACAACTATGCTGAATATAATCGTGTCCTTTGGAGTTGTCCTGACGAGAAGTTCTGTCATTTTTCTGTTCTATATACTGACCATGCCTGTCGCTGTATTTCTGGTAGTAGTCTTCAAAGGGAAGATAAAAGACTATAACCGCAGCTTCCGGCGCGAGATGGAAGAGACGTCCGCCAAAGTTATGGAGATGGTAGAAATGGTTCCGGTGGTGAGGGCGCATGCCCTTGAAAAGCAGGAGACGAAAAAGATGGGGGTGCAGCTCGATCAGATCGCAAAAAAGGGGCTGAAGCTGGACATGGTACAGACCTATTTTTCGTCTATCAGCTGGGTGGCGTTTCAGGTGTTTTAGGTTCTCTGCCTTGCATTTACCACATGGATGGCATATCGGAAAGTTATCGGAATTGGAGACATTACTCTGTATCAGTCGTATTTTACGTCTATTGTTGCGCAGATCTCCAATTTGATCGCTCTTCTTCCTATCATATCGAAGGGGTTGGAATCGGTTGATTCCGTAGGAGATATTATATGCGCCAATGATATAGAGGATTCCAGGGGTAAGAAAAAGCTGGAGTATGTCAGGGGCGAGATAACATTCAGCCATCTGACATTTTCATACCCGAAAAATGAACGGCCTGTCTTAAATGACTTGAATTTAACTGTGCACCAGGGAGAAACGGTTGCCTTTGTAGGTGCTTCGGGATCTGGTAAGACAACGCTCATAAATCTTGCCATCGGATTTATGAAACCTGATTCCGGACATATTTTTATTGACGGCTGCGATATAGAGAAAATAAATCTGCAGAGCTACCGCAGGCATATTGCTGTAGTACCGCAGCAGTCCGTGATCTTTACAGGAACACTCAGAGAGAACATCACATACGGATTGAAAGATTTCCCGGAGGAAAAGCTGCAGGAAGTGATCCGCGCCGCCAACCTCGAGGATGTGGTGGCGAAGCTGCCCCAGGGGCTCGATACAGTACTGACGGAACATGGAGAAAACCTGTCCGGAGGCCAGCGTCAGAGGATTTCGATCGCAAGAGCATTTGCCCGGGATCCAAGGATCCTGATCCTGGATGAAGCTACATCTGCACTGGACAGCGTGTCTGAGAAAAAAATCCAGGAGTCTATCCGCAGACTGATAAAAGGAAGAACTACCCTGATCGTTGCACATCGGCTGTCAACGATCAGGGATGCGGATAAGATTGCCGTGATCGGCGAGGGCGGCCTGATGGAATATGGAACATGGCAGGAACTGATGGATAAAAAGGGAGTGTTTTACAGGATGAGATGTCTACAGGCATGAAGATTTAAAAATATGTCTTTTCTTTGATTAAAAATCCATTGACAAAAACAAAAAAATAATTAAAAATAGGATTAAATATATAATCCCGTTTTCGACACTTAAGAGAACCGAAAGAGCCGGAATTCCTTGAAAATACGAAGGATTCCGGCTCAAACTGATGGGCATAAATGTTGTATGTGAATACTATTTTAAAATTTTTTTAATCATGCTATTTAATTGTTTTGGTCTGTAGTGAAGCCTGTCCAATGGCAGCGTAGTCAGCCTGACCAATGCATCAAGGGTTTTGCTCCCGTTATAAAGTGCCATATATTCAATATCATGGACGTTAGCGACATTCATATTTTTCAATGTGGTTATGAGATTATCCGTTGTTACATGTGTTCCCTGCTCATCAAGCTGTGCTTCCAGCAAACGGTAGACTAGCAGTGCGGTATAGCAGATCAGGAAATGTGCCCGGATGCGTTCCCGGAGACGGTGGTTTACCGGGCGGCCGTCAAAGTTGGTCTTCATGATCCGAAAGCATTCTTCTATCTGGTATCTCTTATTGGATACTGCAAGGATATCTTTTGCAGGATCCAGCAGATTGGTTGCTACCGCATAATAGCCGTCGTATTTTTCTTCTTTCGTGATCTTATCCTCGTCTAAGATATATTCCACAACCACATCTTCCCCCGATGTTGTTTTCGCCGTTCTTTTCAGGAAACGCTTCACGTCATTCGGGCCTTTTTTGATTTCTTCCGGATCCTTCAATCCTAATAACTTCTTTGCCCGCTCAATCTGCCTACTGCGGACAGCCCTCTGGTATTCCATTACTTTTCGGGAAAAAGTAATGATAATACGCTGTTTCAGGATCCCCCTGGCTTTTCGTTTTACCGTGCGTCCATTTTTCAGGGTTACGTCTTCATATAATCCCAGATCAAGGGATTTATCAGCTTCGACTACCTTATAAGCAAAATCGTTATATAATCCAAGGTTCTTATCATCGAAACGGTCAAAGTTTTTCATAGCATTGATCGTAACAGGCCCGTCAGTAGAAAGAAGTCGGTAATCGTAATCATTGAAGACAGCTTCTTTCAGAACGTCGCTCATTTTTTTGATGGATTGAGTGACAATGAATGCCCGGCCGCCCATGCTGTTAAATTTTCGGATGTTATAGGAACCAAGCCCTGCATCTGCACAATAGATGAATTTTGCATCCGGCAGCATTTTCATGACTTCTTTTTCCAGGGGGATGGCGGTGAGCTGTTCACTGGTGTTGCCAGGATGCAGGCACATCGTGATGGGGATCCCCCGTGAATCCATGAACAGCCCCATCTCCACGATCGGGTTCGGGCGGTGTTCTTTGCAGAACCCGTATTGCCGCATCCCTTTGAATATTTCCCCTGTAACCTCATCTACGATATCTTCGTCCGGCTGTTCGGATTCAAAATAAAAATTTGTGCAATCATAGTAAAGGACGGAGGTGTCCCTTTGTACAATTGTATTGCTCTGTTTGAACAGCCAGGCCAGATAATCATTATAGTGCTCTTCCAGAAGATCCATAAAACGGAGGATGTGCTGGTAATCAAAATCCGGCTGCTCATAGTAAGTATCCAGCTTATGCCAGGTGGCATGCTTCGAAAGGGGGGCAAGGATCCTTGCATAGGCCAGGAAGCGGGAGATCGTGTAACAATCAAATGTGATCTTCCTGCCTTCTGTTTTCTGGTGGAAGAAATCCTTGAGCCGGAGTCCTTTCATAAGATCCTGCAGGAAAAAGTAGCCAATGTTGCGCCAGGTTGAAGAAGATGCAGGTGCATCCGTGTGGGGGACACGCTGATTGAAATCAGCGGACAAGGTGTATTCTACTCTGCCGGACCGGTATTCTTCATTCCATTTCCGGATCTCCTCACGGACATAAGCTTCCGGGTCATCCGTGATTTTCAGCAGCTCTGAATGTTTGCCGAAATTCATGATATTTTTGGAAGTAACTTTCTTTCCATTCCGGAATCCCTGCTGGCCATAATACGTAGGGTCTTTTAGTCGTTTATCAAAATAGATCTTCAATCAGCATCACCTCAATAACATTATATCATAAACATGCAACACATGCAACATAATAATCGGAAAAATTTGACAAAAAAACACCGCATTTCTGCGGTTTGTAGCCATTTTTTAATTTATCGACTGTCGAAGACCCGAGTGGCTCATCGAGCCGGGAATGCCGCCTATGAAATGCTATCTGGATATCTGGGAATGCTATTCTCTCAATGAGATAACCATCTACTGGAATTCACCGGCGATTTTCGTTTCAGCATTTTTAGACTGTAACAGTTCGCTTAAGAAAAATATTTGAAAATCGACAAAATAGTGCTATACTATGAATGTTACAGAGTTATCATAGTTTAGTCGGGATGCCCCGGGGTTACAGAGGCATCCTTTTTATTACATATACATACAGACAAACCGCAGCGGCCAGTCCCGCGTCATTCGAGGAACGCACTGCTGCGATAAACTGATGCAAGGGGGTAATGATATGGCGGCAACACTTGAGTACGAGCAGCTGAATAAGAATCTTGAGATCGTGGACGGCCACGCTGTGAAAGCTCCGGAGGATTATCAGGATCCTGACCAGCTCTATCAGGCTCTGGTCGCAAGGGTGAGAAAGTATCACCCCTCCGCCGATATCTCCATGATCGAGAAAGCGTACCGAATCGCGAAAGACGCACATAAAGATCAGGTGAGGAAATCCGGCGAGCCGTATATCATCCATCCACTGTGGGTGGGGATCATCCTTGCAGACCTTGAGATGGATAAAGAGACAATCGTGGCGGGTATGCTCCATGACGCTGTGGAAGATACGGCTATGACGCTGGAGGATATTACGAAAGAGTTCGGCGAAGAGGTTGCCCTTCTCGTGGACGGGGTCACAAAGCTGGGACAGCTCAGTTATTCCCAGGATAAGCTGGAGGTGCAGGCGGAGAACTTAAGAAAGATGTTCCTTGCCATGGCAAAGGATATCCGCGTGATCATCATCAAGCTTGCGGACCGGCTCCACAACATGCGCACGCTGGAGTTTATGACGCCGGCGAAGCAGCAGGAGAAAGCCCGCGAGACGATGGACATCTACGCGCCCATCGCGCAGAGGCTCGGTATCTCCAAGATCAAGACTGAGCTCGACGATCTGTCCCTGAAATACTGGAAGCCGGACGTCTACTACCAGCTTGTGAAAGACTTGAACGAGCGGAAGACCGAGCGGGAAGAATTCGTTCAGCAGATCGTGGCGGAAGTGTCAAAGCATATGAAGAATGCCCGCATCAAGGCAAAGGTCTACGGGCGCGTGAAACATTTCTTCAGTATTTATAAGAAGATGGTGAACCAGAACAAGACGCTGGATCAGGTATATGATCTGTTTGCGGTCCGCATCATTGTCGATTCGGTGAAAGACTGTTATGCGGCCCTCGGTGTGATCCATGAGATGTACACACCCATCCCGGGGCGTTTTAAAGATTACATCGCTATGCCGAAGCCGAATATGTACCAGTCGCTGCACACGACGTTGATGGGACCTTCCGGACAGCCTTTCGAGATCCAGATCCGTACCGAGGAGATGCACAAGACGGCTGAATACGGTATCGCGGCCCACTGGAAATACAAGGAGGGCGCGGATGCGGCGAAGAGCATGGCGTCCCAGGAGGCGAAGCTTAACTGGCTGCGCCAGATCCTTGAGTGGCAGCGGGATATGTCCGACAACAGGGAATTCTTAAGCCTGTTAAAAGGCGACCTTGACCTGTTTGCGGAGGACGTCTACTGCTTTACCCCGAACGGGGATGTGAAGAACCTGCCCAACGGCTCCACGCCGGTGGATTTCGCCTACGCGATCCACAGCGCGGTGGGCAACAAGATGGTCGGAGCAAGAGTAAACGGGAAACTTGTCAACATTGATTATAAGATACAGAACGGCGACAGGATCGAGATCCTCACGTCGCAGAACTCAAAGGGACCGAGCCGCGACTGGCTGAATATCGTCAAGAGCACGCAGGCGAAGAATAAGATCAACCAGTGGTTCAAGAAGCAGTTTAAAGAAGATAATATCATCCGCGGCAAGGAGCTGATCGTATCCTACTGCCGCAGCAAGAGCATTGATCTGCTGAATATCCTGAAACCGAAATACCAGCAGATCGTACAGAAGAAATACGGATTCCGCGACTGGGATGCAGTCCTTGCAGCCATCGGCCACGGCGGGCTCAAGGAAGGCCAGGTGGTCAACCGCCTGCAGGAGGAGTACGAGAAAGAGCATAAGAAAGAGATCACGGACGAGACGATCCTTGAGAAGATCTCGGAAGCCAACCGGCAGAAAGTCCATATCGCCAGATCTAAGAGCGGTATTGTGGTCAAAGGGATCAACGATATGGCTGTGCGGTTCTCCAAGTGCTGCAATCCGGTGCCGGGAGACGAGATCGTCGGTTTTGTCACCCGCGGGAGAGGGATGTCCATCCATCGGACCGACTGCGTGAACATGCTCCATCTCTCCGCCGCTGAGCGGGAGAGGCTGATCGACGCCGAGTGGGAGGACACATCGGAGACAGAGGGAGGCGGCCAGTATCTTGCCGAACTCAAAATGTATGCGGACGACAGGCAGGGGCTTCTGATGGATGTAACGAAAGTCTTCACGGAAGAGAAGATCGATGTGAAGTCCGTCAATATCCGCACGAGCAAGAAAGGTACGGCAACTCTGGACATGGGCTTTATCGTTCAGGGGCGTGAACAGCTCGACGTGGTGATCAAGAAGCTAAGACAGATCGAGAGTGTGATCGATATTGAGAGGACGACGGGCTGATGCCGTGGGACAGGCATTAAGAGGCTGATGTGCTGATGCCGAGAGACGGGCGTTAAGAGGACGATGGGCTGACAGACCGTGACAGGAGATTATGGAGATGAAGATAGAGAAATTTGTACTTGGCCCGGTGGGAACGAACTGCTACATTGTAAGAAATGAAGACACGATGGAGTGTTTCATCGTGGATGTGGCAGCCTGTCCGCCGGAGTTTGTAAGTCATATTAAGAATGCGGGGCTGACGGTGAAGGCAGTGCTGCTCACCCACGGGCATTTCGACCATATCATGGGGCTAGACCGTTTTCTGGAAGAGTTCCCGGTTCAGGTCTATGCGTGCGCGGCGGAGAAAGAACTTCTGGAGAGCGCGCAGATGAATTCCTCGGCAGGGATGCTGGGGCGGCCATATACATTTAACGGAGCACAGTTTGTGAAAGACGGAGACCTGCTGGAGATCGCGGGGATGAAGATCCGGGTGATCCAGACTCCGGGGCACACCATCGGGGGCTGCTGTTATTATATAGCAGATGAAAATGTCCTGTTCAGCGGGGATACGCTCTTCCGGGCGTCTGTGGGGCGTACGGATCTGCCGACAGGCAGCATGAGCGCGCTGGTGCGCTCTGTCACGGACAGACTCCTTGTGCTGCCGGACGAGACGCGCGTGTATCCGGGACATATGGAAGAAACGACAGTCGGATATGAGAAGAAATACAATCCGTTCCTGTAGTGCGGCGGCGCGAAGAAAGATCGGGGAAATGAGAGAGTATGATAGAGATAGCAAGCAAGAAAAATAAATATACGTATAATGCATATCACATTGTGAAATCATTTTTCCCGGGCGAGGAGATCATACAGAAAGTAGATGAAAAGCAGGAACCTCTTATGGCAGTCAGACTGCCGGGGGGCTCTTGCTTTTCCCTTGCGCCGGGAGAAGTGGACGCAGTGCTTGAAGGGCAGGAGTTCTCCGCCGAAGAGGCGCGGGAACAGGCTGTGAAGAAAGAAGTGACCAGACGGCTGTACCGGTATCTGGCAGAAGAGACGGGCAGGGAGCTTGCATGGGGAACGCTGACCGGCGTGCGTCCCACCAAGATCCCCATGGAGCAATTGGAAGGCGGCGCCTCGGAAGAAGAGGCGGCACAGTTCATGATGGAGAAATATTACGTGAGTCCGGAGAAGGCTTTCCTGGCAGCAGAGGTCGCGTCCCGTGAGAATGCGCTTCTGTCCAGACTGGACTGCGACAAAGGTTTCAGCCTGTATATCGGGATCCCGTTCTGTCCCAGTGTGTGTTCGTACTGTTCGTTCAGTTCGTCCCCCATCGGGCTGTGGAAAGATAAGGTAGACGCCTACCTTGACGCACTGATCAAGGAGATCCGGTATATCGGTTCCAGGGCAGAAGGAAGAGTTCCGGATACAGTCTACATCGGCGGCGGAACGCCGACCACCCTTGAGCCGGAGCAGTTGAAACGCCTGCTGGATACAGTCATGGAATGTTTTGATCTCTCGAACGTGTTGGAGTTTACTGTGGAGGCGGGCAGGCCGGACAGTATCACGGAAGAGAAGCTGTCTGTGATCCGGGAGTATCCGGTGAGCCGCATTTCCATCAACCCCCAGACCATGCAGCAGAAGACGTTGGACCTTGTGGGCAGGCGTCACACGGTCGGGCAGACAGTGCAGGCATTTGAGCTGGCGCGCAAGAAAGGATTCGACAACATCAATATGGATCTGATCGCCGGGCTTCCCGGTGAGACGATCGGGGATATGGAAGATACCCTGCGGCAGGTGGAGGCGCTGCATCCCGACAGCCTGACCGTCCACGCCCTCGCCATCAAACGGGCGGCGAGGTTCGGACAGGAGGGGCGCACGGCGGACCTTCACGCAGAGATATCCGGCATGGTGGAGCGCGCATATGCCAGCGCACGCAGGATGGGGCTGGTTCCCTACTACCTGTACCGCCAGAAGAATATTGCCGGCAATTTTGAAAATGTGGGCTATGCAGAACTTGACAAAGCCGGAATATACAATATACTGATTATGGAAGAAAAGCAGACCATCCTTGCGGCGGGAGCGGGGGCGTCCACAAAGATCCTGCTCAAAAATCCGATCATCAGGGATGGAGGCAAAGAAGTCAATCTGGTCCGCGCGGAGAACGTGAAGAATATCAACGACTACATTGCCCGGATCGATGAAATGATAGAACGAAAAGGAGAATGGTTATGGCGCTGAAGAAGAAACCGGTCACAGGCATGAAAGACATGATGCCGTCCGAGATGGAGGTCAGGGATTATGTCATCAGCCTGATCAAGGACACATATAAGACGTTCGGGTTCTCGTCGATTGAGACCCCATGCGTGGAACATATTGAAAACCTCTGCAGCAAGCAGGGCGGGGACAATGAGAAGCTGATCTTCAAGATCTTAAAGAGAGGCGAGAAGCTGAAACTCGACGAGGCGAAGGAAGAGGCTGATCTTGTGGACGGAGGTCTGCGATATGACCTGACGGTTCCGCTTTCCCGTTACTATGCGAACCACGCAAATGAGCTTCCGGCTCCGTTCAAGGCGCTCCAGATGGGAAATGTGTGGCGCGCGGACAGACCTCAGAGAGGGCGTTTCCGCCAGTTCATGCAGTGTGATATCGATATCCTCGGCGAGCCGTCCAATCTGGCGGAGATCGAACTGATCCTTGCGACGACGACGCTGCTCGGCAAGCTGGATTTCCACAACTTCACGATCCGCATCAACGACAGAAGATTCCTGAAAGCCATGGCGGCTTACAGCGGCTTCAAAGAGGAAGATTACGACAGTGTATTTATCACGTTGGACAAGATGGATAAGATCGGGCTTGACGGCGTAGAGGCGGAGCTGAAGGAGAACGGGTATGCGCAGGAATCGGTTGAGAAGTATCTTGAGCTTTTTAAAGAGATTACGGGCGACGTTGCGGGCGTTCGTATGTGCAAGGAGAAATTACAGGGCTATCTTGCGCCTGAGGCGGCGGATTCGCTGGAAATGATCATCAACTGCGTGGAGCAGGAGAAAGAGGCGGATTTCCGTATGAAATTCGATCCGACCCTTGTGCGCGGCATGTCCTACTATACAGGAACCATTTTCGAGATCTCCATGGATGAGTTCGGCGGCTCGGTCGGAGGCGGCGGACGCTACGATAAGATGATCGGGAAGTTCACCGGTCAGGATACGCCTGCGGTGGGATTCTCCATCGGGTTCGAGCGTATCGTCATGCTCCTTCTCGAGCGCGGCTATCAGGTGCCCACAAGCAGGCCGAAGAAAGCTTACCTTCTGGAGAAGAAGATCTCTCAGGAGAAGCTGCTTGAAGTATTAGAGCAGGCAAAGGCAGACCGCTCAGACGGAATGCAGGTTATGATCATGAACATGAAGAAGAACAAGAAGTTCCAGAAGGAACAGCTTGCAGAACAGGGATATACAGATATTACGGAGGTGTACAATGGCTGAATCAATGCAGGGACTTAAGAGGACTCACAGATGCGGGGAGCTTTCCGCGGCAAATGTGGGCGAGACTGTGACCGTCATGGGATGGGTGCAGAAGAACAGGAACAAGGGCGGACTCGTATTTGTCGATGTGCGCGACCGTTCCGGTATCATTCAGGTTGTGTGTGAAGAGGGAAAGACAGATCCGGCGCTTCTCGAGAAAGCGGCGTCTCTGCGTTCCGAGTATGTAGTCGCTATTGTGGGAGAGGTGGCAAAGCGTTCCGGCGCTGTCAACGAGAAGATCGCCACAGGTGAGATCGAGGTGCTTCCAAATGAGCTGCGCATTCTCTCCGAGTCTCTGACACCGCCGTTCCAGGTAGAAGAGAACTGCAAGACAAAGGAAGAGGTGCGCCTGAAATACCGCTACCTTGACCTTAGAAGACCGGACATCCAGAGAAACCTGATGTTGAAGAGCCGGGTCATGACTCTGACACGCCAGTTCTTCTCCGAAGAGGGCTTCCTTGAGATCGAGACCCCGATGCTGGGCAAGACGACTCCGGAGGGAGCGAGAGACTATCTCGTGCCGAGCCGTATCCATCCGGGATGCTTTTACGGACTGCCCCAGTCGCCGCAGCTCTACAAGCAGCTTCTGATGTGCTCCGGTTTTGACCGTTACATCCAGATCGCGAGATGCTTCCGTGACGAGGATCTGCGCGCCGACAGGCAGCCGGAATTTACCCAGATCGACATGGAACTGTCTTTCGTGGATGTGGACGATGTGATCGACGTCAATGAAAGATATCTTGCGAAACTATTTAAGGACGTTCTGGATGTGGACGTACAGCTTCCGATCCAGAGAATGACATGGCAGGAGGCTATGAACCGCTTTGGTTCCGATAAGCCGGATCTGCGTTTCGGCATGGAGCTGACCAATGTGACAGATGTGGTGAAAGGCTGCGGTTTCGGTGTGTTCACCGGCGCCATTGAGAACGGCGGAAGCGTTCGCGGCATCAACGCCAAAGGACAGGGCGGTATGCCGAGAAAGAAGATCGACAAGCTGACTGCGTTCGTGAAAGACTACGGCGCAAAAGGCCTTGCATATGTCGCAATTCAGGAAGACGGCACTGTGAAGTCTTCTTTCGCGAAGTTCATGAGCGAAGAGGAGATGGACGCGCTGATCAAAGCGATGGATGGGCAGCCGGGAGACCTGCTCCTGTTCGCGGCTGATAAGAATAAAGTCGTGTGGGATTCACTGGGAGCGCTCCGTGTGGAGCTGGCGAAACAGCTTGAGCTTCTGGACAAGAACGAATACCGTTTCGTATGGATCACAGAATTCCCGCAGTTTGAGTGGAGCGATGAGCAGGGGCGTTATCTCGCCATGCATCATCCGTTCACTATGCCGATGGAAGAGGATCTGCCGCTCCTCGATAAAGGAGAACTCGGCAAGATCCGCGCAAAAGCTTACGATATCGTCCTCAACGGAAATGAGATCGGCGGCGGAAGCGTCAGGATCCATCAGAACGATATTCAGGAGAAGATGTTCGAGGCTCTCGGATTTACAAAAGAACAGGCGCACAGCCAGTTTGGTTTCCTTCTTGAAGCATTCAAGTACGGAGTGCCGCCTCACGCAGGACTTGCATACGGACTGGACCGTCTCGTCATGCTCATGGCAAAACAGGACAGCATCCGCGACGTGATCGCATTCCCGAAGATCAAGGATGCGTCATGCCTGATGACAGAGGCTCCGACACCGGCGGATGCAAAGCAGCTTGAAGAGCTGGGACTTTCCATAGCAGAGTGAATTCGTGTTTGTCGAATCGAACACCGCTGGAGAGAAGGACCGAAAATCACCCGGATACAGCGGATCGATATGCGTAACCGGATCAGGCGGGAGTGTAATGCTTCCGGCTCCGGTTACAGGGAATAAGAGATAGTAACAAGCCCGTGATACGGCTAAAAGCAATCCGGGAAAGGAAGAACTCACTTCGTTCAGACAACATCCTTTCCCGAATCAACGCCGCACCACGGGCTTGAACTATCTCTAATCCCCTTCCACAGTCACCGTCCACATTACAATCCCGCCTGATCCGGAAGGTTTATCAATAGGGCTGTATCCAGCTGTTTTTCTTCGTTCATCCAATCGGAAGTATCTTCCCGACAATCACAAATTAGATAAAGCGAGTCGAGGGGGAGCTGTGTCGACAAAGGCGCTGTCGTAGAAACTAATATTATTACTGGATGGTGAACCGTTTCCGGTTATGGAGATTTCTGGTTCCGCTTGTTTGTTTTATATCTGCCGTGAGGACCAGAAATCATCGCGGTCTGGACTCAGCCCCACGATTTACCGGTTTCTATATCGGGTGGAATACCTGAAATCTTAGTTTGTGAAGTCCCGGCTTCTTCCAACTTTTGATGAGTGTTTGTTGAAAGATGAAGCGGCGGTGAGAAGAAAGATTACCGACTGGATGAGACAGCAGAAAAAGAGGATACTGCATAAGCTTGTGCATCGACATGGAGCGTTCCGAATACACCTCGTTCTCCATGTTAGTGATGTTAAAATGCGAGTTCCAATGGACGAGCATTTTGATATCGCGTTACATGGATTCGAGGGGATGAGGTAGAGCGGGTCGG
>DWVY01000042.1 GCA_019119995.1 Candidatus Mediterraneibacter faecavium | reverse complement strand
CTGAACGGGATCAGGGGAAGAAAAGTAGACATGGAACTGACCCTGCGCCCGGCGGAAGGGGAGAAGCTGTATCAGAAGTTTGCCCTGCGTTTCGCGCAGGATGAAAAGTACCAGACAGCGGTCAGCTTCCGTCCCCGCGAGTCGGTCCTCAAGGTGGACCGGAAATTCTCCGGCTCCAGAAGGGCGATCATCCATCAGAGAAGAAGCCTTGTGAACAGTACAAACGGAGAGCTGAAACTGCGGGTCATCCTCGACCGGTTCAGCGTGGAAGTTTTCGTAAACGATGGCGAGCAGGTCATGACAGCCACCATGTATACAGACCAGTCGGCGGATGGAATTTCCTTCTTCGCAGACGGAGTGGTGAATATGGATGTGGTGAAATACGATCTGGTGTCTGAAGGATAGCCTGTATCCGACAAAGACGATTTATCAAAGGAATGCTACAGGAGTCTGACGAAATGGAGGCGGAAAAAATGATCGGGCAACGGGAAATGACAATCCGGCGCATGCTCGATATTCTGGAAGTATTGGTCAGGGAACGAAATAAAAATGAGGGTGCGATTGATACCTGCGAATAAGGGATTGAGAGAAAAAAGGGCCTGCCGCATAGTGCGGCAGGCCCTTTTTCTCTGACTCGGGATAAGAGAACAGATATTGTATTTATTCGATTCCCACTACCTTGTAGTCTTTATCTTCTACAGCTTTTTTCAGGACGTCGTCGCTCACCTCAGAGCTGAGCGTCACGACAGCCGTGCCTGCCTCGTGGCTTACTTCGGCTGCATCTACCTGATCGAGAGCCTCAAGGGCTTTCTTTACGGCAGCCTCGCAGTGTCCGCACATCATTCCTTCGATCTTTATTGTTTTTGTCATTGTTGTTTCCTCCTTGTTTTGTTTCTTTGTTTTGATCTTTCTATCTTTACTGGCATCATACATTTTGAACCAGTTAAGACGCAGTGCATTGCTTACGACGCAGAAGCTCGACAGGCTCATGGCCGCGGCTCCGAACATCGGATTTAACTGCCAGCCTAACAGCGGGATCCACACGCCGGCCGCCAGCGGGATGCCGATGACATTGTAGAAGAACGCCCAGAACAGGTTCTCGTGGATATTGCGCAGCGTCGCTCGGCTTAAGCGGATCGCTGCCGGGACATCGGTAAGCCTGCTCTTCATCAGAACGATATCTGCGGCGTCGATGGCGATATCCGTACCGGCTCCGATGGCGATACCCATATCGGCTCTGGTAAGTGCCGGTGCGTCGTTGATGCCGTCGCCTACCATTGCCACTTTGCCTTTTTTCTTCAGGGAGCGGATGACGCTTTCCTTTCCGTCAGGCAGCACGCCTGCGATGACCTCGTCCACACCGGCCTGGGCGCCGATGGCTTTTGCGGTACGCTCGTTGTCTCCGGTCAGCATGACGACGCGGATGCCCATATTCTGAAGCTCCCTGATGGCTTTCGGGCTGTCCTCCTTGATGGTGTCAGCCACGGCGATGATACCCATCAGTCTGCCGTCCCTGCTGAAGAATAGAGGTGTTTTCCCTTCCTCGGCAAGCCTGCCGGCGGTCTTGGAAGTCTCTTCGGATATCTCAGCACTCTGGCTAATGAATTTCAGGCTGCCGCCGCAGATCAGAGAGCCGTTGATCTTTCCGGACAGTCCGTTGCCCGGCACAGCCTGGAATTCTTCTGCTTCAAGCTGTTTCAGGGAATCTTTCTGTCCGTTTTCCTCCGCTTTTACAATGACGGCGCGGGCAAGCGGATGCTCGCTCTTTTTCTCCAGGGCATATGCATAGGAGAGAAGCTCATCCTCCGTAACTCCGTCCGCCGGGATCATATCGGTAACTTTCGGCTCGCCGCTGGTGATCGTTCCGGTCTTATCCAGAGCAACGATCTGTGTCTTGCCGGCTTCTTCCAGCGATACGGCGGTCTTAAACATAATGCCGTTCTTTGCTCCCATGCCGTTGCCTACCATGATGGCTACGGGAGTGGCAAGCCCCAGCGCGCAGGGGCAGCTGATGACCAGTACGGAGATCGCTCTTGCAAGGGCGAACCCTATCGTCTGTCCGGCAAGGAGCCAGACGATCAGCGTGACGATGGCGATCCCGATCACGGCGGGTACGAATACGCCGGATACACGGTCCGCTACTTTGGCGATGGGCGCTTTTGTCGCCGCCGCGTCGCTGACCATCTGGATGATCTGGGACAGTGTGGTATCCTCGCCTACGCGGGACGCCTCGCACCGGAGATAGCCGGACTGGTTCAGCGTTGCCGCGGATACGGCGTCGCCTGCATTTTTATCGACCGGGATACTCTCGCCGGTGAGGGCGGATTCATTGACCGCGCTGGTGCCTTCCAGCACGATGCCGTCGACCGGGATATTTTCGCCGGGTCTCACAATGAATATGTCACCTTTGCGGACCTGTTCTATGGGGACGACTTCTTCAGAACCGTTCCGGATCACGGTGGCTGTTTTCGGAGCCAGTTTCATGAGTCCCTTTAGGGCGTCCGTGGTACGGCCTTTCGAGATCGCCTCCAACAGCTTTCCGACCGTGATCAGCGTCAGGATCGTTGCCGCCGACTCAAAGTAAAATTCATGCATATAGGACATGGCGCCTGCCGCGTCTCCCTGAGTCAGGGCGGCGGACATGGCGAACAGGGCGTAGAGGCTGTAGACATAGGAAGCCCCGGCTCCCAGCGCTACCAGCGTATCCATGTTCGGCGCGCCGTGGATCAGCCCTTTAAATCCGCTGACAAAGAATTTCTGGTTGACCACCATGACTGCGGTCGTGAGCAGCAGCTCGATCAGCCCCATCGCCATATGATTGTCTGCCAGGACAGAGGGCAGCGGCCAGTTCCACATCATATGTCCCATGGAAATATACATCAGCGGCACCCAGAAGCAGATCGAAGCGATCAGTCTCTGTTTCATTTTCGGCGTTTCCCTGTCTTTCAGGGAATCCTCCGCCTCCGCAATAGAGATACTGTTTCCGCCCGTCTGCTCCGCTGCATGGTGTCCTTTCTCCGAGGCGCCGTATCCGGCTGCCTCTACGGCGGAAATGATATCGGCTGCAGACGCGGTCCCTTCCACTCCCATAGAATTGGTCAGCAGACTTACGGAACAGGATGTGACTCCCGGAACTTTGGAGACGGCTTTTTCCACCCGGGCGCTGCACGCCGCGCAGCTCATGCCCGTTACATTATATTGTTCCATAATAAAACCTCCCGAAATCGATCGTTATTTCATCAGTTTCTGAAGGACAAGGACCAGCTCGTCGATGGTCTCGTCCTTTCCTTCCTTTATATCTTCCGCAACACAGGTGCGGATATGCTCCGCCAGAAGTACTTTGTTAAAACTGTTGAGCGCTGCGTTGACTGCGGAGACCTGGATCAGAATATCCGGACAGTATACATCATTTTCTACCATCCTTTTGATCCCCCGCACCTGTCCTTCGATGCGGTTCAGGCGGTTCAGCATATTCCGCCGCTCTTTTTCCGAGCGCTCCTTTGTTTTGTGCTTACAGGCGGTACAGGTTTTATTCTCTTCCATGTATCTATCCACTCCTTTCAAACCCCTGCGGGGTATTTTTATCTGCATATATAATATATACCCTGTAGCGGTATATGTCAACCTGTGAAAGAAAAATTATGAACTGTTATCTGAGGCACAGGGAGGGACTGGGAATGAGAGATTATTTTAAAATATATAGGTTTAAACTATAAAAAAGAATTAAATATAAATATTTGCTATTTTAATAAATGCCTGCTAAATTGAACGTGTAAAAAGTATGAAGGAGGTTTTGTTGAAATGAAAAAAGGCTTGATCTTGATTTTGACAATTGGTGTTTTCAGCATTATTAATACAGAGATGGGCGTGGTCGGCATCCTTCCGCTGGTCTCCGAGAATTATGGAGTGACAGTCGCAGCGGCAGGCCTGCTCGTCAGTATGTTCGCACTGGTCGTAGCAGTATCCGGACCTACGATGCCGCTTTTTTTCTCGGGAGTAAACAGAAAAAAGGCAATGATACTTGTTCTGAGTGTATTTACGGCGTGTAATGTGGTCTCGGCATTTGCCGCGTACTTTCCGGTGGTTCTGATCGCCCGTGTGATCCCGGCATTTTTCCAGCCGGTGTACGTATCGATGGCAATGTCGGTTGCAGGTTCTTCTGTGCCGGAGAAGGACGCGCCGAAGGCTGTGTCTAAAGTCATGATGGGAGTGTCCGCAGGCATGGTCCTCGGAGTGCCGATCGTAAGTTATATCGCAAACATGACGTCGCTGAGAGTCGGTATGCTTTTCTTCGCGGCTGTCAATGCGGCGGCCCTGATCGCCACGATCATTGCAGTGCCGGATCTTCCGGTAAAAGAAAAGCTGTCCTACGGGTCTCAACTGAGTGTGCTCAAAGAGAGCAGGACGTGGCTGTCTATCTTCGGAGTTATGTTCTTGAACGGGTCCGTATTCGGTGTATACAGTTATCTTTCCGAATACATGGAGACAGTGACACAGCTTTCGGCAGGGCTGATCAGTATTCTTCTTCTTGTATATGGCCTTTCCAATATGCTGGGAAACCTGATCGCGGGCCGGATGCTGAGCAGCCGTCCGCTGGGATTTGTTGTTACATTTCCGTTCCTTCTTACGGCGGTGTATGCGGTGCTTTTCTTCCTCGGCTGCTTCACAGTTCCGATGGCGGTGCTCACTTTTGTCTGGGGCGTGCTTGCCGGAGCGGCGGCCAATATCAATCAGTACTGGCTTGCCACAGCAGCACCGAAGGCGCCTGATTTTGCCAACGGTCTGTTCCTTGCATCTACGAATCTGGGAACGACAGTGGGAACTTCCGTATGCGGTTTCTTCCTGTCAAGAATGGGTACTCAGTACATTGTATTGGGAGGAATCCTCTTCATCGCCTGCACTTTTGTGCTGATCACCATGAGGGTGCGCAGTGAAAAAAGAGTGCAGAGCGCAGGAAAGAAACTGAAGACGGCATAAAATACAGACAGAGGCGGAATTTTAGAAGAAACACGAGGATGCGATGATTCGGAGAAAATACTTCTAAAGGGCTCTGTCTGATGGCATCAGACTCAGTTCCCGTTCTATGAGTCTATAGAAAGGCTGCCGCGGGGCGAATACAAAATCAGCAGCCCGTGCGCGGATCCTATTTTGAATATCATTATCAGACGATTATCCGGAAAACAGAGAGACTATTAGACAAATTATATTCTTCTGACGGAATCCCTGATGATCAGCTTTGTGGGAAGTAATACTTCCTGCCCGGAATTGTATCTGCCTTCCAGTACAGCTGTCAGGATTCTGACAGCTGTACTGCCTTTTAGAGATACATCCTGATGTACAGTGGTCAGTCTGGGACGACATAATTCCGCTATATAGTTGTCATCAAATCCGGCTACAGATACATCGTCAGGAACACGGATACCGTGATCCTGAAATGAGCCGATCAGTTTCACGGCATAATAATCTGACGCACAGAATACAGCGGTATAGGAAGTTATTTTTTCACAAAGAGTGTCCATACTTTTCTGAAGTTTATCCGGCTGCGGCTCCAGAAGAAAAAAATTATCTTCTTTATCTGTATTCAGTCCAAAATCTTTCATTGCGCTGCGGAAAGCATTGTATCTTACGGCATCTACATTTGTAAGATTGTCAGCCGCGAACAGGATCTTTCTATGACCTTGTTCTAAAAGATATCGGGTCATATCGTGGGCTCCTCCTCTGTCGTCAAGCCCCACGTTATAATGATTTTGTTCTCCGGAAGAAAGAAAACTGTCAATAAAGACTACAGGTTTATGGAATCGTTCTTGAAGCTCTTTACGGGAAACAGGACTGCTCCCGAGAACAATTAATCCTTCCATATTCCATCCCGTCAGCCAGTACATGATTTCTGTGATACTGTCGGAGATATACAGCATCATATAATATCCGGCCTGGCGGATTGTTTCTTCTATGCTGCCAATGAGCTCCGCCGCAAATGGGTCTTGCAGACCGTTTTCCGTATTTACCATCTGAAAAAAAATAATGCCTATAATTTTGGAACGTTTCCGGGCAAGATTGACAGCTCCGATATTAGGAGTGTAGTTGAATTCTTTTAAAGCAGCCTGCACCTTTTTTTTCATAGCGGGAGATACCTGTTTGTCTTTCCCTCTTATAACATTGGAGACAGTAGTGGAACTGACACCCAATTTATCTGCAATCTCTTTAATTGTCATATCAGTAAGCAACCCTTTCTATTTGTAGAATTATGCGCATAAGTAACAAAAAATAAAGACTTGTAGGAGGTCCCATTATGAAAAGAAAATTATTAGCTGTTTTGCTTTCCTGTTCAGTAGTGTTGGGGATGGCTGCCTGCGGGAGCAGTACAAATGCAGATACAGACGCCGGTTCCGAAAGTGAAACAAAAACAACAGAGTCTTCTGACGGAGAGATCCGCTTGTTTAACAGTAAGGTGGAGATAGGCCCGCAGCTTGAAAAAGTTGCAGAGCAATATTCTGAGGAAACAGGACAGAAAGTAACAGTTGAGACTCTCGGAGGAGGGGCGGATGCCACAGGACAATTAAAGAGTTACTATGCTGCAGGAAATATGCCGGATATCTTTGTGTTTGGCGGTGGCGATTATACATCGAATTTTAAAGGAATGGTTGCAGATCTTAGCGATTGTGAATTTGTAAAAGATACGGATTTTGCCCTGATGGATGGGGATCAGGTGGTTGGGTTCCCTTACACGATTGAGGGTTATGGTATCTCCTACAATGCAGATATTCTGGAACAGGCAGGTGTCGATCCGGATACGCTGACAAATTATCAGGCTTTTGAAGAGGCGTTTGAAAAGATTGATTCTATGAAAGATGAGCTTGGCCTGACTGCTGTCTGTTCCGTAGCAGCTGAATCCGGTCAGATGTCATGGTCGACAGGCGGACATCTGTTTGGTTATTATCTGTCAGGAGGGCTTGAGAGAGATGATAATACATATTTTGATGAATTGATGGATGGAAAAATTGATGAAGAGAGGCTGACGCAGTTCGGCAAGTTTTTCGGACTGTTGTGCAAGTATTCTGACCAGCAGACATTGATTTCCGGAACTTATGATGATCAGATGGCGCTTTGGGCTACAGGAAAAGCCGCTTTTATTACTCAGGGAAACTGGATAGATCCTTCTCTTGAGCAATATGACGCAACATTTGACTGTGGGATCGTGCCGCTTGCATTTACGGAAGAGGATATGACCAGTGTGTGTGCAGATGCTCCGTCTTACTGGGGCGTTTACAAGGATAGCGACAAGGTTCAGGAGTGTAAGGATTTCCTTGACTGGCTTGCAACTACTGATGAAGGTCAGAAAGGGCTGGTAGAAGAATGTGGCATGCTGTCTCCTTATAAGAGCTCAACAGTTTCACCTTCTACTCCTCTTTCCAAGAGTCTGAAGGCATATATTGATGAGGGTAAGACTTCATCATGGACGTGGGCTGATATGCCGAATGGAATGTCGGATAATATCCTTGGACCAATTTTTGAATCCTATGCCAAAGGTGATATTGACAAACAGGATTCGTAAAAATGATAAGCTCGCAAGTCGCTGATTTTATGTCTAAGAATGAGCAATAAATGTGATAAGGATAGAGCGTCCATCGCTCTATCCTTAAAAAACAGAAAGGAGAGGACACCGTGGAAAAGAAAATACAGTCCGGTATACTTCTGGCGGCAGGTGTCATTGCCGCTGCGATAGGAATTGCTTCAGGTGTAGCGGGGATGCAGGGCGAAACAAGGGGATATCTGCTGGTGGCGGGAGTGATCCTTATCATGCTGGGATTCTTGCGTTCTCCGGTCAGACATCACGACAGGGTTGTTAATGTGGTTTTTCTGACGCCGGTTATCCTTGCATTTGCCATTACGGTTGTTATTCCGTTCCTTCTGGGAATATTTTATTCATTTACAGACTGGAATGGTATGACATTTACACAGTTCCTTGGATTTGGTAATTATATTAAAATTTTTCGTGAGGGCGGATTCCTCTATTCAGTTCTGATTACTTTCCTCTTTACTGTTATTAACCTGAGCTGTGTAAATATTATCGCATTTGCCCTTGCACTTCTCTGTTCATCAAAGATAAAAGGGCGGAATTTTATGAGAGCTGCTTTCTTTATGCCTAATCTTATCGGAGGAATTGTACTGGGGTATGTGTGGCAGTTCATTTTTAATAAAGTATTTGTTACTGTATTTCAGGGATCAGTATCCATGCTTTCAGATCCGAATCTTGCATTTGTGGCAATCGTGATCGTCAGTACGTGGCAATATGCAGGATACATTATGATGATCTATGTGACCGGACTTCAGGGAGTGCCTACAGAGATTGTAGAAGCGGCAAGTGTAGACGGAGCAAATGCAAGGCAGACATTGTTTAAGATTAAAATCCCTATGATTGCAAATACATTTACAGTTTGTATTTTCCTTTCGCTTACAAGTGCATTTAAACAGTTTGACGTTAACCTTGCGCTGACCAATGGCGCGCCATCCAGAATTTTAGGAGATAAGATCATACAGAGTACAGAATTTCTTGCCCTGAAGATTTATAATACTTCAATCGGAGAAAATGATTATGCGGCTGGTCAGACTATGTCAGTACTGTTCTTTATCGTACTGGCTGCGATTTCATTGACGCAGGTTTACATAAGCAAGAAGAGGGAGGTGGAAGCCTGATGAAAACAGTAAGGACAAAAAGAATGATCCTGACAGTAGCAGGGATCATTCTGGCACTTGTGGTAATCAGTCCTTTTTTACTTGTGGTCATCAATTCTGCCAAACAAAGCGCAGATATAGTGATCAGCCCGATTACTCTTCCGGACAACTGGGGACAGATAATTACTAATTTGAATAAAGTAATCAATAATGAAAACTTCAGTTTCTGGTCATCGTTCGGAAGTTCTCTGTTTATTACGGCAGTATCTCTCGTCTTGCTGATCCTGTTTTCCAGTATGGCTGCGTGGGTATTATGCCGGCATGAAGATACGTTCTGGTCTAAGGTTATTTTTATGTTTCTTGTCGCGGCAATGGTTATTCCGTTTCAGGTTGTTATGCTCCCGATACTGACAATATTCAGAAAAATCGGAATTGTGACAGGGCTCCAGATGCTTCAGAGTTATAAAGGGATTATCTTCGCATATGTCGGTTTTGGCTGCTCTATGACGGTCTTTGTCATACATGGATTTATTAAGGGAATTCCAAGATCGTTGGAAGAGGCGGCAAGGATCGACGGCTGCCCTACAGAGGGAATCTTCTTCTATATTGTAATGCCTATGCTGCGTCCGGTTCAAATGACAGTTCTGATCCTTAATGGTTTGTGGATATGGAATGATTATCTGCTTCCATCTCTGCTGCTGGGACTGAACGGAAAGATTAAGACACTGCCGATAGCAGTAACAAGTTTCGTAGGATCCTATGTGAAACAGTGGGATCTGATCCTGACGGCGGCCCTGTTGGCTATGATACCAATCATTATTCTTTTTTTAGTGGCGCAGAAACAGATTATTCAGGGCGTGGTAGACGGCGCTGTAAAATAAATAGAACGCAAAGGAGACAGAAAGTATGCCAGAATGGTTAAGTAATGCAGTGTTTTATCAGATTTATCCCCAGTCTTTCAAGGATTCCAATGAAGATGGAATTGGCGATATCAACGGTATTATAGAAAAACTGGACTATATAAACAGTCTGGGATGTAATGCCCTTTGGATCAATCCCTGCTTTGAATCTCCTTTTAAGGACGGAGGATATGATGTAAAAGACTACAAGAAAGTAGATCCCAGATATGGTTCTAATACAGATCTGTACCGCTTGTTTGGAGAAGCTCATAACCGTGGTATCCATGTACTGCTTGATCTGGTGCCCGGACATACGTCAGAAGAGCATCCTTGGTTTAAGGAGAGCAGAAAAGCGCAGAAAAATAAATATACGAACAGATACATATGGACGGATTCCTGTTTTCATGGAGCAGACCATATGCCGTTTGTGGCGGGAGAGTCACAGAGGGACGGATGTTATATCCTTAATTTTTTCAAATGCCAGCCTGCGCTCAATTACGGATTTCTGCATCCGACAGAAAAATGGCAGCTTCCGATGGATCATCCGGACTGTATTGCTACCCGGGAAGCATTGAAAGATGTGATGCGGTTCTGGCTGGATCATGGCTGTGATGGCTTCCGTGTGGATATGGCTCATTCTCTTGTTAAAGGAGATGATGAAAATAAAAGCGGAACAGTATCAATCTGGAGAGAAGTGAGGGAGATGCTCGATAAGGATTATCCGGAAGCAGTGATAATTTCTGAGTGGAGTAATCCGCCTCAGGCTGTTGCGGCAGGATTTCATTCGGACTTTTGCCTTCATATGGAGGGAAACGGTTACAGTACTTTGTTCCGCGACTATCAGAATCATACGGAAACAGACAGAAAAGCCGGGGGCATTGACCGGAGCTTTTTCAAAAAAGACGGACATGGAGACATTACCAGATTTCTTGCCGATTATCTTCCATGGTATGAAAAGGTAAATGGGAAAGGATATATGTCTCTTACGACAGGTAATCACGATACAGAACGTATGAGCTATACGTTGAGTCAGGATGAACTGAAAATTGCTTATGCTTTTATCCTTACAATGCCGGGAGTCCCGTTCCTATATTATGGGGATGAGATCGGCCTAAAGTATCAGGAACTTGCAAATAAGGAAGGCGGATACAACAGGACAGGATCAAGAACGCCTATGCAGTGGACTGAGGAAAAGAATAAAGGCTTTTCGGACGGCTGTGAGGATACATTATACCTTCCTGTAGATCTTTCTCCGGATGCTCCAACTGTAGAAAAACAGGCGAAGACGCAGGGCTCTCTGCTCAATACGGTAAAAGATCTGATCACATTAAGACATGAAAAAAAAGATTTGCAGGCGGATGGATCTTTTGAGGTAGTATATGCCGAAAAAGAAAAATTTCCGTTTATATACAAAAGAGGAAATCTGATTATTGCGGTTAATCCATCGGAGGAACAGGCAGGGATTCCGAATGATGTGAAGAACCGGAAAATCCTGTATGCTATTGGTAAAACTGAAATTTACCATCATGAGGGAAAAATGCCGCCTCAGTCATTTTTAATTTTGGAATAACAAAATGCCGTTCCCTAAATAGTACAAAATTTTAGTTTAATATCCGGTAATTTGGGCTGTTTCAAAGCCGGTTCTTATCACCCCACTCACACATTCCGTCCAGAATAGGGATCAGCGACTTGCCCCTTTCTGTCAGGCTGTACTCTACTTTGGGCGGGATCTGCGGGTATTCTTCTCGGTGGACAAGCTGGTCTGCTTCCAGTTCTTTTAAGGTGGAGCTCAGCGTTTTATAGGAAATCTGTCCGATATATTTTTTCATTTCATTGAATCTCACCACACCGAATTCCATCAGTGTGTAGAGGATCGTCATCTTATATTTTCCATTGATCAGCGATAACGTATAACTGAATCCGGTAGTGCTTAAGTTTTCATTGGAAATGCATCTTTTGCCCATTTTACACTCTCCTTTAGGTAAGTATTGAACTTGATTGCAAGTATCGCACTTTTATGTGCGTACTTGTTTTATGATATATTCTTGTTATGATTGTAATATCAGCAGCGGAGAAAGTCAAATCTGCTGTAGAAAAAAGCAGAAAAGGAGAGATCATCATGAGTAAAAAAATCGTTGTAATTACAGGAAGCCCGCGCAAGAACGGAAACAGTTTTGCTATGACAGACGCTTTCATTAAAGCGGCGGAAGAGAAAGGACACAAGGTTACAAGATTCGATGCAGCCATGATGAAGCTGGGCGGCTGCCATGCGTGCGAGACCTGTTACAGCACAGGGAAGGCCTGTACCTTTGACGATGATTTCAATACCATCGCCCCGGCCATTTTAGAGGCGGACGCACTTGTATTTACCATGCCGGTTTACTGGTATTCTATCCCGTCACAGATCAAGACAGTGATCGACCGCATCTATTCCCTTGTGGTAGGAGGAAAAGATATTGCCGGAAAAGAGTGCGCCGTCATCGCCTGCTGTGAGGAAGAAGATATGACAGTTCTGGACGGAGTGCGGATCCCTATGGAGCGCACGGCTGCATTAAATAAATGGAAGATGGTCGGAGAGGTACTGGTTCCCGGCGTTCTGAATACAGGAGATATCGAAAAGACAGACGGATGTGCTCAGGCAGCGGCGCTTGCTGACAAGATCTGAGTATGGATGAAGGGAGAATCAGTATGGGTAAGAAAATCGTAATATTAAACGGAAGTCCCAGAAAAAAGGGAAATACATCAGCGCTTGTAAGATCCTTTACAGAAGGAGCGGAAAGCGCGGGCAATACTGTGACAGAATTTTTTCTGGATGGAATGAACATCCATGGCTGCAAAGGCTGCTTCGGCGGACACAGCAGCAGGGCATGTCCCTGTGTTCAGAAGGATGACATGGCTCAGATCTATCCGGCAGTGAAAGAATGTGATGTGGTAATTCTTGCCACACCGCTCTATTACTGGAATATGAGCGGTCAGATCCGGACAGCGATCGACCGTCTGTTTGCTCTGGAGGAGGGCGACGGCAATCTCTTAAGGGGACACGACAGGTCTTCCGCGCTTCTGATGGCGGCAGAAGGAAACGGATTTGACGACGTCCTTCTCTACTATGACCACCTGATGGAGCATTTGAGATGGAAGAATCTGGGCCATGTCCTTGCCGGAGGCAACGGAGATGTGGGTGATATCGAAGGAAAAACGGAGCTGAAAGAAGCTTATGAGCTGGGAAGATCGATCAGGTAATCTGACAGCAGGATCAAAACTGCGCTGATGGCCGGTGTTTTGTCCCTATTGACGAAATAAACCGAACGGAGTAAGATATCCATTGCAAAATCGGAATGGAGGGGACCGGACATTGAAAACAAGCAAATATGAAATCGATATGTGCAATGGATCGATCATGGATAAGCTGATCTCGTTTTCGCTGCCGCTGATGCTCTCAAGCATCCTGCAGCTGATGTTTAACGCGGTGGATATTATTGTCGTCGGCAGATTTGACAGCAGTCAGGCGCTGGCGGCGGTGGGATCGACAACTGCGCTGATCAATATTTTTACGAATCTCTTTATCGGTATCTCGCTGGGGGCGAACGTCCTTGCGGCGCGGTATTTCGCGGCAGGGCGGGACAAAGAGATGTCGGAGGCGGTACATACGGCGATCACTCTCGCGCTGATCAGCGGCATTATCATGGCATTTGTCGGGGCGGGAGCGTCCAGGCTGGCGCTGGAGCTTATGGACACACCGGGGGATGTGATCGACCAGTCTGTTACCTATATGAGGATCTACTTTATGGGAATGCCGTTCTTCATGCTGTATAACTATGGGGCGGCAGTGTTAAGGGCGGTGGGAGATACCAAGCGGCCGCTGCTCTTCCTTGCGGCAGCAGGTATGGCAAATGTGGCGCTGGATCTTCTGCTTGTCATCGTGATCCCGCTGGGCGTGGCGGGGGTTGCCATCGGAACGGTCAGCTCCCAGTTCGTTTCCTGTATCCTGGTGCTGTGGTGCCTTCACCGGTCAGAGGGAAGTTATCAGCTCCGCTTCTCGAAGCTCACGATCAAATGGGTCTATCTGAAGCGTATCTTTCAGGTGGGCATACCGGCGGGGATCCAGAGCACGGTGATCAATTTTTCCAATGCCATGCTCCAGTCGTCCGTCAATTCCTTCGGCTCTACGGCAATGGCGGGCTACACGGCGGCCAACAATGTCCTGAGCTTCCTGTATGTGTCGGTCAATGCCGTGACACAGGCGTGCATGAGCTTTACAAGCCAGAACTACAGCGTGGGAAAGCAGAAGCGTATGGACCGTGTGCTTGCGGACTGTATGATCCTGTCGGCAGGAGTGTCGGCTGTGCTCGGCGTCGGGGCCTATGTGTTCGGTTCACAGGTTCTCGGGATCTATACCTCGGATGCGGAAGTGATAAAGTGCGGTATGGAGATCCTGTCGATCACCACAGTTCCGTATTTCCTCTGCGGTATCATGGATTTGATCCCGGGAGCCCTCCGGGGGATGGGACATTCGGCGGTGCCGATGGTGCTGTCGGTGATCGGTACGGTAGGGACGAGGATCGTGTGGATCTACGGATTCTTTCCGCATCACAGGTCGCTGTTCTTCCTGTTTATCTCCTATCCGGGCTCCTGGATCGCGACGATACTCATGCAGGCAGTGTGCTTCTGGTTTGTCCGGAAAAAGTGTATCCGTCAGTTAGAAACCGTAAACGGGTAAAAAACGGAAAAGGGGACGTAGTAAAATCGCATTTTACTACGTCCCATTTTCCGTTTTCGGGTAAATCTACCATATACCGAGTACGTGCTGCATCCCCAGGCTTACAAGCGAGATCCCAAGCCAGCAGCAGAATCCGGTGAAGATCGGCTTTCCGCCGGTCTTGACCAGTTTGACGATGTTTGTGTTCAGACCGATGGCGGCCATCGCCATGACAATCAGGAACTTACTCAGTTCTTTGAGCGGGCCGGTCACGTCAGCGGGCAGTTGGAACACGGTCGTCACAACAGATGCAAGTACGAAGAATAGTACGAAGAACGGAAAGCATTTTTTCAGGCTGAAAGTCGAGCCTTCCGAATTCTTTTCTTTTCTGCCTCTCCAGATGGCAAGGATCAGTGTGATCGGAATGATCGCAAGGGTTCTTGTCATTTTTACGATGGCGGCGGATTCCAGTGTATTGCTTCCGTGGATCCCGTCCCAGGCGGTTGCCGCCGCGGTGACGGATGAGGTGTCGTTGATGGCGGTCCCGGCAAACAGGCCGAATCCTTCGTTGCTCAGGCCCAGCACGGCTCCCAGTGTGGGGAAAATGAGGGCGGCGAGGACATTGAAGAGGAAGATGACGGAGATGGACTGCGCCACTTCTTCGTCATCCGCCTCGATCACGGGCGCTGTGGCTGCGATGGCGCTTCCTCCGCAGATCGAGGATCCTACGCCCACGAGGATCGCGTTGTTGGTACGGAGTTTTAGCGCTTTATACAGGATAAATGCAATGATCAGGGAGGTCGCGATGGTGGATATGATGATCGGAAGCGACTGTTTTCCCTTGGCAAGGATCTCTGTCAGGTTCATGCCGAAGCCTAAGAAGACGACCGCCGCCTGCAGGATCTTTTTTGAGGTATAATTGACGCCCGCTGTAAAGGGCTCTTTATTTGTCAGTATTAATGTAAGGATCATTCCGATCAGTATGGCGAACACCGGTCCGCCGATGACGGGAACCGCCTGCCCGAGAAACCATGACGGTACTGCGATGATAAGGCAGAGCAGGAGCCCTGCGCCGTTTTTCTTTAAGAAGTTCATTCTTTTTCCTCCCTTGTTGATTTATAATGCAGCAGTTCAGCCGCGCCATTCGTAAAACCGCACTTCGTGCTTATTGCGGCTGACTGAACTGTTGATTTCCAATATCTGGCTACGGATCATAAGATATCATAAAAAAACAATAAAATAAAATTATTAATATTTATTTTACAATAAATATATGTTATGATAATGCACAGGGAGTAATTCTTTATAGATTTGGGCGGGGATCTGTCAGAGCCCTGCCCGCGTTTCTTTTACATATTGTCAGTTATGTGTTGCCCGAAATAAGGGGAGTGAGGTAATGCTTGATTTTAGGATGGAGACATTTCTAACTGTATGTCAGTGTATGAATTTCACACGCGCATCGGAAAAACTGAATATTACGCAGCCTGCGGTGTCACAGCACATTCATTTTCTGGAGAAGCACTATAATACGAAGCTTTTCCGGTATGAGGGGAAGAAGCTGAAACTTACCGGGGCGGGAGAGATCCTGCGAAATGCGTCCCTTACGATGATGCACGACGAGATTTCCATGCAGAATCAGATGCAGAAGACGGATGAGGAAGCGGAACTCCGTTTCGGAGCCACAAGGACGGTTGGCGACGTGCTCATGGGCAGGATCCTGGAGCGTTATCTGAGGGAGTATCCGGATGCGAAGATCTGCATGATCGTGGACAACACACAGGAGCTCCTGCGTAAGCTCGACGAGGGCGCTATTGATTTCGCCCTTGTGGAAGGCTTTTTTCAGAAAAATGAATATGACCATCAGAAGTATTCGGATGAGAATTATATCGCGGTCTGTGCGCCGGACTATAACTGGGCGGAAGAGCGTGAGGTACTTTCTGACGGTCTTCGTGAGTCGGTATTTCCCGGACAGGCCGCATCTTTTGAACGGAAGCGGGGCATTGAGGAGCTGTTTCATGAGCGGCTGCTCGTGCGGGAGGAAGGCTCGGGGACGCGTGAAGTGCTGGAACGCTGTCTGGACGCCCAGAATTTCAGCATCCGTGATTTTGATAAAGTGATGGAAGTCGGAAGCCTTCAGACCATCAGGGAGTTGACAAAAGCCGGATGCGGTATTACATTTTTATATGAAACTGCTGTGCGGGATGAGCTCAGAGAGGGCTCTTTGAAACGGATCCCTCTGAAAGGCTTTGAGATTTCCCATGAGTTCAGCTTTATCTGGAGACGGGGGAGCATCTATGCAGACAGGTATAAGGAGATCTTCCGCAGATTTTCCGTATAGCGGCGTTTCACATTTGAGATATAAGTTAGAAGGAAGTGAACAGAAGAGATGTTACAGGTAGAACATTTATCATATGATGTGGTAGAAGAGGGAAAACAGTCCGAGATCCTTTCAGACGTCAGCTTTACTGTAAATGACGGAGAAATGCTTGTGATCACCGGCCCGAACGGCGGCGGGAAGTCTACGCTTGCCAAACTGCTGATGGGGATCAACAAGGCGACAGGCGGAAAGATCATTCTGGACGGACAGGATATCACGGATTACACCATTGATGAGCGCGCCAAGGCAGGGATAGGCTTTGCATTCCAGCAGCCGCCGCGGTTTAAGGGGATGACGGTGCGCAGGCTTCTGTCTCTGGCAGCAGGAGAGCCCTTGGATGAGAAGACGTGCTGTAATCTTTTGAGCAGCGTGGGACTCTGCGCAATGGAATATATTGACCGTGAGGCGGATGCAACGCTCTCAGGCGGCGAGATGAAGAGGATAGAGATCGCGACAGTGCTGGCGAAACAGCATAAGCTCTGTGTATTTGACGAGCCGGAGGCCGGCATTGATCTCTGGAGCTTCTCCATGCTGATCAAGCGTTTCGAGAAGATCCATAAAGAGAAGAAGGAGAGTCTGATCCTGATCTCCCATCAGGAGAGGATCATCCAGATGGCTGACCGTATCATGGTCATTTCCGACGGAAAGGTAGAGTCCATCGGAGACGCAGAAGATATTATGCCGACGCTGTTCGGAAATGAGCTGGACGGCTGCGAGTGCAGGAGACAAAAGGGAGGTGAGCTCTATGGAGAATAATCAGGCAAAAGTACAGGATACAGAGGCAAACCAGACAAAAACAGAGCTCGATAAAGTAACGGAAGACGTATTAAAGGTGATCGACTCCTACGGATTCAAGCAGGAGGGCGCCTATAATCTGAGACTGAACGGCATGGCAGTGTGCCACGGCGACAGCCGTCATATCCATATCGTAAAGAAAGAGGATAAGCCGGGCATTGACATCCATATCAGCGGCGAGGCAAAAGACGAGCAGGTGCATATCCCGGTCGTTATGAGCCAGGAAGGCATTGATGTCGTATACAATGATTTCTACATCGAGGACGGCGCTGACGTGACGATCATCGCAGGATGCGGCATTCACGGCGAAGGCTGTTCCGAGACGCGCCATGACGGCATCCATGCATTCCATGTAGGAAAAGGATGTAATGTAAAATATGTGGAAAACCATTACGCAGAGGGAAACGGGACCGGGCAGAAAGTCCTCAACCCTGTGACCAAGATCTATGTAGGTGAGGATTCCACATTTACGCTTGAGACAACCCAGATCAGAGGCGTGGATTCCACGGAGCGTGAGAACTATGTGGAGCTTGCCGATAATGCGAAACTGTTTGTGACAGAGAAACTGATGACAGACGATGAGCAGACTGCGGTATCCAACTTTGACGTAGAGTTAAACGGAGAAGACAGCTCTGCGAGGATTGTGTCCCGCTCTGTCGGCAAAGGAAAATCCCGTCAGGTATTCCACCCGAGGGCGATCGGAAGCAACCGCTGCCACGCCCATGTACAGTGTGATTCGATCATTATGGATCAGGCGGAGATCAGCTCCATTCCGGAGATTGACGCGAAACACGTGGACGCGCAGATCATCCACGAGGCGGCGATCGGAAGGATCAATGACGAGCAGCTTGTGAAGCTGAGGACATTCGGCCTCAATGAAGAAGAGGCGGAGTCAGTGATCATTGAGAACTTCCTGAGATAGACATACAATACAAAGAAGAAAGCTCCCATGAAAGTGAATGTATCACTCATGGGAGCTTTCCTTGTAAGATAAGCCCGGCAAGCAGGCAAAGGCAAACAGGCAAGAAGGCAAATGGGCAAACGGTCAAGTGGCGGCAAACAGCTGCCGTGCCTGCTTGAGCGTACATTTGCGAGGGCTGTCAGATGCACGATTTGCACACGTCGATCCATTCTTTTGAGCCGGAATCCTGCTCCAGCTCTTCACATGTCATTTCCACGGCAGAGTTCCCGCTTCCGGCAGCAGGGAATACAGTGTCAAATCTTTTCAGCGATTCATCCAGATATACAGATACGCTGTCCGGATTCCCGAACGGGCAGACGCCCCCGATGGCATGTCCGGTCAGTGTTTCCACATCCTCCGGAGCAAGCATCTTCGCTTTCATCCCGAAGAAATGCTTGAACTTGCTGTTGTCGATCTTCATATCCCCGGCAGTCACGATGAGGATTGCAGCGTCTTTCTCCTTTGTATAGAAAGAGAGCGTCTTGGCGATACGCGCCGGCTCCACGCCTACGGCCTGTGCCGCCAGTTCCACCGTGGCGCTGGAGACAGGAAACTCGAGGATCTCCTTATCAATATTGTGTTCTTTGAAATAATTCCTTACGATTTCTACTGACATAATGAAAACTTCCTTTATTAAAATTAATATACAGATCTGTGCGGACACAAAAATGCGCCGCCAAACTATTATAGCAGTTTTTGCGCTTCCCGTATATTGTTTTTTGCAGAGCAGATACGAATGTCCGCACTGGTTTACATTGTCAGGTTCTCATGCTAGAATATGATTGTATTGAATCATCGCGGCGTAAAAGCCCATATATGAAAGACAAAAAGAACAAGAAAAAGAACTCTCGAAAAGTCTGCACCACACATGTGGCTGCAGAGGTAGGACGCCTTGCCGAACGGGAAAGGCGGCTGAAAGATCTTGAACAGCTTACGCTGCTCAGTGACGTATTTATGTCGGTTGCCCTGTCTGATCTGAAAGCCTGTCAGCATGTGGTACGCATATTGACAGGAAATCCGGAAATCATGCTCGTATCTGTGAAAACGCAGTACGTTATCTCAAAGGTCATCTCGCATGGTGCCAGATTGGATGTCCTGGCAGAGGACACGGATAAAACACTGTATCATCTTGAGATAGAGGGATCGGATGTGGCAGACCACGCGCGAAGGACCCGGCTCTACGGAGCCCTGACAGACGGAGAATCTCTGAGAAAGGGAAAAGATTACGGTGAATTGCCGGAGAGATATCTTTTTTACATAAGCCGGAAAGATATCTGGAAAGGCGGCAGTACGGTTTATGAAGAAGAAAAGCGTTTCCGGCAGACCGGACAGGTGTATACGGACGGGGCTCATCTGATCTATGTAAATGCAGAGGTGGATGACGGAAGCAGGATCGCAAAATTGATGCAGTATTTCAGAACAGCGGATCCTTTTGACGACAGTGAGGGAGAGTTGTCAAAGAGGGTACGTTTTCTGAAGACGGAAGAAGGAGGAATAGAGATCATGTGTGAAATAATGGAACGGATCAAGGAAGAAGGAAAACAATCCGGGCGTCTGGAAAGCAGCAGGAAGACGGCTTGTAATCTGGATAAAATGGGAATGCCGCCTGAGACGATCGCCCGCGCCGTGGAAGAAGATGTTGCCGTAGTAAAAAGGTGGCTGGAAGCGAAAAAATAATCTGATTCAACCGCCGGTATGGTTACAATTGCAGAGTCAGGACGTATAATAGAGACAGGAAAAGAGAACCTGTCTCTTACTTTTTGACGAAAAACAGCTTTCAGCATACAGGAGGTGCATCAGATGGATCAGCAGAAGATAGGTGCTTTCATTGCCCGCAGAAGAAAAGAACTGAATCTCACACAGAAAGAACTGGCAGACAAACTCGGCATCACGGACCGTGCCGTATCGAAGTGGGAGAACGGCCGCTGTATGCCGGATCTCTCCCTGCTGCAGCCGCTGAGCAGAACTCTCGGGACAGGTGTCAACGACCTGCTCAGCGGGGAGATCATACCGGAGGAGAAAGTCAGGGAAAAAAGCGAACGCAATATTATGAATGTGACGGATCTGGCGCAGCTTACGTATCTCGGAAATCTCAGGACCGGAATGGCAGGACTTCTTTCGCTGTTTGTTCTTTTACTCATATACTGTGCGGTAAAGGATCTGGAAGTGACGGGACTTATGGCGATGCTCTGCACATTCAACGGCTTCTTCTATTGTTCCAGATACCGCTCAACGGGAAAGCGGCAGATGCTGGCGTTCGGAGCTGTGTGGATATTGACGGCGGCGATCAACCTTATTGCATTTTTTATACAGACGTGGTAACATTACTTTCGGACAATCGAATCAAGGATCACACGAAAGAAGTTTTACCGGGCGGGGAGCGCCGTTCCGGGTTTACACTGTACGCGATACGAAAACAACATGCGAGGGAATCCGTGTTCCGGAGTGAGAGGATGCCAGCAAGCATCGACCGTTATGTGTACAGGAGGGAAAGACATGAAACATGTCAATGTAAGGAAACTTGCCCTTGCAGGGATACTGGTAGCGGTTGGCATCGTATGTTCGCCGCTGTCGATTCCGGTGGGAGCATCCAAATGCGCTCCGGTCCAGCACTTTATCAACATTCTCGGAGGAGTGTTCTTAGGGCCAGGCTATGCGGTGGGTATGGCGTTTGTGACCAGCCTTTTGAGAAATCTGATGGGAACCGGCACGCTGCTTGCATTTCCGGGCTCTATGTGCGGGGCTCTGTTGTGCGGTCTGCTTTATAAGTACGGAAAACATCTTCCGTTTGCTTATGCGGGAGAGCTGTTCGGGACATCAGTTATCGGCGGGCTTTTAAGCTATCCGATCGCAACACTGATCATGGGAAGCGAGAGCGCAGTATTTGGGTTTGTCATCCCGTTCTTCGTCTCAAGCTGCGGGGGCACCATCATAGCGGCGGTGCTCGTGACAGCGATGAAGAAGATGAAAGTGTTTGACATTTATCTGGGTAATCTGGAAACAGAAACTCAGAAAATAAAAAAGTAATGCAGCATATCTGCAGAAAGATATAACAGTTCAGCCCGCGCCATTCGCAAAGCCGCACTGCCGTGCTTACCACGGTGACGCCGCTGCTTTGCTTATAAACGGGCGCTCGGCTCATCAGGAACGGGAAGGACTGTTGCAACAAGAAGATTGTCTGAAGTACATATGAAAAACGGGGAGCTTGCGTATCAGGCAGGCTGAGAGGAAGATGAACTGCTTCGACCCGCAACCTGATTTGGGTAATGCCAACGTAGGGAACATAGATAAACTACTGATGCGGGCGTACCCTTTTGCAGGGTTTCCCGTTTTTTTATTACTTTTTTTGGAAAATGAATTACGCAAAAGGTGAAAATACTATGAGAGAATATCTGGAAAATGTAAGAAATACAGTACCTTTGGTACATAATATCACAAACTATGTGACTGTAAATGACGTGGCGAATGTGCTCCTTGCCTGCGGCGGCAGTCCGATCATGTCCGACGAGGCGGAAGACGTGGAAGATATTACGTCAGTCTGCGGCGGTCTTAACATCAACATCGGCACTCTCCACAAGACGAGCATCGAGGGAATGTTCCGCGCAGGTAAGAAAGCAAATGAGCTGGGACATCCCGTACTGCTCGATCCGGTGGGGGCGGGCGCAAGCGCGCTTCGCACAAATACAGCGCTGGGGCTGATGAAAGAACTGAAACTGTCCGTGATCCGCGGAAATATATCCGAGATCAAGACGCTGGCTTTTGGAAGCGGCACGACAAAGGGCGTGGATGCGGACGTGGCAGACGCAGTGACCGAGGAAAACCTTGACGAAGCAGTGGCATTTGTGAAGAAGTTCGCAGAAGAGACAGGAACGATCATTGCAGTGACCGGGGCCATCGATCTGGTGTCTGACGGGAAGACCTGCTATGTGATCCGCAACGGCAGACCGGAGATGGGGAAGATCACGGGGACCGGATGCCAGCTCTCCGGAATGATGACCGCCTATGTGACGGCAAATCCGGCTCATCCGCTGGAGGCGGCCGCTGCGGCTGTCTGTGTCATGGGACTTGCAGGAGAGATCGGCTGGAGCCGGATGCAGGAGGGCGACGGAAACGCCACCTACCGCAACCGGATCATTGACGCCATCTATAACATGACGGGCGAAGAGCTCGAGAAAGGGGCAAAATATGAGATCAGATAATGGAGAAAACTGCAGGAAAGAGGATCTGCTCCTCTATGCAGTTACGGATCGGAGCTGGCTGAACGGGGAGACTCTTTACGCCCAGGTGGAGAGAGCGTTAAAAGGCGGAGTGACCTTTGTACAGCTCAGAGAAAAAAATCTGGACGAGGCTGCATTTCTTGAAGAGGCGAAAGAGATCCAGAAGCTGTGCGCACAGTACCATGTCCCGTTTGTGATCAATGACAACGTGGAGATCGCCGCGCAGATCGGCGCGGATGGAGTCCATGTAGGACAGAGCGATATGGAAGCAGGAGATGTGCGCAGGAAACTGGGGCCGGACAAGATCATCGGCGTGTCCGCCCAGACGGTGGAGCAGGCGTTAAGGGCGCAGGAGCACGGAGCGGACTACCTCGGCGTGGGAGCAGTATTTCCCACCGGCTCAAAGGCCGACGCGGTGGAAGTAAGCCATGAAACGGTAAAAGCCATCTGTGAAGCCGTAGAGATACCGGTCATTGCCATCGGCGGCATTACGGCGGACAATGTAAAGGAGCTTGTAGGCACCGGGATCTGCGGCATTGCCGTGATCAGCGCCATCTTTGCGCAGAAAGATATTGAAGGGGCGGCGCAAAATCTGAAAAGCCGCACAGAAGAAATGCTGAAAGCACAGCAGTGAAGTGAAATGCAGGAAGATGAGCTCCGGTAAAAAGAGTTCCGGTAAATTGAGTGCAAAAAGCGGATAAGGAGGATTCGAAACGATGATCCGTGGAGTGATATTCGATGTGGACGGGGTGCTGTTAAACTCCATGCCCGTCTGGGAAAACTTAGGAGAGCTTTACCTGAACAGACTGGGGATCGAGGCGGAGAAAGGACTTGGGGATACACTGTTTACCATGAGCCTCGAAGAGGGAGCGGACTATCTGATCTCCCGCTATCATCTGGATAAGACGCCGGAGGAGATCATAAAGGGACTGAACCGTGAAGTTCAGGACTTTTATGAGAAACGTGTTCCGCTCAAAGAGGGCGTGCGGCAGTATCTCCAGGAATTCCGGGAGAGGCAGATACCCATGGTGATCGCTACGTCCGGCGACAGGAAGAACGCGGAGGCTGCCCTGAAAAGGCTGAAGGTATTTTCGTATTTTCAGGGCATCTTTACCTGCTCCGAGATCGGCAGCAGCAAGAGCCAGCCGGATATCTACTACGCCGCAGCGCTGCAGATCGACGCGGAACCTTCTGAGACGTGGGTGTTTGAAGATGCGCTCCACGCCCTTCAGACCGCGAAAAGGGCAGGGTTTAAGACGGTGGGAGTCTACGACAAGGCAAGCGACCGGGATCTTGCCCATATCTGGAACACGGCGGATATCTATCTGCCGGAGTTCAAAGATTTTAATATATTCTGGAAAAGAGCGTCCGCATAGCCTGGCGCACAGGGCGTGCGGTCTGACAGATGCGGACACTTTTCAGGATACAGACAGTATCTGTATCCGCTCAGCGGCAGGCCGGGGGCACCACTTTCTGCCGCTATATAAAATTAATGCTGGGGCGCTGCAATGTCCGGATCACGGCAGTATCATGCCGCCGGACGGCAGTGCATACAGGACAAAAGAAGAAAGGAAGTATGAAAGATGAGAACAGCATTAACAATCGCTGGAAGTGACTCCAGCGGAGGCGCCGGGATTCAGGCAGATATCAAGACGATGACCGCAAATGGCGTGTTTGCCATGAGCGCGGTCACTGCACTGACTGCACAGAATACGACCGGCGTAGCAGGGATCATGGAGGTATCTCCTGAATTTCTAAAACAGCAGATCGACTGCATTTTTACGGATATCCGTCCGGATGCAGTCAAGATCGGAATGGTATCGTCAGCAGAGCTGATCACCGCCATTGCAGAGAAACTTGCACAATATCACGCGGAGAATATCGTGGTCGACCCGGTCATGGTAGCCACAAGCGGGGCGAAGCTGATCAGTGATGACGCGATCGATACGCTGAAGGAGAGACTGCTCCCCATGGCGTCTGTCCTGACGCCCAATATCCCGGAAGCGGAGGTGCTCTCAGGCATGGAGATCAGGACCGAAGAAGATATGATAAAAGCAGCGGAGAAGATCAGTGAGAACTATCACTGCGCCGTCCTGTTAAAAGGCGGACATCAGTTAAATGACGCCAATGATCTGCTCTATAGAAACGGCAGTTACCGCTGGTTCTACGGAAAGCGCATTGACAATCCGAATACCCACGGGACAGGATGCACACTGTCCAGCGCCATCGCCTCCAACCTTGCGAAAGGATTTGATATGGATACATCCGTAGAGCGGGCGAAAGCATATATCTCCGGCGCGCTGGGCGCCATGCTGGATCTGGGAAAAGGCAGCGGCCCGATGGATCATGCCTTTGACATTACAGGAGAATATGTAAAGACTCCGGAAGATACAGCCAGAGGAACAGCGGAAAATACAGTGACAGAAAGTGTAATGACAGAAACAGAGATGTCTTCTGCAGGAAAGGAGACAGTCTGATATGGAAGCAAAACGTACCTCAGTATATGAAAACAGTCTGATCTGGTTCGGCGCGGGCGTATCCATTGCGGAGATCCTGACCGGAACCTATCTTGCACCCCTCGGATTCCAGAGAGGTCTTGCGGCGGTCATCATCGGACACATCATCGGCTGCTGCATGATGTTCTTTGCAGGACTGATCGGCGCGAGGATGAGAAAGAGCGCCATGGAAACGGTGAAAATGAGTTTCGGTCAGAAGGGCGGCCTGCTCTTTGCCGTGCTCAATGTCCTCCAGCTTGTGGGCTGGACGGCGATCATGATCTATGACGGAGCTCTTGCCGCGGACGGTATCTTCAATACCGGCGCATGGGTGTGGTGTATCGTGATCGGAGCGCTGATCGTCCTCTGGATCGCGGTCGGAGTGACAAATCTGGGAAAAATCAATACGATCGCCATGGCAGCGCTCTTTATCCTGACGATCCTGCTGAGCAGGGTCATCTTCTTCGGCGGTTCGGACGCGGGCGCAGGATTCGGCAGCGATGCGATGAGCTTCGGCGCGGCGGTAGAACTGTCCGTGGCGATGCCGCTCTCCTGGCTGCCGGTTATCAGTGACTATACAAGGGAGGCGGAGAAACCGGTGAAGGCCACTGCGGCAAGCGTGATCGTCTACGGCTTGGTGAGCTGTTGGATGTATGTGATCGGAATGGGCGCGGCAATCTACACCGGAGAGACGGACATTGCCGTGATCATGGCGAAAGCCGGCCTCGGCATTGCGGCGCTTCTGATCGTGATCTTTTCTACTGTCACGACTACGTTCCTTGACGCATATTCGGCGGGCGTGTCGTCCGAGTCTGTATTTGCGAAACTGAAAGGAAACCATGTGGGTATCGTGGTAACGGTGATCGGTACGATCGCGGCCATCATTTTCCCGATGGACGATATCACGGATTTCCTCTACCTCATCGGTTCCGTGTTCGCACCGATGATCGCGGTGCAGATCGCGGATGTGTTTATCCTTAGGAAAGAGAAGAAACTGACAGACTTTGACTGGAAGAATCTGGCCATCTGGCTGATCGGATTCATCGTCTACCGCTGGCTTATGACGATCGACATACCGGTGGGAAACACACTGCCGGATATGGCTGTTGTGATCGTGCTCTGCCTGATCGCGGAGGCGGCAGCTGTAAAGATTTCCGGCAGGAAAGCATAAAGAGCTAAGCTTTCTGCTCCGGAAGAAACGGAAGCGACGGAGCTTCCCGGATAAACTGCTTCGGCGTCATGCCGTACTTTTTCTTGAATTCCCGATAGAAATACGACAGATTGGAAAATCCGCACGACATGGATACGTCGAGCACGGACTGGCCGCCCTGCGCTAAGCGCGAGGCGGCTTTTTCCAGCCTCAGATTCTTGATATATTCCAGACAGGATACGCCGATGTATTTTTTGAAAAAGCGCATAAAATGATACTCGCTGAAGAAACACAGCCGTGCGAGCTGGGGGATCGTCAGGTCTTCTGCGTAGTGCTCGCCGATATATTCCAGGACTAGCTTGAGCTTGGCGGTGTGTTCGTCTTCAAGCTGCGGACGTGTGTTCTCTGTCTGCCGGTAGGGCAGCAGGAGCGCCGCGGCATAGAGGAGCAGCGCCTTGAGCATCATCTCATAGCCGGGCCGCCTTTCGCTGTATGCTTCTTCCATCTCATGGAAAACATCCAGAAGCTTCGGATAGGCAGGGTGGCCTTTCTTTATTATGTAGGGCAGCATCAGTGTGTGCCGGCTGATCGGATGCAGATATTTTACAGCGCATATATCCGCCGGATCGGAGTTTAGATAATCCATGTGGAACACATAAGTGACGGATGTCATTTCCGCGCCCGGTTCCATGGTGATCGAATGAAGTTCCGCGGGCGGTATGAACAGGATATCCCCCGCCTGAGCTTCGTAATTTTCAAGATGGATATGATAGGTACAGGTCCCTTCCGTGATCAGGGTCAGCTCGGCCTCTTCGTGCCAGTGGGCGGTGACTGCGGGGCAGAGGTCTGAAAGTTTCGTGATATATCTTTTCAGAGGAAACATCTTTTCGCCGTGCTGCGCATTCTCTTTCTGCGTCGGTGACAGATCAAAAGCAGATTTCATAAAACCACCCTCCTAAAAAGCAGAATTGTGTTATTAATTCAAATGATTGTGCAAGAATTCATTTCTCTTTAAGCCTATAATAACAGCATCATACAAGAAAGGCAATATCGAATGATGTCGGTACCGTGGAAATGACAGCGGTTCAGCCCGCGCCATTCGTAAAACCGCACTGCGCGGTACACAGCAGTCCACAACGCAGACATCATACTATGCAAAAGAGAGAGGAGCGCATTACTATGAAAAGAAAATGGTGGCATGACAAGGCGGCATATCAGATCTACCCGAAGAGCTTTCTTGATACGAACGGCGACGGGATCGGAGACCTTAAGGGGATCATCTCGAAGTTAGATTATCTCAAAGATCTGGGGATCGACATTATCTGGCTTTCCCCGATCTATCAGTCGCCCTTTGTGGATCAGGGATATGATATTTCCGATTATTATAAGATTGCGGAAGAATTCGGCACAATGGAGGAGTTCGACGAGCTGCTCGCCGAGACGAAGAAGCGGGGAATGTATGTCCTGATGGATCTGGTGATAAACCACTGCTCAGACAAGCACGAGTGGTTTCAGAAAGCATTGCAGGACCCGTACGGGAAATATGCAGGGTATTTCCATTTTGTAAAAGGAAAAGACGGCAAAGAGCCGAGCAATTACCGTTCCTATTTCGGCGGGAGTGCGTGGGAGCCGGTGCCGGGGACGGATCTGTACTATCTCCATATGTTCGCCAGGGAACAGCCGGATCTCAACTGGGAGAACCCGGAGCTGAGGCAGGAGATCTATAAGATGATCAACTGGTGGCTGGACAAAGGTCTGGCAGGCTTCCGCATTGATGCGATCATCAATATCAAGAAGGACTTAAGCTTCCCGGCCTTTGAGCCGGACGGCCCGGACGGACTGGCTTCCTGTGTGAAGATGGTGGAGGAAGTACGGGGAGTCGGAGCGTATTTTGAAGAGATCAAGAAAAATACATTTGACAAATATGATGCGTTTACCGTTGCGGAAGTCTTCAATATGAAAGACGATGAGCTGGCAGAATTCATCGGGGATGACGGACATTTCTCGACAATGTTTGACTTCAGCGCACATATGCTCGCGCAGGGTGAGAGCGGCTGGCACAACAGCAGGAAACCGTCTGTCAGGGAGTGGCGCGACACGATCTTCGCATCCCAGCAGCGGATGCAGGGCGTGGGTTTCCCTGCCAACATCATTGAGAATCATGACGAACCAAGAGGAGTGAGTCGTTTCCTCCCGGAATATGCGCAGAATGAGACCGGCAAGAAGATGCTTGCCACGACTTCCACATTGCTCTATGGGATCCCGTTCATCTATCAGGGACAGGAGATCGGTATGACCAACTGCCGGAGAAATGATATCTCCGAGTATGACGACATCAGCACGAAAGACCAGTACCGGGAAGCCCTGGCTTCCGGATGCACGAAAGAGCAGGCAATGGAGTACTGCTATGAGAACAGCAGGGACAACGCAAGGACGCCGATGCAGTGGAGCGCCGGAGCGGGAGCCGGATTTACGGACGGAACGCCGTGGCTTTCCCTCAATCCGAACTACACGCAGATCAATGTGGACGAACAGGCAGGACGCCCGGACTCTGTCCTGTCCTATTATAAGAAGCTGCTTGCCCTGAAGAAATCTCCGGAATACAAAGAGACGTTTACATACGGGAAATTTGTTCCGGATTATGAAGAGCAGGACAATATCTTCGCTTATCACAGGATCTCAGGGAATAGGAACACAGGGGAAGACGCAGGGCAGGATATCCTCATTGCGGCAAATTACGGAACCGGGCCGTGTACATTGCAACTTGCCGGTCAGAACGGCAAAGTACTCCTGTCCAACACAGGAAAAGAAGAAGCCGGGACACGGGAGATCAGGGAGAGAGGGACGATCACCCTCGAAAGCTGCGGATCCGCAGTGATCCTGCTCCGGTAAGAGCAGATACCCCGTGAAATTACAGAAAAACGCCGCCGCGTGCAGCATATGCAGGCGGCGGTCATTAGAAAAACAATATAGATAACAGTTCACGCGTCAGGGATGGGGTGTTGAACTGTTTTTTTAATGCATCGTTTTCTTTGTGAGCAGCTCGTGCATCACAGCCATAAGGATGAGCAGCGCCATCATATAGACCGGGAAAAGCGTGATGCTGATGTGGTTGGCGATCAGTCCGAACAAAGGCGGCATGAGGCAGGTGCCGACATAGGCGCTTGCCATCTGTACGCCGATGACTGCCTGTGACCGTTCCGCTCCGAAATGATCCGGCGTAGAGTGGATGATGCACGGATACACAGGCGCGCATCCCAGTCCGATCATGACCAGCCCGGCAAGGGGGATGATGTCCGGCCCCGGGAGAAGCATGACGATGATGCCGGCGGCAATGATGGTCTGTCCCAGCCGGATCATCTGCACATCGTTCAGCTTCATTGTGATAAAGCCGCTGATCGCCCGGCCCACAGTGATGCCGATGAAGAACATACCTGCAAAGCGTGCGGCGGTTTCGGCAGGAATCCCTTTAAATAAATGAAGATAACTGCTGGCCCACAGGCTGGCTGTCTGCTCGATCGCGCAGTAGCAGAAGAAGCAGAGCATGACCTCCTTCGCTCCGGGGATCCGTATGATCTCCGCAAGGGAGAGCGGTTTTCTGTCTGATCTTTCCGCTGTGCCGCCTGATGCCTGTGTCGCGATCCTGTTCTTCTGCTTCGTCCAGAGCGGCAGGCTGAAGATCAGGAATGCCGTCAGTATGATCTGAAGTATGCCGATATAGCGGTAACCGGAATTCCATGTCTGCCCGCCGGAAAGAGCGAATCCCATGATGTAAGGCCCGAGCGTCGCGCCCACGCCCCACATACAGTGGAGCCAGCTCATGTGATGGCTCTTGTAGTGCAGCGCTACGTAGTTATTCAGCGCCGCGTCCACGCTGCCGGCGCCCAGCCCGTATGGAACAGCCCAGAGGCAGAGGATCCAGAACGAGTGGGTAAAGGAAAATCCCAACAGCGCTGCGGCGGTCATCGCCACGCTGATGGCCGTGACTCTCCCGGTGCCCAGCTTCCGCGTCAGACGGTCGCTCTGCAGGCTGGATACGATCGTGCCCAGTGAGATGATCATGGAGATGATCCCTGCGTAAGAGACGGGAACGTTGAATTCCGTGTACATCGTAGGCCACGCGGAGCCTAGCAGAGCGTCCGGCAGCCCGAGGCTGATAAAAGCCAGATATATGATCGCAAGTAATAAGTGTGTCATGTCGATTTCTCCTTTGATGTAATAAGATGATAACATTATACCGGCATATATCTGGCATTACTTGCAGTATTCTGCCTGATTATAACACAATTATAACAGATTGATGCCGTGGGCAAGCGCTTCTTCCGCCACATCGTCCGGCCACAGGGAAGACTGCACTTCGCCGATGTGCGCTTTTCTCAGATAATACATGCAGATACGGGACTGTCCGATCCCGCCGCCGACTGTGTAGGGAAGCTCCTTGTTCAGCAGGGATTTCTGGAACGGCAGTTCCGCGCGCTCTTCGCAGCCCGCGATCTTAAGCTGGTTTTTAAGAGATTCCTCATCTACGCGGATGCCCATGGAAGAGAGCTCCAGTCCCATGTCAAGCACCGGGTAATATACGATGATATCCCCGTTTAACTCCCAGTCGTCATAGTCCGGCGCACGGCCGTCATGCTTCTCGCCGGAAGCGAGGATCTTGCCGATCTGGGAAATGAATACTGCGCCTTTGTCCTTGGCGATCTTCGTTTCACGTTCCTTCGGAGTGCAGTCCGGATACAGATCCTCAAGTTCCTGGGAAGTGATAAAGAAGATGTCGTCCGGAAGGAGAGGCTCGATATAGTTGTACCTTCTGGATATGTAATCCTCAGTGTCTTTCAGGGCGCTGTATACCTTGCGCACTGTGTACTGAAGCGTCTCCATATTGCGCTCTTCCTTGGAGATGATCTTCTCCCAGTCCCACTGGTCCACATAGAGCGAGTGGATATTGTCGGTATCCTCATCCCGGCGGATGGCGCTCATATCAGTGTAGAGGCCCTCCCCTGAGTGGAAACCGTATTTCTTCAGCGCGTAGCGTTTCCATTTTGCAAGAGAGTGCACGATCTCGGCTTCTGCATCGTCCTGCTCTTTGATGCCGAATGATACCGGGCGTTCCACGCCGTTTAAGTTGTCGTTCATACCCGTCTCCGGGCGGACAAAGAGAGGAGCGGAGACACGTGTCAGATGCAGTGATTTGGCAAGCGCCCGCTCAAAATGATCTTTGACCTCTTTGATGGCTACCTCTGTCTCGCGGATCGTGAGCGGAGAGGAGTAGCCCTCAGGTATTTTTAAGTTTTCCATTGTTAAGACTCCTTATTATAAATTCATTGATTTTGACATTCTATTCTATTTTAAATGTACCCTGCATAGAAGTCAATTGTATAATTAACTGATAATTTATAAAAAATATAAATAATATCAAAAAATAAGTTGACAAATACGGAGAATAGAGTTATTATAATGTCAACAAATAAAACTGATTGAAAGTTTTATAAAACCCATTGGATATCGGAATTGAGAAATGGGTGATCGGATATAGAGAAAGATCATAATGACGAGAAAGTTATGAGAGAAGCAAAATCTATATCGAGGAAAAGATCATCGAGGAGCTCAAGTTCAATGGGAATTTAAGTAAAGGAGGTACGGACCACCGGGAACATAAGTTAGATCTATCGATCAAAAAAAGAAAGATAGAAGAAAGAGGTAAAAAAGAATGATAGAAATATCAGTATGAAAGTGGATGTTGATCAAGACGGATTGATTGGCATCCACTTTCAGTGTGTATATATAATATAAATCGTATCTTGTCAATAAAAGGAATCATTGGTAGAATAGGCTCATGGCAAAGAGTAGTAACCAGAAAGCAAAAATTTTATACCTGATGCAGCTGTTCCTCGAAGAGACGGATGAAGAACATCCGATCTCCCGGAAAGGACTGGAAGAGAAGCTGGCGGATCTCGGGATCCATGCGGAGAGAAAGAGTCTGTATAATGATATTGAGACTCTGAAGAATTTCGGCATGGATATTTCTTACCGGAAGGAACATCCGGAAGGGTATTATCTTGCGGAAAGAGAGTTCGAGCTTCCGGAGCTGAAACTCCTTGTGGATGCAGTACAGTCGTCAAGATTTATCACGCAGAAGAAGTCAGATGCTTTGATCCGGAAGATCGAGAAGCTGACCAGCAGATACGAGGCGCACAAGCTGCAGCGGCAGGTTGTCGTCGCTGACCGCATTAAGGCGATGAACGAAAGTATCTATTATAATGTAGATAAGATCCATTCGGCGATCGCATGGAACCGTCAGATCATGTTCCGGTATTTTGAGTGGACGGTCTCCAAAGAGATCCGCCTGAAAAAGAGCGGAGAGAACTATCATGTAAGTCCCTGGGCGCTGACCTGGGACAGCGAGAACTATTATCTGATCGGATATGACACAGATGCGGGGATCATCAAACATTTCCGTGTGGATAAGATGCTGCACATTGAGATTACCGGACAGGAGAGAGACGGACGTGATGAATTCTCCCGATTCGATCTTGCGCGGTATACAAAGCAGACTTTCGGGATGTTCGGCGGCAGCGAAGAGACAGTCCGCATCCGGTTCCACAACAGATTTGTGGGCGTTGTGATCGACAGATTCGGCAAGAATGTGTCACTCCGGCCGGACGGAGAGGAACATTTTATCGCCCGCGTGGAGATTGCTGTGAGCGAGCAGTTTTTCGGATGGATCACCGGTCTGGGGAGAGACGTGCAGATCCTTTCGCCGCAGTCTGTGGTCGATGAGTACAGGAGTCTGCTTAAAGACTTAGGGGAAATATACAAAAATATTGATTAAGGGGTATTGATATGAACAGTATGATGGATGGAAAAGAATTATTTGATACAATACGTGAAATTGATCTGAATGGTGTGATCCGCGAGATCGGCAGGGACGGTCATGCTCTGACACAGACAGAAATAACAGCACTGGCGGTCACGGGAATATTGGGGCTGTTGATCTGCCTGCTGGGCCTGAAGATCATCCGGGTATGGGCGGCGCTGACCGGACTCGCATTCGGGTTTGCACTTGGAGTGACGGCAGGCGGCCTGTTGGGACTGAACGGAATGGGAATGCTCATCACAGGCGGTGTGCTGGGACTGATCCTCGCAGTCCTCGGCGCAGCACTCTACCGCGTCGGTGTATTTCTTACCGTGTTTGTATCGGCGGGAAGTGTCAGTACGTATCTGATCGCACCGCAGGATTGGATCGGCACCGCGATCTGCCTGGCGATCGCGCTTGTGGCTGCGATCCTGGCGGTTCGGTTCGTGGCTGCGCTTACGATCATTGTTACTTCCATATATGGAGCGGCGATAGCAGGAACTGCAGTCTATCACCTGCTCCCGGTGACGGGCGATGCGATCCTTATCGCACTTTGCGTGGTCATCTGTATCATCGGCATTCTTGTACAGCTTCTGTTGGAATCAAGGAAACAGAAGAAGAAAAGTCTGCAGAAAGCAGCGGAGATCCGGGAAGAGAAGTCCACTGCAAACGAGGTGGAGAGGGCGCGTGCTATGATGGACAATCTGGATGATATGCCGGAAGAAGAAAAGTAAAGTCCGTTTTATGACACACCTGATCTGTTAGGATATACCTGTCAAAAGGAAACAAAAGGTAGATCTTATCAGAGAAAGGTGTGTTTTTTATGGATATCAGAAGATCGGTAATTAATGGGATCGTAGCAGTTTCAGGGATCATTTTTTTGATAGTTTTGGCGGTCTTGTACTGCTTTACTGAGATTTCAATCCCCATGCCGGTGTATGCGGCAGCATGGGCCGGGTGTATTGCGGCTGTGCTGGCTGTTACAAGATCATAACAATCATAACAATTATTGCCATTGCTCTGTTATTTGATGTATAATTAGTTTATGATAACTACATCATAAAGAGAACAGAACAAAAGGGGGCTTGTGTATGAAGATCGATATGCACTGCCACGTAAAGGAAGGCTCCATCGACAGCAAGGTCGGTCTGGAAGAATACATTACAATATTAAAGCAGCACGGATTCCAGGGAATGGTCATCACGGATCATGATACGTATAACGGATACCGTTACTGGAAAGAGCATATCAAAGGCAAGAAACATACGGACTTTGTGGTGCTCAAGGGAATCGAGTATGATACAAGGGATGCGGGACATATCCTTGTCATCATGCCGGAAGGAGTCAAGATGAGGCTCCTTGAGATGAGGGGGATGCCTCTGGCGCTTCTCATAGATCTGGTGCACAGGAACGGCGGAGTGCTCGGGCCGGCGCATCCGTGCGGGGAGAAGTATATGAGCTTTACCCACGCGAGAAGGTTCTATCTCTCGCCGGAGATCACGAAGCGGTTTGATTTTGTCGAGGCATTTAACAGCTGCGAGCCGGCAGAATCCAACGCCGGCGCCGAAAAGCTGGCGAGGAAATACGGCAAGGTCACGACAGGCGGAAGCGACGCGCATAAGCCGGACTGCGTGGGGACAGGCTATACGATCCTGCCCGAACCCGTGACCTGCGAGACGGAACTGATCTCTCTGATCCATAAGAAGACGCCGCTCAAGGCCGGCGGTACACTCTATGGAAAGACGACAAAAGAGAAGATCGGGAAGATCAACAAGCTGCTTGTCTATTCATTCTGGGTATACAATAAGAGCGGCGAGCTGATCAAGCGCCGCGGCCGGAATAAAAAGATGGAAGAAGAGCATCCCTTTGATCCGATCGATCCGATCGAACTGTATTACCATTCGTGACAGATCGGCAGGACGGACACGGGGACACGGAAGAGACGGCCGGCCTGCCGCAATAGAAAACAATAGAAAAAGCAAAAGCTGTCTGCCAGTTATCTGCGTAACTGATAGACAGCTTTTCCGTTTTCTGTTGTCTCTGTGATCATTTTCTGTTTTACCATATAGGGCAGGATCGAGCCGAGAAATTTCTTCGGATCGGTCACAGCGATCTGCTCTCTGCTGAACGGCTGCTTCGCCGTCAGGTCTTTTATGAAAGGTTCCAGTTCTTTGGCCGTCATAGCGCCGTTTTTCTTCAGGGCTTTTTTGACCTTTGCGATCCCCTTTGCACTCAGCATATTGGAGAGATCCTGCTGCTGGCGCATAGAGCGCCACATGCCCCATGCATAGACGATCATCGTTGCAAGTGCGAAAAGGAGGATATATGGGATATACTTTAACATTATCTTACTTTCTCTCCTTTCCAGCGGATCAGATGATTGTCGTGGAGGATCTCGAGAAACTTGATCAGCCTTGACAGTGATTTCTCCATCTTCGGAAACTGTGCGTCAAGCTCTTTGGAAAGCTGGTGCACGTCTTTAGAGTCATCGATAGCAAGCCACACGAAACTTCCGTAATCATCCAGCTTTACATCGCTTACGCGGGGGCGGTGGAAAAACTTCTGGGCGATCCTGTGATAGAATCCTTTCCATTCAATATAGACGGTGACTTTTCCGTTTTCGTCTGTTTCGTATTCAATCTCCGGATTCTTTACCGGGATGTAGTCAAGATAGTTGTTATCATTCTTTTTCTTCATAATAAAGAGATTCCCTCCTGCTGCAACATACCATACCACAGAAAGAAACAGCCCGCAAGAGGCGGGCTGGATCTTCGTAGTCGTTATATCTTATTTTTTCTCTTTCTTCATGCAGCGTGTGTACAGGAAGTACAGAAGCAGGATGAAGACGATCAGGCTTACGAACTGCGGAGTCGTGAAACCGAATTTTGCACTGAGATTGATCACGGAATCAACTTTCAGGACTGCAAGTACTGCAAGCACGATACCCATGATACCTTCTCCGGCGATCAGACCGGAAGTGAAGAGGACGCCTCTGTCGGCACGCTCTTTCTTCTCTTCGTCAGTTCCCTTGATCTTCTCAACGATGAAACGTACAACACCGCCGGCCATGATACCTGCACTTAAGCTGAACGGCAGGTACATACCTACTGCGAACGGCATGACCGGAACTTTCAAGATCTCTGCTACGATAGCGATGAATACGCCGATGAAGATCAGAGCCCACGGAAGTTCAGCGTTCATGATACCCTCGACGAGCATCTTCATCATACTTGCCTGTGCTGCCGGGAGCTGCTCTGTACCGTATCCCCATGCCTCGTTCAGAAGGTAGAGTACGAATCCGACTGCTGCTGCGGAAACTACAACACCGAGCATCTCGCCGAGCTGCTGTTTCTTCGGAGTAGCGCCTACGATGAATCCTGTCTTCAGGTCCTGGGAAGTATCACCTGCGATCGCCGCAACGATACAGATCACGCCGCCGATCGCGATCGCTCCGACCATACCTGTGGTGCCGTCTGTTCCTGTGACTTTCAGGAGCAGTGTGGCGATGATCAGGGTCGCGATGGCCATACCGGATACCGGGTTGTTGGAAGATCCGATCAGGCCGACCATACGTGAGGATACGGATGCAAAGAAGAATCCGAAGATCACAATGATCAGGGAACCGAACGGATTAACCGGGAATGTCGGGATGAGCCAGATCAGGATGACGATCGCCAGGATGATCACGAGCAGGAACGGCATCGGCAGATCCTGCTGTGTACGCAGTGCATTCTTCTGCGCATGTTTCTTGCTCATGCTCGCCATTGCCTGCTTGAATGTACGGATGATCAGCGGGAATGTCTTGATTAGGCTGATGATACCGCCGGCCGCAACGGCTCCGGCGCCGATATATTTAATGTAGTTTGACCACAGAAGAGACGGACCGCCGCCCTCCATTGTGAGCATCTCGTGGATCGATACTTCTCCCGGGTAGATCGTCGCGTCGCCGCCGAACAGTGCGATCGCCGGCATCAAGACGAACCAGCTTAATGTACCGCCGGCCAGCATGTAGCTGGAGATCTTCGGTCCGCAGATGAAACCGACGCCTGCAAGCGACGGGAGCACCTGGATACCGATCTGGGATCCCGCATAGCTCTGGAACGCATAGCCGATCTCGCTCGGGAAGAGTTTCAGGCCGTCTGCGATAAATTTGTAAAGCGCTGCGATACCAAGTCCCGTAAATACAGAACCTGCCTTGCTTCCGCCTTCCTCACCTGCGAGAAGGACTTCCGCACATGCTGTTCCCTCCGGGAACGGCAGCGTGCCGTGCTCTTCTACGATGAGAGCCTGACGGAGCGGCACCATGAAGCAGACTCCGAGGAGACCGCCGAACAGTGCGATGAAGAAAATAGTAAGAAGGCTCGGATACTCGATCTTTCCTTCCTCTGCCCAGAGGAACAGTGCGGGAAGTGTGAAGATCGCGCCTGCAGCCAGAGACTCACCGGCTGAACCGATCGTCTGGACCAGGTTGTTCTCGAGGATGGAATCTCTTCTGAGGATCACACGGATGATACCCATAGAGATAACTGCCGCCGGGATAGAAGCGGAGATAGTCATACCGACGAGAAGACCGAGGTATGCGTTCGCCGCACCGAAGACGATCGCGAGGAGACAACCGATCAGGGCTGATGTCACCGTAAACTCAGGGACGATCTTGTCCGCCGGGATATACGGTTTGAACTCGTTTTTGTTGTCCATTGTTACATACATTCCTTTCTTTTGTTTTAATGGTTACTGTGGATAGTAACTTTTAACGACTTCTTAACACAGTCTTGACCATTATAGCACTTGACCACGGTAAAGGGAAGAAGAAATTTCATGTAATTTTTACTGGTTTTTTATACCATTTTTATAAATCCTCGGCATATAGATCTTATATATAGAAAAATGAATAAAAAAAGCATTGAAGCTTCAAAAGGAGTGGCGAGAATAGCAAAGATATGCAAAAAGAACAGAAAAAATGCAAGATACCATTGACGAACCGTCATTAATCGGATACAATACCATTCAGTGACTAAAAATAATGAAGAAAGAGTGGAGGAGTCCTGCAATGACTGCGTACAAAGATTTAAGTAAAGAAGAGTTATTGGAACTGAAGAGTGGGCTGGAAGCCCGTTTTACAGAGATCAAGGCAAAAGGCCTGAAACTGGATATGTCCCGCGGCAAGCCGTCCGCAGAACAGCTCAACCTGTCTATGGAGATGATGGATGTATTGAACAGCGGTGCAGACCTGACCTGTGAGGACGGAGTTGACTGCAGGAACTACGGCGGACTTGACGGGATCGCCGAGGCGAAACAGCTTCTTGCAGATATGATGGAAGTACCGAAGGACAATGTGATCATCTTCGGAAATTCCAGCCTGAATGTGATGTATGATACAGTTGCACGCGCGATGACGCACGGAGTGCTCGGAAGCACACCGTGGTGCAAGCTTGACAAAGTAAAATTCCTCTGCCCGGTGCCTGGCTATGACAGACACTTCGGGATCACGGAGCATTTCGGGATCGAGATGATCAACATCCCGATGACGCCGACGGGACCGGATATGGATCTGGTAGAGAAATATGTCAATGAAGATCCGGCTGTCAAAGGAATCTGGTGTGTGCCGAAATATTCCAATCCGCAGGGGATCACATACTCAGACGAGACGGTATTCCGCTTCGCCAACCTGAAGCCGGCGGCGGAAGACTTCCGTATCTACTGGGATAACGCATACTGCGTACATCATTTATATGAAGACAAGCAGGACTACCTGATCGAGATCCTGACAGAGTGTAAGAAAGCCGGCAACCCGGATATGGTATACAAGTTCTCATCCACGTCCAAGATCAGTTTCCCGGGATCCGGTATCGCTGCTCTTGCCGCATCCGACGCCAACTTAAAAGAAATCCGCAGCATGATGCAGGTACAGACGATCGGACATGACAAGGTAAACCAGCTGCGCCATGTGCGTTTCTTCAAGGATGTGCACGGGATCGTAGAGCACATGAAGAAGCATGCGGAGATCCTCAGACCGAAGTTTGAGGCTGTGATCGACATCTTCGAAAAAGAGCTGGGCGGACTGGAGATCGGTTCGTGGACAAAACCGCTGGGCGGATATTTTATCTCCTTTGACTCAATGGACGGATGCGCAAAGGCAATCTGCGCAAAGGCGAAGGAGGCGGGCGTTGTCCTGACAGGCGCGGGCGCCACATTCCCGTACGGGAAAGATCCGCATGACAGCAACATCCGTATCGCGCCGTCTTACCCGACGCCGGAGGAGCTTGCCCTTGCAACAGATATCTTTGTGCTCAGCGTGAAGCTGGTCAGCATCGACAAGCTGCTTGGCAATCTGTGATCAGATAGATCAGATAATGAAGTAAAGCCGAAATATTCCTGATATCATAAGAGCAGGAGCATTTCGGCTTTCTTCTTTCTTCAGCCTGTACAACGGATCTTGTTGTACGGGTTTTAACTTGCTTTTAACCTGCATTTTCGGCAAAGGAGTGAATTATTTATATTCATATGGTATAATCCATTTGCTGCCCGTAGGGAACGGGAAAGGTAATATCAACGGATACAGGAGGACATACATGGATTTTCATACGATATTCCGGTCGCGGTGTCTGATCACCGACGGGGCGATGGGAACATACTACAGTGAGAAATACGGAAAGGGATCAGGTTCGCCCGAGAATGACAATCTGACAGCCCCGCAGAGGATCGAAGAGATCCATCGGGAATATATCGAGGCCGGAGCGGATATCCTGAGGACGAACAGTTTCGCCTCTAATATCCGGACTCTGTGCGCGGGCAATGCCGGAAGTATGACGAGAGAAGAACAGCTGCGCACGGTCTATGAAAATGTCGCGGCAGCCTGCCGGATCGCGCAGTCGGCGGCAGAGCAGGAGCAGAGCCGCGCAGAAGAGGAAGGCCGCAGGATAAAGGAGATCTACATCGCAGGCGACATCGGCCCCGTGCCGGAGAAGCGTGGGGACGAAGAGAAGGATGCGGAGCTGACCGAAGAATATAAGGCCATGGCAAAGGCGCATCTGGACGCCGGGCTGAAACTGATCTGGTTTGAGACATTTTCGGATTTTGAGAGGATCCTGCCGGTAGCTGAATGGATCCGGTCTGTCAGCGATGCATTTATCATGGTAAATTTCTCCGTCAATGTGTACGGGTATACGAAGACGGGGATAGGGATGCGGGAGCTGCTCAAAACGGCAAAGGAAAGCAGTCTGATCGACGGGATCGGATTTAACTGCGGCATCGGTCCCTCCCATCTGGGGAAACTCCTGAAGAGACAGGATCTGGGCAATCTGATCGTGGCGGCAGTGCCCAACGCCGGATACGCGGACCGGATCGAGAACCGGATGGTCTACAGGGACAATTCCGGTTACTTCTGCGATGCGATGGAGGAGATCGCCGCTCAGGGAGTCAACATCATAGGCGGCTGCTGCGGGACGGATCCGAGATATATCCGGAAACTTTCTCAGGCGGCAGGGGGCAGGCCGGCTGCCAAAAGGCTTTCTGACCGGCCGGAACAGCGGGCGGAGTCGGAGATCCGTTATGACAACAATCCGTTTATACGAAAACTGTACTCCGGAGAAAAGGTGGTGATCGCCGAACTGGATCCGCCGTTTGACGGAAATGACAGGAAGATGACGGACGCTGCGGCTGTCCTGAAGCGCTCGGGCGTAGAGATGATCACATTCTCTGACTCCCCGATGGGCAGGATGCGGGCTTCGGCGTCTATGTCCGCAGTCAAGATCGCGGATCAGCTCCAGATCGATACGATGCCTCACATCGCATGCCGCGACAGGAATGCGATCGGGATCGGCTCGGAGATACTGGGAGCCTATATGAACGGGATCCGTAATTTCCTGATCGTGACGGGAGATCCGGTGCCGTCGGGCGACAGGGGCAGCATCACCTCTGTCTACGACTATCATTCTGTCACCTTGATGAATTATGTCCGGCAGCTGAACAGGGAACATTTTGCCGAGGATCCGATCGCTTACGGCGGAGCGCTGAATTACGGAAGAAAGAATATCGATGCAGAGATAAAAAGAATGCAGAAGAAGTGCGGGGCGGGAGCGTCATTTTTCCTGACCCAGCCTATCTATTCGGATGAAGATATCGAGAGGATCCGGTACATAAAGAGCAGGATCGACACGAAGATCATCTGCGGGATCATGCCGCTTGTCAGCTACCGCAATGCTGTGTTCATGAAAAACGAGATCACCGGGATCCATGTGCCGGATGAGATCATCGCACAGTACGATAAGGATATGAGCCGGGAAGAAGCCCAGGCTGTGGGCGTGCGGATCGCGGTTGATATTGTGCAAAAACTCAGCGATGCTGCGGACGGATATTATTTCATGGTGCCTTTTAACAGGGCAGGGATGATCGCGGAGATCATGAAGAAGATGAAATATTCCGATCAGTGATCCGAAAGCAGGAACCAGTAAACCCGGGATAAAGGAGACGGACAATGGAGACGAAGAAGAAAGTATTATGGAAGATCTTTATTTCAACATTATATCTGAGCGCTTTTACATTTGGCGGAGGATATGTGATCGTCACGCTGATGAAGAAGAAATTCGTAGATGAATATCACTGGATAAAAGATGATGAAATGCTGGATCTGATCGCGATCGCGCAGTCTTCCCCGGGGGCTATTGCTGTAAACGGGGCTATCGTTGTCGGCTATAAACTGGCAGGGATAACAGGCGCGCTGACCGCTATAACCGCAACGATCATCCCGCCTTTCGTGATCATATCTCTTATATCAGTCTTTTATAATGCATTTCAGAGTAATTATGTTGTGAGCCTGATGCTGGAAGGAATGCAGGCGGGAGTGGGGGCTGTGATCGCGGCTGTAGTATTCGAGATGGCAGGCGGGATCATCCATGAGAAAAATCCGGCCTCCGTTTTGATCATGGCGACCGCCTTTGCCGCTACGTGCTTTTTTGGCGTGAATGCGGTCTATGTGATCCTTGTATGCGCGCTGATCGGAGCTGTCAGGACTATTGCAGGGCAAAGGAGCGGGAAGAAATGATATATCTGAAATTGTTCTTGAGTTTTCTGCAGATCGGGCTCTTTAGCTTCGGAGGAGGATATGCGGCCCTGCCTCTGATCCAGGGACAGGTCGTCACAGAGCACGGCTGGCTGAGCATGAAAGAATTTACAGATCTGATCACGATCTCCCAGATGACGCCGGGACCGATCGCGATCAATTCCGCTACATTCGTAGGGATCAAGATTGCAGGGATACCGGGGGCGCTGACGGCGACCCTGGGGTGTATCCTGCCCTCCTGTATCATAGTGACAGTACTGGCCAGACTGTATTTGAAATATCGGGATATGGCTATGCTGCAGGGGATCCTGGATTCTCTCAGGCCGGCGGTGGTGGCGCTGATCGCTTCGGCAGGGATCTCGATCCTGATCACCGCGTTCTGGGGAAGTGATGCAGCGGTAGCTTTGTCAAAGACAAACTGGATCATGGTGGTCATATTTGCCGGATGCCTGGTGCTGCTCAAAAAATGCCGGATGAATCCCATTTGGGTGATGGCCCTGGCGGGAGTCGTCAATACAGTTGTATCCGTGATCGGAGCCGGGATCCACTGAAGGCGGTGTTCCGGGAAGAGACAGTAACAGACTGCGGTGGGCAGCTGAAAAGATCTAGGAATGAGAGTATAATGGATATTGGATCAAATCAGGAGAACTGGAGGAAATGAACGATGGGAAGACTGATGGATTTTACAACCGAGACACCGGACTGCTGCGAGATAGGCGATATACTGCAGGTGGAAGAGAATAAACTTCCGACCTCTTACTGGTATATGATCGAGCATGCATATGGAGCAAGCGGCAATTTCAAAAACCGGGAACGGTTAAAGACCAGATCTGGAAAGGTCGTTAAAAAGTGGAGCGATGAACGGTTTAAGTATCTGACACTGGAATTTGAGGAGTAAAATGTGATATCGAATATATTTCTCTCTGGATATTGAACCTGTGATGATGTTATAATAACTTTAACGGTTCATCTGATGAAAGCACTGACCGTTCATTAAAGCAAGGAGTCATCCGGAAAGGAAAGATTATGAGAAAGACAAAGATCATTTGTACACTTGGACCGGCCACTGACAGGGAGGGCGTTCTTGAGGCTCTGATCAGAGAGGGCATGAATGTAGCGCGTTTTAACTTTTCACATGGCACACATGAAGAGCAGAAGGTGCGTCTGGAGAAGCTGAAGACACTGCGTAAACAGTTTGACAAGCCTATCGCAGCGCTTCTCGATACGAAAGGACCGGAAGTGCGTATCGGATGTTTTAAAGATAAGAAGGTTACACTGGAAGAAGGCCAGGAATTTACTCTTGTCAATGACGAGATCGAAGGGACGCAGGACCGGGTGACGATCACATACAAGGATCTGTATAAAGATGTGAAGCCGGGGGACTCCATACTGATCGACGACGGACTTGTCGGCATGGAAGTTGTAAATATCGTAGACAAGGATATCGTCTGTATTGTAAAGAACGGCGGAGATATTTCAGACCATAAGGGCGTCAATGTGCCGGGGGTAGAGCTGAAGATGCCGTTTATCAGCCCGAAAGACAGAGATGATCTTTTGTTCGGGATCCAGGAAGAGTTTGACTTCGTGGCTGCGTCATTTACGAGGACGGCTGAAGACATCCGGGAGATGCGCCAGCTCCTCAACGACAATGGCGGCCAGGAGATCCATATCATCGCCAAGATCGAGAACCAGCAGGGCGTGGATAACATCGATGCGATCATCGAGGAAGCGGACGGCATCATGATCGCAAGGGGAGACATGGGAGTGGAGATCCCCCTGGAGCATGTGCCGATCATCCAGCAGAGAATCATCCAGAAAGTCTACGAGGCCGGCAAGGTGGTCATCACCGCGACCCAGATGCTTGACTCCATGATGGTCCATCCCCGTCCGACCAGAGCAGAGACGACAGACGTGGCAAATGCGATCGCGCAGGGAACAAGTGCGATTATGCTGTCCGGAGAGACGGCAGCCGGAAAATACCCGGTGGAAGCACTCAAGATGATGGTGAAGATCGCAGTCCACATGGAACGCAATATTGATTATAACGGGATCTTCCGCAGCAGGGCCAGAAGCGAAGATCCGGATATCACAAACGCGATCTCCCATGCCACCTGTATGACGGCCATTGACCTGAAGGCAAACGCCATCCTTGCTGTAAGCAAGACGGGAAATACGGCGCGCATGATATCCAAGTACCGCCCGGACTGCCTGATCGCAGGCTGCTCCAGCTCATGGAGAGTGTGCAGACAGCTCAACCTTTCATGGGGGATCCTGCCGATGCAGATACGTGAAGAGTACAGTTCTGAGATCCTCTGCCTGCGCGCCATCGAGGCGGCACAGGCCCACGGCGTCGTGGAAGAGGGGGACAAGATCGTATTTACCGGCGGGATCCCGCTGGGCATCCCGGGCAGGACAAACCTGATCCGCGTGTGTATCGTAGGGGAATAAAAATCAGATTATTTTTCACACCTGCTGTCGTATAGGACAGCAGGGTGAATATCCCGCTGAATATCATGAATGCTGCATAACTGTATATGATGATCTCGGCTGCCGGGGATTCCAGCGCCCAGTCGAATGTACGAAGCGGCAGGATCGTCCACGGGATGAAGAGCATAAGTGTGCTGACAGCGGTTATTATTTTTTCTTTCATATTTTATTATCTCCTTTCAGCCCGCCCGAAATACAGGCAGGAAATCAGTAAACAGATCAGTGTGATCCCGACAGATACGGGGATCCACGGAATCAGGTTCAACGGGCTCTTCCCGATATTTTCCGCAACTTCTCCATATTCTTTCATTACAAGATAGAATGGGTATCCCATCGGATAGAGGAACCATACTTTTGTATTATTGATCAGTACGCTGGGCACGATCGAGACGAGGCCCGCGCCCACGGAAAATATGGGAGTGGATATGCACACGGCGATCAGCCAGAATACGGACAGCATAGGCAGGGAAGCCAGATACAGTTTTCCGGCAATGGGGAGCACATAGCCCGGCGCAAGGATGAAGCTGTAGTCATTCAGCGCGCCTGCGCAAACCGCGGCGATATAGTATCCGCCAGTCATAAACAGGACAAATGCACCTGCGGCCACAGCCAGGACAATGAATTTGGCAAGGCAGAGGAGTGGCGTGCAGACCGGCAGGGCGAGCATCTTGAGGATACCCCGGTTCGTCCGTTCCGTCTGGACGAGAATGACGGTTGTTACGACCATGACCGCCGGATAGATAAACCATGCCATTCCCATGAAGCCCTGGATGAAGAAGCTGTTCTCCGGTGAGATCCCTATATCGCTCATATCAAAATTCAGATCCGCGTTCAGAACGTTCGGGAACCACAGGATGACCGTGGCGGCAATCAGGATCAGTATGATCTTTGAGCGCTTTATCTTCTTAAATTCGACTGCTGTTAACGTAAATAGATTCATGCAGATAACCTCCTGACTTTTATATAAATCATTTCTGCGGCACATGCGGCGGCAGCTTCGCACACGGCTGCAATACAGTAACGGACCGCCTGCGCTGTCTCCAGGTCCGGCAATACCTGGAACGGCAGGGAGTACGGGAACAGTGAGAGGATAAAGTGATCCGTGGGGAGCATGGTAGCCATAAAGATACATAATACCCCGATCCCGAGCGCGGTCCACATATTCCGGCATGCCGATGCGATCACGAGAGCGGCCGCAGATGCCGGAAGCGTGAGGAGCAGTGCAAACCCGAGAGTCTGCAGCATTTCGATGAGCTCTTCTTTTCCGGCGTCCAGCCAGTGCCATCCGCAGAAACAGAAAGAGGCAGCCTCAAAGAGGAACATCATGAACACAAACGGCAGGAGGATGCCGCATTTCCCGATGAAGAGCCCTGACTCCCGGAACGGGAGAGACTGCATCTTCTGAAGCGCGTTATCCGCGTATTCGATGTGGTACAGGATGCAGGCGCCGGCTGTGACGAGCAGGAGATTCAGCATGGAGATCATCTGCAGGTTCGCGCCTGCCAGGACCGCGGCGGGAGAGCCCGATATAGCGGTAAAGGTATCCGGCCGCGCGGCTGTGTTAATGAGCGGAAGCGCCGCCGCTATGATGCTGCCTGCGAGAAATGCGGCCGTCAGGCCGGTCCGCCTGATCTTTTTACATTCTAACCGGAAACTCATTTCACACCACCCCGCCTTACATTGTCTTCCTCGATCAGGGCGAGGAACATCTCTTCCAGATTGTCATCCGGATATCCCTCGAAAGCCGCTTTTTCTTTCAGTTCCTCCAGCGTCCCCTCAAAGAGCAGATGCCCATGGTTTAATATGCCGATGTGGTCGGCCATCAGCTCGATTTCTGAGAGAAGATGGGAGGAAACGAACACCGTGCAGTCGTATTTGTCCGGCAGTGAGCGGATCAGTGTGCGGATCTCGTGGATGCCCACCGGATCGAGCCCGTTTGTAGGCTCGTCGAGGATCAGGATGGGCGGCCTGCCGAGAAGTGCGCCTGCAAGTCCGAGGCGCTGCTTCATGCCAAGGGAATATTTGCGGGCAAGGCGTTTCCTGTAAGGGGTAAGATCTACAAGTTCCAGCGCGTCGTCTACAGCGGACTTCGGAAGCTTTAAGATCCGCCGTATTATGTCGAGATTCTCCTCGCCTGTAAGATTTCCGTAGAAAGCGGGCGCTTCGATAAAGGAGCCGATCTTTCGCAGGATCTTTACTCGGTTGTGGGGATAACTCATTTTGTCGATGACAAATGCGCCGCTGCTCGGGCGGGTAAGTCCGAGGAACATTTTCATGGTCGTTGACTTTCCTGCGCCGTTCGGCCCGACGAAGCCGTACACAGAGCCCTTCGGAACGTGCAGGTTCAAGTTCGATACTGCAGTAAAGTCACCGTAGGATTTGGTCAGGTTTCTTGTCTGGATCATATTCATATCATGCATCTCCTTTTGCGGCAGCGCGGCTTTGCGGATGGAGCGGCCGGACTGCCGTTATTTTTAATTCATTCCCGCGAAGCAGCAAGCCGGGAAGCCATGTCTGCATCGGGGGGATCTGACTTAGCGGCGGGATTCCTGCCGCCGTATCTTTATCATAAGTGACGAACCTTACAGCTATCTTCTCTCTGCCTTACATTTACCTTACATTTTCCGCACGGAATACAAAATGAGGGACTGCTGTGCTACAATATCTCTGGCGGCGGATATGTGCCGCGGCCTGAAAACGGTGACGCCCTGCATGGGAAAATGGTGGCGCAGGGATACCTTGCCGGAAAAGGAGGAAACATCTATGTCATCCGATTATATAAAGAGAAAGCGGATCCTGCTCGTGGATGATGAGCCGGATCTGCTGGATATGGTTGTATCCATATTAAAAGAAGAAGGGTACGAAAATATACGGACCGCGCAGAGCACAGCAGAAGCATTGAAAGCAGCGGATGAATCCACGCCTGAGCTGGCCATCCTCGATGTAATGCTCCCGGACGGCGACGGCTTCGGACTGATGGAAAAGCTGAAAGAAACGGGAGACTATCCGGTGCTTTTCCTGACAGCCCGGGGTGAGGATGAAGACAAGTTCCGCGGATTCGGGCTGGGGGCGGACGACTATATGGTAAAACCGTTCCTGCCCAGAGAACTGCTCTTCCGCATCGCGGCGGTCCTGCGAAGGAGCTATAAAGAGGAAGATCCTCTTGTGAAGCTGAACGGCTGCGAGATCGATCTGGAGCGGGCGGAAGTAATAAAAAACGGGGAGCATATCCCGCTGACGGCAAAGGAATTTGCCCTTTTGTCAGCCTTGTACCGCAATGCAGGGAGGATCGTGACGATCGATGCCCTCTGTGAAGCGGCATGGGGAGACAATCCTTACGGATACGAGAATTCTCTCATGGCACATGTCCGGCGTATCCGGGAGAAGATCGAGGAGAATCCGTCAAAGCCTGTCTCGTTGGTGACGGTTAAAGGGCTGGGCTACAAACTGATCCTGGCGCGGCAGTTCCCTGTCCGATAAGAGCGGTGCAGAGATAGGAGAGGGACAGAGATTAGAGCGGTGCGTAGATAAGAGCGGTGCGGAGATAAGAACGGCTGCAGCGATAAGATGTGTGCAGCTATGACAGTAAGAACAATCGAAAGAAAGGAAATGACAGACTATGAAAAGTATACCGAAACTGATCCGGAGATTTGTCCTGATCCTGCTTCTGAGTATTTTTCTCTTCCTGGCGCTTAATGTCGGTTTCCTGATCTTCTATACGGTCGGGCATTCTACGGGCGGAGGACCGTGGACGACTGCGCAGGATGCGGCGGAGTCTATGGAAGAGACAGCGGCGGGCTATGTTATGTCCGGGGAGATGCAGGCAGAGCTGCAAAGCCGGGATATCTGGGCGGTCTATATAGACAATGCCACGTTGAAAGCGCTGTGGCACTCGGATAATCTGCCGGATTCGGTGCCGCTCGGATATACGGCGTCGGAGATCGCATCGCTTACCCGGGGATATATTGATGACTGTCCCACGTTTACCGGAGTGGGGGAGGACGGGCTGATGATCCTCGGTTATCCGCAGAAGAGCTTCTGGAAGCATATGTATCCGAGCTGGGATTACCAGATGATCGAGAGCGCTCCGAAGACTGCGCTTACGGTCCTTGCGGCAAATGTGGTGCTCGTACTCATTATATATATCGGCGCTAACTCCGGTCTGCTGCGCTCGGTCCGTCCGATCGTGGAGGGGATCCGGAAACTGCCGGAGGGAGAACCGGTCAGTATAAAAGAGAAAGGCATACTATCAGAGCTGGCATTTCATCTGAATAAGACTTCGGAAATGCTGCAGTCGCAGAAATATCAGCTCAGGAAGAAAGACGCCGCCCGAGCCAACTGGATCGCCGGCGTATCCCACGATATCCGCACCCCTCTGTCCATGGTCATGGGCTATGCAGCGCAGCTTGCGGATTCCGGATATCTGCGGGAAGAGGACAGAAAGAAAGCCTCCGCGATCGTCCGCCAGAGCCGCAGGATCAAGAACCTCATCAATGACCTGAACCTGGCGTCCAAGATGGAATACAATATGCAGCCCATTGTAAAGGAAGAGATCAATGCAGTTGCCCTTGTCCGGCAGGCGGCTGTGGATTTCATCAATATGGATGTGGACGGGAAATATCCCATTGAGTGGGAAACGGACGAAAATCTTACGGTCTGCCTGATCTGTGCAGATAAAGAACTTATAAAGCGGGCAGTCGCGAATCTGATCCAGAACAGTATGAACCACAATGAGGACGGATGTACGATCTATCTCTCGGTGACCGTCCCGTATCCGGGTTGCCCGGCAGAAAGATCAGCGGCAGCAGGAGAACCGGCGGGAGAAAAGACGTCCCGGACAGAGAAAACGGCGGAAAGGACAAACGGATACTGCGTGATCTCAGTCGAGGACGACGGGGCGGGCGCTTCTGAAGAAGAGATCGACAGACTGAACCGTGCGCCGCATTACATGGTGTGCGATACAAATACAAGAGAACAGCGCCACGGGCTGGGGCTCTTGATCGTAAAGCAGATCGCGGAGTCGCACGGAGGAAAAGTGGAGATTGGAAGAAGCGGGCATGGAGGATTTGCAGTGAAGATCATGCTGCCGCTTGTGAAGCGTTATCATGTATGTTAACATTAAAAACAGCGAGGTGAGAGGCTATGAGCAATGTTTACAGTCTGCGCATCTATGATACGGAACTGATGCGCTTTTCCATGGAAAAGCAGGGGCTGTCCGGCCTGGTGGCTGAAATATTATATGTCAATGAGGAACAGGCGCATCTGCTGCCTCTGGATATGGAGCGCAGCAGTGAGGGCGTTATCCACTGGCTGGAGCGGCGGGTCATCCCGAAAAACCGTGCCTTTGTAGATGAGATTTTGAAAACTCTGGGCTTAAGCCGCAATGACACCAGGGGGATCATTGATGTGTGCAAAGGGCTGTTTTTGAACGACAGCTACTGGAAGGAGCAGCTCCGTCACATGATCTGATTCAGGTTCAGGCGTCATCCCAGTCTCAATCTGCTGGAACAACACCTGAGGGCTATTGAGAAACATCTGGAGAGCAGGGTGCGTAAGCTTCTGGCGATCCCTGCACAACATTAAAAACGGGGAAGCCTTGTAAGAAAACTTTAGAGAAAAGGAGTCTTATATCATGGACAATCTGATCTTCAGCCTGAACGCCACAGTTCCCATCTTCCTCCTGATGGTGCTGGGCTATATTTTCAATAAACTCGGTCTGATCGACGATGCATTTGCATCTAAAATGAATAAATTTGTATTCATCGTTCCCCTGCCGGTCCTGCTGTTTGAGGATCTCTCGACAGTGGATTTCGCCCAGGTGTGGAACCTGAAATTTGTTCTGTTCTGTTTCGCGGTTACTCTGATATGCATTATCATTGCGGCGCTGGTGTCGTTTCTGTGGAGAGATAAGAGCATACAGGGAGAATTCATACAGGCGTCGTACCGGAGTAGCGCAGCCCTTCTGGGGATCGCATTTATCCAGAATATATACGGGGATGCGGGGATGGCTCCGCTTATGATTATTGGAAGCGTGCCTCTGTATAATATCATGGCAGTGGTCGTGCTCTCATTCTTCCAGCCGGAGAGAAAGAAGCTGGATAAGGAAGTGTGGATGACGACGCTCAAAGGGATCATTACAAATCCGATCATCCTCGGTATCGTGGCAGGGCTTGTGTGGTCAGCCCTCAGGCTGCCCATGCCGTCCATTCTGGAGAAGACGGTATCGGATATCGGGGCGACGGCTACTCCTCTCGGACTGATGGCGATGGGCGCAAGCTTCGACCTGAAGAAGGCATTCGGAAAAGCAAAGCCCGCAGTTACCGCGTCCGTTATGAAACTGGTGCTGTTTGCCGCAATGTTCCTGCCGCTGGCTGTTTGGATGGGGTTCAGACAGGAAGAACTGGTGGCGATCCTTGTCATGCTCAGTTCGGCGACGACGGTGAGCTGCTATGTGATGGCGCGCAACATGGGACATGAGGGCGTGCTGACGTCCAGCGTGGTCATGCTGACGACACTGTTCAGCGCATTTACGCTGACGGGATGGCTTTATATACTTAGAAGCACGGGGATGGTGTAAAATGGAAATGGGGACGTAGTAAAACCTGATTTTACTACGTCCCCATTTCCATTTTCGGATGAATTATGGTACAATGTTCCGGGAGCAGACAGGAGTCTGCAATTTAGAGAGAAAGCGAAGAATCATATACAATGGCGGAAGATTGGAAAAAGCACTTCAGACAAAACGCTCTCGATTACGGGAGAGATGAATTCCTGAAAGGGCGCGTGGCTGATCTGACTGAGAAAGACGGAAAATATACAGCGGCTGTACTCGGAACACACCGCTATGAGGTGACGCTCTTTATGAAAGACGGCAGCTTTACGAGAGGGAAGTGCACCTGCCCCATGGCAAGGGGCGGCGGAAACTGCGGTCATATGGCAGCGGTGCTCTACGCCCTTCACCCGGAAGAAGCCAGGACACCGGAATCTGTAGAAAAGGCGCACCCAAAAGAAAGAAGGCTGCGTAAGACAGAAGAACGGCGCAAGGCTGAGGAACTGCGCAGGGAAGAAGAGATGCGCGAGAAAGAGAAGCTGCGCAGGGAAGAAGAGATGCGCAAGATGGCGGAACAGCAAAAGGAAACAGAACAGCGCAGAGAAGCGCGCAGGAAACGCAAAGAGGAGAAAAAACGGAAAGAAGAGGAACGAAAACGCCAGGCGGCTGCGGCCCGGGAGCGGGAAGCGGCAAAGCAGAAAAACGAGGAGAAACGCCGTATGACAGACCGGGAGCGCAAAGAGCTAGAGAAAAAGCGCAGGGAAGAGAAGAAGCGTCTTGAGGAGGAAGCGAGACGGCGGGCGGATGAGAAAGCGCGTCAGGAGAAGCAGCAGGAAGAAATCTCGGCTGTGCGCGAATTCCTGCAGACACGCGGCGAGATCCCGAAGGACGGAGAAAAGGAATATGAACTTCTGGGAGAAGCATGGGAAGATCCGGATGACGCCGGGGAGAGCGGGATTGAGCAGCTTGCATCTCTTTCACAGTACAATTATTTTGACAGCAGCAGGATCTATGAGTCGATGGGATTTTCGCCGGTGACGGAACTTGCCGGCAGGAAGCTGCTTGAGGAAGGAAAGGTGGAGCTTGTCAGGCTCGTACCTTGTTATGACCGGATGACGGGCGAAGTGTGCGGGCAGGCGCTCGGAAGAGGAATATCAGGAACAAGAGAGTTCGATATCGTCCTTGTTTTTTCACGAAATGAAGTGCTCCATTCGGACTGCCGCTGCGCGGAATGTCTCAAAGATCATATGAGATGGTATTCGCAAAAGACGACCTGTGCCTATACGGCTGCGCTTGCACTTGAACTTAAGGAATTTCTCCTGGATCATCCGCTCACCGACGCGACGGATCAGAAAGCGGAAGTGGTGCTGGGCGCTGTCGAGAAATCAAGGGCAAATTCCATAGCATCCGATGGAAAGACTCAGGAGACGCTCCGCCTCGAGCCGCGTCTGGTCAAACGATACGACAAGCTGGAACTGTCCTTCCGCACAGGAAATGAAAAGCTTTATGTGATAAAGGATCTGAGCCTGTTCTGCCGGCAAGTCAAAAATGCGGAAACAGCTACATATGGAAAGAATACGGTCATCCGCCACCGCCTGCAGGATCTTACGGAGCAGGGGAAGAAATGGTTCCATTTTCTGGACAGCATGATACAGGAAGAGAACCAGCTTGAGGAAAAGCTGCTCAACAGAAGCTATTACAGCGCGGCGAAAGTGGCAAAGGTCGGAAGCTCGGTGAATCTGTTCGGATGGCGTCTGGACCGGTTTTATGAACTTCTCCGGGAAACCGGGGGCGTATCCTGCGAAGATAAGGACGATAATTTCAAAGGGATGATCAGCGCGGGAGAAAAGAATCCGGAAATCCAGGTGAGGATATCCGAAAAGAAAATAACGGGAGATCGTGAATTCCACGGGATCACTGTCAGCGGAGAACTTCCGTCCCTTTACTACGGGACAGATACTGCCTATTACATTTCCGGCGGGAAAATGCTGAGGACAGATGCGGAGTTCCGTAAGAAAACAGAGCCGCTGGCTGCGATATCGGACGGAGATCAGTTCTCTTTTACGATCGGCAGGAGCCGGATGGCGGAGTTCTATTATACAGTCCTGCCCGATCTGGAAGATATCCTCGATGTCACAGAGGAAACTCCCGAACTGATCCGGAGATATCTGCCGCCGGACGTCAGATTTACATTTTATCTGGATGCGGAAGAGGGAGATATCACCTGTAAGATTTCTGCAAAATATGGAGGACAGGAGTTTTCAACCGTCGGACTGCTGGATCAGGACCGGATGATCGAGTCCTTCCGGGATGAGAGCCGCGAGGCGGAGATGCTGGCAAAGGTCATGCAGTGGCTGCCTTATCCGGATATCGAAAGGGACTGCCTGTGCTGCGGAGGAGAGGAAGAGACGATATACCGGATGACAGCGCAGGGGACAGACGCCCTGCTCGCTCTGGGGGAAGTCCGCTGTACCGCAGCGTTCAGAAACCGCCAGGCAGTGCGCAGAGTGAAAGTGTCTGTCGGCGTCTCGGTATCGTCGGGGCTTCTAAATCTTGATATCACGACGACAGACGTGCCGCCGGAGGAACTGATGGATCTGTTGGAGAGCTACCGTCAGAAAAAGAAATACTACAGACTGAAGGACGGGGCTTTCGCCGATCTGGAAGAAGATTCCGTGCGGATGCTCTCGGAGCTTGCAGAGGCACTGCGCCTAAAAGAAAAAGATTTTATAAAAGGGAACATGCATCTCCCACTGTACCGCACCCTTTATCTGGAACGGATGCTGGAAGAGCACGAAGAAGTGTATGCCAGCCGGGACAGCCGTTTCAGGGAGATGGTCAAAGGATTTAAAACGATCTCAGACGCGGATTTTGAAGAGCCGTCAAGCCTTTCCGGTATTATGCGGAATTATCAGAAGACGGGTTACAAATGGCTTCGGACACTGGAAGCCTGGAATTTCGGCGGGATACTGGCGGATGATATGGGCCTTGGGAAAACACTGCAGATCATTTCCGTGCTTCTCGCGGCAAAGGAGGAGGGAAAGAAAGGCACGTCACTGATTATTACGCCGGCGTCTCTCGTGTTCAACTGGGGAGAGGAATTTGCACGGTTTGCCCCGGAGCTTAAAGTTACGCTTGTCACCGGATCGCAGGATGCGCGCAAAGAACTGCTCGCAGACTGGGAAACATCTGATGTGCTTGTGACGTCATACGACCTGCTGCGAAGAGATATCGCGCTGTATGAAGAGAAAGAGTTCCGGTATCAGGTGATTGATGAGGCCCAGTATATCAAGAATCATGCGACGGCAGCGTCAAAGGCTGTCAAAGTGATCAAAAGCCGCACCAGATATGCACTGACCGGAACGCCGATCGAGAACCGGCTGAGCGAGCTGTGGAGCATTTTCGATTATCTGATGCCCGGATTCCTGTACGGATATGATGTATTCCGGCGTGAGATCGAGAGCCCGGTCGTAAAGCATCAGGACGAAGAGGCAATGGAACGGCTGAAAAAAATGGTCTCGCCTTTCATCCTGCGAAGAGTCAAGGAAGACGTGCTCAAAGACCTTCCTGAAAAACTGGAAGAGACCAGATATGTGCGCTTCGAGAGCGGGCAGCAGAAGCTGTATGACGCCCAGGTGCTTAAGCTCCGTGAAAGCATTGAGAGCGGCGGGCAGGAAGAGTTCAATAAGAACCGCTTCCGCATTCTGGCAGAGATCACGAAGCTCAGACAGATCTGCTGCGACCCGGCGCTGTGTTTCGAAAATTATGATAAAGGCGCGGCAAAGGCAGAAGCCTGCATCGATCTGGTGAGAAGTGCCATCGAGGGAGGACACAGGATCCTTCTGTTCTCACAGTTTACATCTATGCTGGATATCCTGAAAAGAGAGCTGGACAGTGCGGAGATCAGCTACTACGTGATCACAGGATCCACTCCGAAACAGGAGCGCCTGGAGCTGGTAAAGAAGTTCAATAAAGGGGATACGCCGCTGTTTTTGATCTCGCTCAAAGCGGGCGGTGTGGGACTGAACCTGACCGGCGCCGATGTAGTTATCCACTACGATCCATGGTGGAATGTGGCGGCGCAGAACCAGGCGACGGATCGCGCGCACCGTATCGGACAGACGAAGAAAGTGACAGTGTATAAACTTATTGCGAAAAACACGATTGAAGAAAAAATACAGAAACTTCAGGAAACAAAGAAAAATCTGGCAGACCAGGTCATCGGCGGGGAGACCGGACAGCTCGGCGGCATGAGCAGGGAAGATCTACTGGAACTGCTGGAATTACCGTATATGGATTAAAAATGGAAATGGTGGAAATGGGGACGTAGTGAAATCCGGTTTTACTACGTCCCCATTTCCATTTACGGTTAAAGTTTGGATATATACTCCCACGCCTCAGGATCGAATTCTCTATCTTTATAGTAGTATTTCTTGTCCTCTTCTGTGATCTGTTTGATCACTCTGCACGGATTCCCGGCAGCTACGACCCAGTCAGGGATATCTTTCGTCACGACGCTCCCCGCGCCGATGACGGTATTGCTTCCGATATGTACGCCCGGCAGGATGACGGTGTTGCCGCCAATCCATACATTATCGCCGATGGACACGCTGATGCCGTACTCATACATAGAGTTGCGGGAGACGGGGTGGAGCGGATGCCCTGCCGTATAGATGGCTACATTGGGAGCCATCTGGCAGTTGTCGCCGATCGTTACCTTTGCCACATCGATGATCGTACAGTTATAATTTGCAAAGAAATTTTTACCCGCCTCGATGTGGGAACCATAATCACAATAGAACGGCGGATTGATAAATGCGCCTTCGGATTTCCCGAGAAGCTCTTTTACGATCCTGCTGATCGCGTCAAAATCGGAACGGTCCGCCGTGTTCAGGCGCTGCAGGATCCTGCGGCATACTTTCTGTTCTTCCATTACAGACTCGTCGGAGATGTATGCCATCTCCCGGTCTCTTCTCTCAATATTATCCATTTCTCCTCCTTTTTCGGGTAAGGTGACGTAGTAAAACCTGGTTTTACTACGTCACCTTACCCGTTTGCGGTTATTTTAATACCTGGCAGTTTTTCTCCATATCGTAATCTTTATGTACTCCATCGTCATCATAAAGCGTATATCCGGCTCCCTCATACCCGATCAGCCGGATCGTATCCATATCGATCTTATCTACGCATTCTGCCGCGTCAGCTACCGGGATGCATTTGCCGCAGCGGATGAAGAGCGGCACTTCGTTGAGGGCGATGTCCACGTAGTGGATGCCCTGCCCGAGCACTTCTTCAGAGATGCTTCCGTCGGGCAGGAATTTCACGAACTTCATCTCTTCCGGCAGGTATACATATCTGCCTTTCGCGTTCTGCTCGTAAACCGGTGCGATCATGATCTCATTGCCCAGTATGAGCTGATCCTCGATGCGGCAAGCCATTTTGTCGTCCGGGTATACGAAAGCGAGCGGTTTGAAATACATATCGTCCGTCAGGGCTGCTTTCATGTACTCGCTGTACAGGTAGGGCAGCAGGCGGTATCTGACGCCGATCACATGACGGAAGTCTTCCATATGTTCAAACTGATAGCATTCCTGCTCCCTTGTACCCAGAGCGGAGTGGTTGCGCATGAGCGGAGTGAATACGCCCAATGCTAGGAAACGCAGCAGCAGGTCTCTTGTGGTGTCGGCGCCGAATCCCCCGAGATCAGCTCCTGCATAGAGGAATCCGCACATGTTTAGGGACGGCATCATCTTCAGGTTGAGCAGGATATGGGACCACCAGGATTTGTTGTCGCCCGTCCAGATGCCGCCGTAACGGTGCATCCCGATGTAAGAAGAACGGGAGAACATCAGGAAACGTTTGTCCGGATCGATGCGCTCAAATGCTTCTCCGGCGGCTCTCGTCATGTTGAAGCCGAACAGGTTGTGTACCTTGTCGTGCCGGATCATCTGTCCGTTTACATTGTGATAGAATCTCCGATAATCATCCTGGCTGTTTGCGAGGCTTCCCAGCTTGTCGCCGAGCTGCCATACGCCGATGTCCTCTTTTACTTCCTCCGCCTTTTCGCTTCCGTCCCAGTTGCTCGTTCCGGTATCTGCGAACTGCCGCGCAAGCTCTTTCGCTTCTACAAGCCCTTCCTTTGAGTAGAAGATAGCCGGCTCGTTCATATCGTTCCAGAAGCCTTCGATGCCCTGATCCGTGAGGAAGCGGTATTTATCTCCGAACCATTTTCTCGCCTCGGGATTGAGCACATCCGGAAAATGGGTATCTCCCGGCCAGACTGCCGCCACAAAGTCGCTTCCGTCCTCTCTCTGGCAGAACCAGCGGTTTTTCACCCCTTCTTCGTAGACGTCGTATCCGTCCTCGACTTTTACGCCTGCGTCGATGATCGGGACGAGGCGGATATGCCGGTCTTTCATTTCACGGACAAATGCCGGAAAATCTCTGAACTCATCGTTTACCGTAAAGTCTTTGTAGGAATCCATGTAATCGATGTCCATATAGATCATATCCAGCGGAATGTGATTCCCGCGGTAGCCCTGTGCGACCTTTTCAAAATCTTCCTTTGTCTTGTATCCCCAGCGGCTCTGGCCGAAGCCGAAAGCAAATTTCGGCGGGATATAGCTGCGCCCTATTATTTTCCGGAACTGTTTTACGATGTCATAAGGCGAATCCCCGTCGATCACATAGAGAGCAAGGTCTGCATCTTCGCAGGAAACCGTCAGAGTATCCATGCGTGTATAGCCGATGTCAAATGTGATCCTGGACGGATAGTCAAAGAACAGGCCGAAGCTCTTCTCCCCGGCGATGATGATAAAGTTGTGTGCGCCGTACAGAGAACGCTTGTCTTCCGTGTGGTTCGGATCGTCTGTGCAGTCGCTGATATAGCAGTAGCCGCGCTTGTTGATGCCGCGGTTGGCCTCGCCCAGCCCGTAGACGATATCATCGTCATCCATGATGTAGGTAAAAGAAAAGCCGTTCTGCGTGTCGATCGCACCGTAAGCAGGTGTGCCATCTGCCTGTGCAATATCAGTTACGACAGCTTCTGTCTCAAAAGGTGTTCCATAGATGTATTTCCGAATCATGTCATTTCCTCCTTTGATCTTATAAATCTGTATTGTTTACATTGTATTATAATGCTTTGATGGGAATAAGACTTGCAGTATTCTGCAAATTTATGACATAAAAATGCTTTTTTAACTGGCCTGGTGTATTGATTTACGCTCTTTGGTATACTAAAATTTATTTAAGACCTGATAACAGACGAGGAGAGAAATGCATGAAACAGCTATACACCAGATGGGGAAGAGATCTTGACCCTCAGAACGTCCTTCAAGAATATCCGCGCCAGCTGCTCAAGCGCGGCAGCTATATCAATCTGAACGGATACTGGGACTATACATTTACAAAGTATTTAAAAAAACCGGAACAGTATGACGGGCAGATCCTTGTTCCGTTTTCACCGGAGGCTGTGCTCTCCGGTGTATCCCGGCAGCTGCAGCCGGACGAGTATCTTTGGTACCGGCGCACATTTATGCTTGAAAAATGGACTGACGAAAAAGCAGGAAGGCGTCTGATCCTGCACTTTGGAGCAGTGGACCAGGCGTGCGTCGTATATGTGAACGGGCAGAAGGCGGCGAGGCATACAGGAGGATACCTGCCTTTTGCGGCGGACATTACTGCGCTGGTCCGTGACGGAGAGAATGAACTGACCGTCGCGGTAAAAGACCTGAGCGATACTTCTTACCATGCCAGAGGCAAGCAGCGCCTGGAACGGGGCGGCATGTTCTATACAGCCCAGAGCGGGATCTGGCAGACTGTCTGGATGGAGGAAGTGCCGGAGAAGTATATCGCCAATATTGAGACGGTGGCTGATCTTGAGAGGAGTGCTGTCCGGATCCGTGTGTCGGCGGCGGGAAATCCCGGGAGCAGAGTCTCTGCAAATGGGCAGGCGGCACATACAGGGGATTCGTCAGATGAAGAAGGAGCAGAAAGCAGTAAGGCCGGACACCCGATAACGATACAGATCCGGCATCCGGGCCTGTATACGGACAATGATTCCCCGGAATCGAAAAATCAACCGAACAATCAGCAGATGTGCAGCGCGTCCGGCATTACAGGCGACTGGATCGAAATCCCGATCCCGGATATCAGACCCTGGACATGTGAGAATCCGTATCTTTACTTCTTCACAGTAACCATGGGAGAAGACCGGGCGGAAAGCTATTTTGCAATGAGAAAATTTTCGGTTGAGAAAGATGAAGACGGAATTCCGCGCATCTGCCTGAACGGAAAAGTACAGTTCCAGAATGGAGTCCTTGACCAGGGATACTGGCCGGACGGGCTGTACACAGCGCCGTCGGACGAGGCAATGATCTTCGACATAACGGAAATGAAGAAGAGCGGATTCAACATGGTGCGCAAACATATCAAGATCGAGCCTCAGCGCTGGTACTGGCACTGCGACCGGCTGGGGCTGGTAGTATGGCAGGACATGGTGAACGGAGGAGGAGCGTACAAGTACTGGTTCGTGACATATCTGGCCACGGTAATGTCCTGGCGGGGCATTACGATGAAGGATGACCACCCGTGGCTGCTGGCCAGGAGAGACAGGGCGGGCAGGGCGGAGTTTGTCCGTGAGATGAAAGAAACGATCCGGATCCTGAAAGGCCATCCGAGTATCGGTACATGGGTGATCTTTAATGAGGGGTGGGGGCAGTTTCAGACAGAAGCCCTTACCCGGATCGCAAAGGAAGAAGACCCGTCAAGACTTATCGACGCGGCAAGCGGCTGGTTTGACCAGGGCGGCGGGGATCTGCAGAGTGTCCACAATTACTTTTTTAAATTAAAAGTACGTCCTGAGAAAGAACGTGCCGCCGTACTGTCAGAGATTGGCGGTCATACTTACCGGGAGCCGGGGCACAGTGCCTGCGAAGAACTGTATGGTTACGGTGCCTGCAAGGATAAGGAAATCCTTGGGAAAGCGTACCGGGAGCTGACAGATAAAGTGCGCGCGCTGATCCCGCAGGGGCTCTGTGCCAGTGTGTATACCCAGTGGACGGACATTGAGGAAGAGATCAACGGGGTGTATACATGGGACCGGGAAGTCAGGAAAATATTCTGATCCGTGTTTTGCCCGAAAGGGGAAGATCACTGTACCAGTGTCCAGATCCAGTAGATGAATCCAAGGAGCCAGCTGGTGAAAATACCGTACAGGATCACGGGACCGGCAATTGTGAAGATCTTGCAGCCGATGCCGAATACCTGTCCCTCTTTCTTATATTCAATAGCCGGGGCGGCTACGGAGTTTGCAAATCCGGTGATAGGGACAAGAGCTCCTGCGCCGCCCCATTTCGCCAGACGGGGATAGACTCCCGTCCCGGTGAGAAGTACGCTGATCAGGACAAGGGTCAGTGAGGTCCAGCTGCTGCACTCGTCGGCGGTCAAAGAGCGGAACTCGCAGTAGTGATAGATGACCTGTCCGAGTGTGCAGATCGTGCCGCCCAGCAGAAATGCCTTGAGCATGTTCAGCCAGACATTGTGTCTGGGAGTCTTTTGATTGACATATTTCTCATATTCTTTTTCTTTCTTTAATTTTTGTATCTTATCCATAGGAAGATCTCCTTTACTGCCGGTTTCGGCCGGTGTTTCTTGTATTGTGTCTTCCATAGTATTTTGTTTTACCTTTTTAAATATACATATAAATTTGGGAAAAAGAAAAGAGCCCGACGCATCAGGCTCTTCTCAGGTGTTGTCCGAAGACGACCACCGCAATTCATAGCTATACTATACCATTGCGAGCTAAAATATGCAAGAGTTTCAGGATTTACTCAGAAAATTTTGTAAAGCTTTTTAAATATTTCATCAATTGGTATATCGTGAGCATAGCGTCAGTGTACAAGGGGACAATACGCTCCAAGCCGTGTGATTTCGGCGATTTTCTGCGTTATCCTCAATCGGCGTACGCCCAGTACGCCTCAATCGTCTGCCTTAAAAATCGCCGAAATTCCAACGGCTGGAGTCTGCGAGTCGTGAAGTGGCTTATTTTAGCTCCTTCAAGGCACTTAAACGACGCGTACAGAGACGTACGCGGAGTGAAAGTAACGCAGAAGGTGCTAAAATAAGCCCTTCAGCGACCGTGTTGCCCCTTGTACACTGACGCTAGTATCCCTCCGTATAATCTAAAGTAATAAAATTATAGCATATTTTCCACAGCAGTGCAGATAATATTGGTATCTCCATAGAATCACAGAAATGAGGATATCAATATGAACCGGATAATAAAAGGAAAACAGAGCCTTCTCTTTGAAAATGCACCCTATATCGTAAGTGCCGCCTCTGTGACAGGCAGTAAAGAGGCGGCCGGCCCGCTGGGAAAGCTCTTCGATATGACAAATGAAGACGATCTGTTCGGCGCGCAGACATGGGAAGAGGCTGAGAGCACCATGCAGAAAGAGGCATGTGTGCTCGCCCTGGGGAAAGCACATGTGAAAGCAGACGAGATCCGATATCTCTTCGGCGGAGACCTGCTGCGGCAGGGGATTGCCACTTCCATGGGAGTGGAGGCGCTGCAGATCCCCATGTTCGGTCTGTACGGGGCCTGTTCAACATCGGGAGAAGCGCTCGCCCTTGCAGGAATGTGTGCGGCAGCCGGTTACGGGAAATATATGCTGGCGGTGACATCCAGCCATTTCGGAAGCGCGGAGAAAGAGTTCCGGTTTCCACTCGGATATGCGAACCAGCGGCCGCTGTCCGCTCACTGGACGGTGACCGGAAGCGGGGCATTTCTCGTGCGGGCGGCGGATGCCACGATGCCGGGCACTTCGACAGCAAACAACCCGGCAGCAAATATCCAGGCAGCAAACAGCCCGGCAGCAGATCTGCCGGAAACTTCAGCGGCACCTCCGGCCGAAGACGACATCAGCACCACCCACACCCCCCATGTCCGTATCGCAGGCGTGACGGTCGGAAAGATCGTGGATTACGGCCTGAAAGATTCCCAGAATATGGGGGCCTGCATGGCGCCGGCTGCGATGGACACGATCGTGCAGAACTTCGAAGATTTCGGTAGAAGCGAACAGGATTATGACAGGATCATAACAGGAGACCTGGGATACGTGGGACAGTCCATTCTGTTCGATCTGGTGAGAGGAAAAGGATATGATATAAGGAAGAAACATCTGGACTGCGGGATGACTATCTATGACCAGGAGACACAGGATACACATGCGGGCGGGAGCGGCTGCGGGTGCGCGGCAGTGACACTGGCGTCCTTCATTATCCCGAAGATAGAAAAGGGAGAGTGGAAAAGGGTGCTGTTTGTTCCTACGGGAGCACTGATGTCCACTGTAAGCTTCAACGAGGGAGCGAGCGTGCCCGGGATCGCCCACGGGATCGTGCTGGAGCACTGGCCGCAGGCGCAATAACGCAATGCCCGCGTGCCCGGGAAAGCGCCGTGTCAAAAATCGTTAAAATACTGGAAGAAGGAGTGGAAAAAATATGGAATATATAACAGCGTTTGTAATAGGAGGCCTCATCTGCGCCGTGGTACAGATCCTTTTAGACCGCACAAAACTGATGCCGGGAAGGGTCATGGTACTTCTTGTGTGCACGGGTGCGCTGCTGGGATTCTGCGGGATTTATAAGCCTTTTCAGGAATTCGCCGGTTCCGGCGCAAGCGTGCCGCTGCTCGGATTCGGCAACGTACTGTGGCAGGGGGTGAAAGAAGCAGTGGACCAGAACGGGTTCATCGGGATCTTCATGGGCGGCTTCAAAGCAGGGGCTGTGGGGATATCGGCAGCCCTGATCTTCGGATATATCGCATCCTTTATCTTTGATCCGAAGATGAAGAAATAGCGGTTGACAGCACAAAAGTACGATGATATGATAATTTTTGAATTTGTATTTTTGCGATTTGCAATCTTTTATGAGACAAATATAATCTAGACAGCTCAGGGAATAGGGTTTCTCGGATGAACGGGAAAAGTTTTATTCCCTTTTTTTATAGAATATCTATTACAACAGATGCTAAGGCAAAAAGGAGGCATATAAAACATGTGTGGAATCGTCGGATATGTAGGAGAAGAACAGGCGGCACCGATCCTTCTGGAAGGATTGGCAAAGCTGGAGTACAGAGGTTATGACTCTGCCGGGATCGCGGTGCGCAATGAGACGTCAGGAGATATCTCTATCGTCAAGGCAAAAGGGCGGCTCAAGATCCTGTCAGAGAAGACGGATAACGGGAGAAGCGTGCATGGCACCTGCGGTATCGGCCATACCCGCTGGGCGACTCATGGAGAGCCGTCGGAGAACAATGCACATCCCCACTGTACGGATGATAAATCTGTCGTCCTGGTACATAACGGTATCATCGAGAATTACCAGGAACTGAAGGACAAACTGGTGAAATCAGGATATACATTCTATTCCCAGACCGACACAGAGATTGCAGTGAAACTGGTGGACTACTATTATAAGAAGACAGGTACTCCGCTGGAGGCACTGACAAGGAGTATGCTCCGTATACGAGGGTCTTATGCGTTCGGCGTGATGTTCCATGACCATCCGGGCAAGCTCTTCGCAGCAAGAAAGGACAGCCCGCTGATCATCGGCAGGAGCAGTTCCGGGAGCCTGATCGCTTCAGATGTGCCGGCTATCCTGGACAAGACAAGGCACGTATATTATATCGATAATATGGAGATTGCCGAACTGACGAAAGATGAAGTTCATTTCTATAATATCGACCGGGAAGAGATTCAGAAAGAAATCGTTGAGATCAAATGGGATGCAGAGTCTGCGGAGAAAGGCGGATATGAACATTTCATGCTCAAGGAGATCCATGAGCAGCCAAAAGCAGTACAGGATATGATCGGCGCTTATGTGAAAGACGGCGCGATCGATTTCTCGGAAGTGGGACTGGATGATGCAGCGCTGAAAGAGTTTGAAAGGATCTATATCGTGGCCTGCGGATCAGCCTACCACGTAGGTATGGCGGGAAAATATGTATTTGAAGATCTTGCGCGTATACCGGTGGAGGTAGATCTGGCGTCTGAGTTCCGCTACCGCAACCCGATCGTTGCTCCGAATTCCCTGGTGATCATAGTTTCACAGTCGGGCGAAACAGCGGACAGTCTTGCTGCGCTGCGTCTGATGAAGGAACGTGAAGTGCCGGTGATGGGAATTGTCAATGTAGTCGGCTCCAGCATTGCGAGAGAGAGCGATTATACATTGTACACATATGCAGGTCCGGAAATCTCGGTGGCAACGACAAAGGCATACAGTACCCAGCTCATCGCCATGTACCTGCTTGCGATCCAGGCGGCAAAGGAAAAAGAAATGATCGATGACGACCGCTATGCAGAGCTCCTGGCTGAGATGGAGACACTGCCGTCCAAGATCCAGAAGACGCTGGATGATAAAGAACGTATCCAGTGGTTTGCCAGCAAATACGCCAATGCAAGAGATATCTTCTTCATTGGCCGCGGGCTTGATTATGCGATCAGTCTTGAGGGCAGCCTGAAGATGAAAGAGATCAGCTATATCCACTCCGAAGCATATGCGGCGGGCGAACTGAAGCACGGACCGATCAGCCTCGTGGAGAACGGGATACTCGTAGTAGGCGTCCTCACCCAGAGCGATCTTTTTGAGAAGACGCTCAGCAATATGGTAGAGGTCAAGAGCCGCGGAGCTTACCTGATGGGGCTCACAACATACGGCAATTATAATATAGAAGATACTGCTGATTTTTCTGTCTATGTACCGAAGACGGAAGAGTATTTTACAACAAGCCTTGCCATCGTGCCGCTCCAGCTGATGGGATACTATGTGAGCGTGGCGAAAGGTCTTGACGTAGATAAGCCGAGGAATCTGGCGAAGTCCGTGACGGTGGAATAGGTATGGCGGAAACGTATAGCGGGGCAGAAGCTGCATCGAATACTGCCATGTAAACGACTTGTTAATTTTGGGGAATTTGCTTGACAAAGAAAGAGAGAAAGTATACCCTATATGGGAGCAGGGCAACATTTTGTGACAGAAATCAGCAGAAAACCCTGCATATAGAAAGAAATAGCTGATTAATTCTATGTTTATACACAGAAGCCTTACGATCGCATGTCCCGATCAGATTGTAAGGCTTTATATTTTGAAATTCCAGGGAAATAATACGTAGAAGGGATTTGAAGAATTGACTGGAATGATCGACATTCACAGCCATATCCTCCCGGGGCTGGACGACGGCTCTTCTGATATGAGAGAGAGTATACATATGCTGCGGCTTGCCGCGAAGCAGGGAATCACTCAGGTGGTGGCGACGCCGCATTATTCCCACAGCTTTCAGAACACAAGCCCTGATCAGATCAGAAGGCTGTGCAGGGAAGTACAGGAAACGGCCCGGCGTCAGATGAATACAGAGATCCTCATATGGCCGGGGCAGGAGATCATGTATGACGGTGATATGCTGAACCTGCTGGCAAAAAGAAGTATCCTTACCATAGCAGACAGCAGATATGTTCTGACAGAATTTCTGCCGTCTGCACCGTATTCTTACATCTACAGCGCAATGAGGGAGATTTCACTGGAGGGATACATACCGATACTTGCACACGCGGAACGATATATATATCTGCGTGAGAAGGACAGGGTGGATGAGATCAAAAGCCAGGGAGCATGCATACAGGTCAATTTCCGCCGGATCGGAGGAAAATGGTATGACAGCACCACGAGATGGTGCAGGGAGATGCTCCGAAGCCAGAGGATTGACTTCCTTGGTACAGACATGCATAACATAAAAGAAAGACGTCCGGAGACAGGAGCTGCTCTGGAGTGGATGCGGAAACATCTGGGCAGGGGGTATCTCAGTAAAATACTTTACCGGAACCAGCAGAAGGTCCTGGCGGATGAAAAAATATGATCAGTTCTAAAATACAGCAAAGGAAAATCGATATGGGAAAAACACATGAAGATGATGAGATTGAAATTGATTTGATGGAGCTTTTCTATGCTCTCAAGAAACGCATACTCGTTATCCTGGCAGTCATGGTGCTCGGTGCGGTTGCGGCCGGTGCTTATACCAAGATTCTGGTAACACCGATGTACAGCGCCACCTCTACGATGCTGGTCCTTACTAAGGAGACTACATTGGCATCTCTGGCAGATCTGCAGCTGGGAAGTCAGCTGACTCAGGATTACAGCATGCTGCTGAAGACCCGCACGGTGATGCAGGATGTAGTGGACAATCTGGATCTGGATATGTCCTATCAGCAGCTTGAGAGCAGCATCACGATCAATTACCCGGAAGATACGCGCATCATGGAGATCACTGTGACAAATCCGGATCCGGAGATGGCGAAGAAGATCGTCGATGAAGTGGCGAGTGTGGGTTCTGATTTTATCGGTGACCAGATGGAAGTCGTTCCGCCGAAGATCGTTGAGGATGGAGAAGTACCGACGAGCCCTGAAAGCCCGAGCACGAGCAGAAATGTAATGCTCGGCGCACTGGCAGGTCTGGTGCTTTCCGCAGGTGTTGTTATCCTGATGACGATCATGGACGATACGCTTAAGTCCGAGGACGATATCGAGAGATACCTCGGCATATCCACTCTGGCGAGCATACCGGACAGGAAAGATTATATATCCGGAAAGGCTAAAAAGAAATCAAAGAGAAAACGCAGGAGGAGAAAACGGAAATGACATTGCAGAAAGTGGTCATGACAGACCCGAAACAGCAGGATTACTTCTATGAAGAAGCTATCAAGACCCTCCGCACGAACATACAGTTTACGGGAACAGAGATCAAGACTATCGTATTGACAAGCTGCTATCCGAATGAAGGAAAGAGCGACATACTCTTCCAACTGGCACAGGAGATGGGCAAGATGGAGAAGAAAGTGCTGGTAGTGGATGCAGATATCCGCAAATCCAGTTTTGTCACCCGATATCAGGTCAGCGAAAAGGTCAGCGGCCTGTCCCAGTATCTGAGCGGACAGAAAAGCCTGCATGACGTCGTGTACACGACAAACTTCCCCGGTGTGGACATCATCTTTGCCGGGCCGGTAGCGCCAAACCCGTCGGAACTGTTAGGGCAGGAGAGCTTTGCATCACTGCTCCATGAAATGAGAGGGCTGTACGACTATGTACTGGTGGATACGCCCCCGATCGGCAGCCTGATCGATGCCGCAGTCGTTGCAAAACAATGCGACGGTGCGATCCTGGTGATCGAGAGTGAGCTGGTAAGCCGGAAGATGGCGGTAAAGACAAAAGAACAGCTGGAGATGAGCGGCTGCAAGCTGATCGGAGCCGTCCTTAATAAAGTAGATATGAGGAAAAACAAGTATTATTCAAAATACAGTTACTATTATAATAGTGAGAAAAAGTAAGGCGGCGATATAATATGCCCGACATCAGAAAAAGGAAAAAGAAAAAAATATGGCTGATCCCGGTGTGCGCGGGAGTGATCGCTGCCGCGGCAGTGGGATTCCTGATCTGGACGGCTGTGCGGCCTGGCAGCGGGGAAACGTCGGCACAGACGGTTTCAGAGAATGCAGATACCGGTTCCAGCGGAACCATACAGTGGAAGGGGAAGAACTACCGGTACAATGATCATCTGAGCAATTATCTTCTAATGGGAGTTGATAACCGCGAGAAGGCTTCCACAACAGTGGGACAGGCTAATGCAGGACAGGCGGACGCTATCTATCTGGTATCATGGGACCGGGTGGAGAATACAGTTACTATGATCTCCATCCCCAGAGATACGATGACGGAGATTCAGATATACGGACCCGGGGGCAAAGACCTCGGAACGAATACAGACCATATCAGCCTCTCCTATGCATATGGCGACGGATCCCATAAGAGCTGCCGCCTGACTGAGGATGCAGTATCCAATCTCATGTACGGGCTTCCGATCCAGGGGTATTGTTCCATTAATATGGACGCACTCCCGGTGCTCACGGAAAGCGTGGGAACCCTGACTGTCACGGTTCCAAACAGCAGCCTGCAGGATGTTTACCCTGAATTTGCAGAGGGATCACAGGTGACACTTACACCTGAAAATACAGAGCCTTTTGTCCGATACAGAGACATAGAAGAGAGCCAGAGTGCCCTGCACCGCATGGAACGGCAGCAGGAATTCATCCGTGCATACAGTGAGGCTGCAAAGTCTGCTTTTGCCCAGGATCCCGGATTCGCCGCAGATCTGTATACGTCACTAGAACCCTATATGGTGACCAGCATGGGAAACGACGAGTTCGTCAGTCTGATGGAAAGCGCTGCACAGGGACAGACAAAAGAGGGCTGGACGATACCGGGCGAAGGGGTGGAAGGCGGAATGTATGATGAATATCATGTGGATGATAACGCACTCTACGAAAAGATGATCGAGACATTCTACAAGGAGGCTGAATAGAAATGAAAGGCTTGACAGAGAGCGGCAATAGAGGTGAGATGCCGTGAAAAAGAAATATATCGTGATCAGTATCATCTGCGTGCTGGCAGCAGGAATATGTACCGCCATAGGGATATATCAGTATATGCAGCAGCAGAGAGCCGGAGAAGAGTACCAGGAGATACGGGAAGAGGTAAAGAATGATGAGCCGGCAGAAGAACCGGAGTCCGGACCCGAGAAAGACCCGGTGGTAATCCCCATTGATTTTGCGTCACTGCAGGCAAGGAATCCGGATGTGTATGCATGGATCACCGTGCCGGGCACAAACATCGATTATCCGATCCTGCAAAGCGACGGGGACAACGGCTATTATCTGGATCACACCATGGATGGAGAATCAAGCCCGGAGGGATCCATCTTTACTGAGAAATATAACAGCAAGGATTTTGAAGATCCTAATACCGTGATCTACGGCCACAATATGAAGAACGGGAGTATGTTCCAGAATCTCCATAACTATCAGGACCGGGAGTTCTTCGATAATAACCGTGATGTGACAATATATACTCCGGACGCCATCAGGCACTATAAGATATTTGCAGCTTATTTTTATGATAACAGGCATATCCTGAGCAGCTTTGATTTCAGTGACCCGTGGGTATATAAACAATATTTAGATCAGATATTTTCTATCAGGGATATGAATTCCTTCATCGATACAGATACAAAAATAGGTGTTGAGGATAAGATCATCACCATGTCAACATGCTATGGGACTCAGCATGATGTGCGTTATCTCGTACAGGCAGTGCTGGTATCTATAGAAAAATAATCAGGAAAGGAAGGATGAGCACTTATGAAGAAGAGATTGTTCGGTACGTTTCTCGCAGCGGCACTGGTCCTGACACAGGCGGTGACAGTATTCGCAGCAGGAAGCAGGACAGCTGACGTGGCACTGCCGGGAGACTCTGCATCTTACTATGAGGTCGCAGAAGCTACAGAAGAGGTCTTCACAGCAAGCGGTGTAACAGATGATGCCGTTCTGGCGAAGATCATGGCTGTCAATGCAGGAACTGAGACACTGCAGAGCGTTGCAGACCAGGCTTCGGATCTGGAAGATGTGCTGTCAGACAAAGAGATGATCACACCGTTCTTCGATCTGATCCCGATCAATGGAGGAGTCCAGACGGATGACGGCAAGTATCTGGTGACTCTGTCCGTGCCGACTCTGACAGAGGGGATGACAGATGTACGTCTGCTCCACTACAGTACAGAGAGAAGCTTATGGGAGATCGTAGAACCTACAGATGTAGATTATGCGGCCCAGACGATCACGGCTGAGTTCGAGGATCTCTCGCCTGTAGCTGTTATCGCAAACACGGATAACGCTGCAGCAGCTGACACAGCGACAGGTACATCACCGCAGACCGGAATGTCCTCAAGCTGGATGGTATGGCTTGGCGCGGCAGTTGTACTGGCAGCTGCAGGTGCTGTGACATACAGAAAAGCTAGAAAGTAATTAAAGTTATACGTCATGGCGCGCGTGAAGATCAGGCGCGCCATGACATGGAGCAGGAAATGTATAGTAAAGCAAGCAGTACATGGCTGAAACACTGGGACTTCATACTGATCGATCTTGTTATGTTTCAGGTCGCATATGTGATCAGCTATGTGATGAGGATTGGGTTGGAAAATCCATATAAAATACAGATATATTTAAATATAGCGATCATTATCTGTCTGGCAGATATCTGTTCGGCTTTTTTCACCGAACCATATCACGGGATCATGCGAAGAGGATATTATCTCGAGTTCAAGAGTACACTTCGTCATGTGGTCCTTGTGTGTGTTATTGAAACATGTTATTTGTTTCTTAGTAAAAGAGCAGGTACATTTTCCAGACTGTCATTTCTGTGGTTTGTGGTGGCTGCAGTTATACTGGTCTATCTCGGAAGAATCCTGTGGAAGCTGTATCTCATCAAACATAAGAGGCTGTTTTATGACAAGCTGAAGATGCTCCTTGTCACCACAAAGAGTGAATCAGATAATGTTCTGGAAAGAGTGTTGCTGAATAGTTTTAATGAATTCGAAATCACCGGAATCTCCTATGTGGATGCAAAGCCTGAAGAAGGTGAAACTCTCCGCGGCATACCGGTCGTATGCAGGGCGGGGGAGATTCCTGAATATATACAGACACGATGGATAGATTCCGTATTCATCGGAGTAGATGACAAGACGATGGTGCCAAACGGGCTTACAGAGACATGCCTGGATATGGGACTGACTGTACATGACAGCCTGGAGGGGATGGAAGAGAGGACAAGTAATCAGTATATCAACCGTATGGGAGGATATATGGTACTGACCTCCAGTGTGAGGGTCGCTTCCTCCTGGCAGGTGCTGCTGAAGCGTCTGATGGACATATGCGGCGGGTTCGTGGGTCTGTTCCTGACAGGTATCCTTACGATATTTATCGGGCCGGCGATATACATAGCATCCCCGGGACCGATCTTCTTCTCTCAGATCAGGGTCGGAAAGAACGGAAAGAGATTTAAGATTTACAAATTCCGCAGTATGTACCTGGATGCAGAAAAGCGTAAGAAAGATCTGATGGACAAAAATGAGATGAATGGTCTCATGTTCAAGATGGAGGCAGACCCGAGGATCATCGGCAGCGGACCGGATGGTATGCGCCATGGTCTGGGATGGCTCATAAGGAAGACTTCTCTGGATGAATTCCCGCAGTTCTGGAATGTGTTGAAAGGTGATATGAGCCTGGTTGGGACAAGACCACCGACAGAAGATGAGTGGAAACAGTATAAACCATACCACCGTGCAAGACTTGCCGTGAAACCGGGACTTACCGGGATGTGGCAGGTGAGCGGAAGAAGCGATATCACGGACTTCGAGGAAGTGGTAAAGCTGGATATGAAGTATGTGAAGAACTGGTGCTTTGGGATGGATATCAAGATCCTGTTTAAGACAGTGTTTGTAGTGCTGGCGGGAGCAGGGTCGAAGTAGAAGTGTGGGTTGTAAGCTCTCAATAATAATAAATATAATTAAGAATGGAGATATGAAGTCGATGGTTGAAGCAGTTATAGCAATTGATACTACTACTTCTATTAGGACGGACAAGAAATTTGTACATAAAGTTGATAAGTCTCTTATACCTACCTGCAATATTCTGGGGGTGAATATTGCGGCCATTGACATGACGTGGCTTTTGGATTTTACAGAAAAACATATTAAAGAATTGTCCGGAGACTATATGTGTGTCTCTAATGTACATACTACTGTAACTTCATTCGAGGATAAATCGTACTGCGATATACAGAATGGTGGAATTATGGCGATTCCAGATGGTGGACCTCTGAGTACGGTTGGTCAAAAGCGTGGATTTAAAAATATGAAACGCACTACAGGACCTTCATATATGGGAGAAATATTGAGAATATCGGTTCAAAAAGGGTACCGCCATTATTTTTATGGCAGCTCTGAGGAGACGTTGAAGAAGCTATATGCGTTGTTGCAACACGATTATCCGGGCCTGCAGATTGCTGGAATGTACAGCCCACCGTTTAGGCCATTAACTGAAGAAGAAGACAGGATTATAGCTGAGCAAATTAACGAGACTGATCCCGACTTTGTATGGGTTGGACTGGGCGCCCCAAAACAGGAACGTTGGATGGCAGAACATCAAGGAAAGATAAGAGGTTTTATGGTGGGGGTCGGTGCAGGCTTCGATTATTTTGCAGGAAATATTAGCAGGGCTCCTGAGTGGATGCAAAAAAACAATCTGGAATGGGTATATAGACTTTTTCAGGATCCGAAGAGACTATTTGGAAGATACTGGCATACGAATACAAAGTTTATCTGGAATGCGGTTGTAAGAGGTAAGTAAGATTTTTGTATTTACTTGTAGGATCTGGTCTATATGAAGCTGCATCTAGACCGCGACCATTGAGCTAATTAACTACAATAGGGTTCAGATAATCATAGCGGCATTAGAGAGATGTCCGATAGAATTACGATAAGGAGTAATGATGGATATTAAGATTATAGTTGCAACACATAAAAGTGCACAGCAGCTACCAGATGCGCCAATTTACTTTCCTATTCACGTTGGCGCAGAGAATAAACCGTCTCTTGGTTATGCTGGGGACAATACAGGAGACAATATATCAATAAAGAATCCTTTTTATTGTGAACTGACAGGTGTTTATTGGGCATGGAAAAATCTGGATTGTGACGTGCTTGGTTTAGTCCATTATCGCAGATATTTTGGCGTTAAGAATAAAGATTTTTTCACGGGAATTCTGGATAAAGAAAAAATTGAAAAGATTCTTTCCAAGTACGATATGATTTTGGCCAAACCAAGGAATTACTTTATTGAGAACATCAAAACGCATTTTTACAATCATCTAAAAGTATTCACGAAAATTGATTATATTAGATTTCTTGAACAGACAATTCTACAGGTATGTCCAGAATACTATGACGACTATGAAAAGTGTCTTAATCGCACAAAGGCCCATATGTGCAATATGTTTATCATGAGAAAGAAAGATTTTGATAAGTATTGTACCTGGTTATTCTGCATTTTAGAAACCATGGAGACTAATCATAAGAAATATACATCAGAAGAACAAATGCCCCGGATTTATGGCTTTATTGGAGAACTACTTCTGGATGTGTATGTGGGGCACAACCATATAAAGTATTATGAACAAAATGTTATTGAAATAGGAACGCAACATCTTTGGATAAAGGCATTTAACTTCTGCAAGCGGAAATTCCTGGGGGTAAGATAATGAACGTGTTTTGGAAAAGTGCAGCGTATTTATATAAACATAATTGCAATTGGGGAGGATATTGTTTCGAAAAAATTAGTTACCTATTAGGTGGTAATGCTATATCTGCAAAAGCGTCAATTGGTGAAGGAACAGTATTTGAGCATAGAGGGCTGGGCTGTGTTGTTCATGCGAAAAGCAAAATAGGAAAAAATTGCATTATATTCCAAAGTGTAACGATTGGAAGTCGATATAAAAATGGATATTGGGAATCTGCAATGCCTCCTGTTATAGAAGATGGAGTAATCATTGGCGCAGGCGCAGTAATACTTGGCAACATAACAATAGGAACAGGAGCTCATATTGGTGCAAATGCCGTCTGCATTACTGATATACCAGCTTATAGCACGGCGGTTGGTATTCCTGCAAAGATAGTAAAGACGAGACAAATAGAATAATTTATAAGGAATATAAACGATGTTAAATGGAAAAGAAAAGATTTGCATGGTGGTACAAGATTCAATGGTGAAAGGCGGTATTGCAGCCGTAGTAAATGGTTACCATGGATCGTATTTGGAAAAGGACTACAATATCATATACGTGGAATCTTATAAAGATGGCGGAAAAGTTACCAAACTGCTAAAAGGAATTTGCGGATATATTCATTTGGCAAAAGTTCTTCTTTTCAATAGGCCCGATTTAGTTCATATTCATTCCTCGTTTGGTCCATCGTTCTATCGCAAGATTCCTTTCATATATATGGCATCATGGGCTAAGATTCCGATTATTAACCACATTCATGGTGCGGATTTTGATGAGTTCTATGCAAATGCCAGCGGGAAGAAAAAAGAACTGGTCAGAAAAGTATATGGAAAATGCAATAAGTTAATAGCATTATCTGAGGAATGGAAAGAACGACTGAGCCAGATCGTTCCCACTGACCGGATTGTAATTATAGAAAACTACAGTATATTGCATGAAGATGCTCTGTGTGACAGGCTGAACCGTCCATGCAATAATCAAGTACTTTTCTTAGGTGAATTGGGTCGAAGAAAAGGATGTTATGACATACCTAATGTGGTAAAATACGTTGCTGAGAAACTTCCCAATATAAGGTTTATTTTATGTGGTTCGGGTAGTGAAGCTGACGAGAACGCGATTAAGAAATTGGTTTATAAAAACAGAGTAGATAATAATGTGGTGTTTAAAGGTTGGGTAAGAGATGGGGAAAAGGACAAAGTGTTGCGTGAAGCAGACGTGTTCTTCTTACCTTCTTATAATGAAGGTATGCCAATGGCTATACTTGATGCAATGGGATATGGCTTGCCAGTAGTAAGTACAAATACAGGTGGTATATCAAAGATTGTATATGATAAGAAGAATGGTATATGTTGTAACCCCGGTGATGTTGAGACCATGGCAGCGGGAATCATTGAATTATTGACCGATAATCAGAAACGAAACGATGCATCGAAAGCTTCGATGAATATCGTCAGAAATGGTTATTCATTAGAAAGCCATCTTGAGAAGCTGCAAGAGCTCTATGAGGAGGTTATACATGCTGAGGCTGTTAACAGGAGAATGATTAATAAATGAAAGTTTCAATTATTACTGTTTGTTATAATGCTGAGAAAACAATTCAGGAAACGATCGAGAGCGTTCTGAATCAAACATATAAGGATTTTGAATATATTATTCAGGACGGTTCATCCAGTGATAATACCATGAAAATCGTGGAAGAGTATGCGGAGAGATTTCGTAATGCCAGAATCAAATACCGATATGAAAGTGAACCGGACACGGGCATTTATAACGCTATGAATAAGGCAACTTCAAAGGCGAATGGAGAATGGTGTATTTATATGAATGCAGATGACTCTTTCTATAGTAATCGGGTCTTACAAGAGGTGTTTGAAGACAATGATTATGAGGGATATGATGCTGTGTTTGGAGCTTATTGTCGACATGATGAAAAGAATAAATACGTATTTCAAAGCGAAGCTATTGATATTATACCAAGAAAAATGCCTTTTGTTCATCAGACAATCTTTGTGAGAACAAATGTGTTCAGGAACTATGGGTATGATGAGCAATACCGTTTATGTGCGGATTATGATGCATTTTTTAAGATGTATGCAGATGGACGTAGATTTAGGCAAATACCAAATGTTGTGTCAAATTATTCAGTAAGCGGAGCGTCTGGAGAAAGTAATATTGATGCATTGGAAGAAACAATTCAGATTCAGAAAAAGCATTCAGATCAGTATCCAATTTCGTTTGAAAGACGGATTCGCTGGAAGATGAAAAAGCTTTATCTAATGGCAAAAAACCAAATTCCTGAAAGCACAATGATTATTTTACGTAAGGCGAAAGCAGTTTTTATCACTAGGATTCTAAAAAAAGACACGATGTAGTGTAAAACTGATATTACATCGATTTATTAAAAGAAAGGTTGACAGAATATGATCGTTACAGGAAAACAACTCCTGAAATTTATTATCTATTTTAATATTTTTTATAGCTTGATTGGATCATACATATCTGTTAATCGAGTTCTAATTTTGATACCGGATGTAATCCTAATCGGTTTAATCATTTATTCCAATAAAAGAATTCGTATAAAGCAAACTTATCTCCCATGGCTTTTGCTTGTGGGATTATTCCTGCTGACAGGGTTTACGAGCTTTCTGATCAACAAAGCATCACTTATTATGTTTGCATGGGGGATACGATATTATTTTAGGTTTTATATATATTTCTTTCTGTGTATATATTCCTTTGACATTTGTGATATAGAGGAAATCTTTAGCATTATATTTGAAAAGCTGTCCATATTCAATTTAATCATGATATTGTTTCAGAACGCAACAGGAATGTATGGTGACCAGATTGGAGGAATGTTTGGAACAATCTCGGGATGTAATGCTGCTTTGAATATTTATATTTTTCTTCAATTAGCTTATGCGGTAAGCAAGACCCTGTATGGTAAAGGGAAATATGGATTTTTGATATATTCGTTAATTTCGGCATTTTTAGCATCTGCTATAGCCGAGTTGAAAATTCTGTATTTTGAAATAGCAATTATTTTTACGGTGGCAATATTGTTTTCTTCTATGAAAAAGAAAATAAAAATCATACTTGTATTTGTAATAGTTATGCCGATTGCGCTTAATATTATGGCACATTACAGTAGAAATAGCTTACAATTCATTTTCGATATTCAGAATCTTCTTTGGTACAATAATGAAATTGGCTATGGCTCTGAGGATGCAATCAATCGTCTGTCAGCGTTTGAGATTATTATTGATCAGGTATTTAAGAATGATACATTGAAACAAATGATAGGCGTAGGGTTGGGGAATGCAAACAAAATAAATTTTCTGAATATAAGCAGTGCGATATATTCAACCTATTCTGCACTTCGTTATGATTGGTTTACACACGCTATGGTATTTATTGAAATGGGGTGGATTGGCATTGTATTGTACGAAGCTTTTTATGGATACACTATTATATTTTGTGTGAAGAAATTTAAAGCCTCTCAGAGGATGAAAATGTACTATTTCTTTGGCATAGCAGTTGCCGCTTTGTCGCTTCTGAATTCTATGTACAATAACGGTATATCGACAGAAGCAGCGGGATTTATGTTCTTCTTTTCAATAGCAGTTCCCGCAATTGCAGCTAAACAGGAGGGTATTTGAAATCAAAATGGAAAAGAGCAGATTTGAGTCAGAATTTATAGGTGAGTATTCCCCCTATCGTGAAAAAATAGAGTGGGCTAACTACTGGTGGGATGAGGCGTTTTCACCATCTACGGGACGTATACTTTTGATCGGAGATTCAAGCTCTCGCTTTTACCGTCGCACAGTTGCCGATAAGCTGAACTGTGCAGTGGATTTTTTAGGTACAAGCTCTACTATTACTGATCCCATATTTCAAAAGGAATTGGAGATGTTTTTCGCAGTGGAGGAATATCATTATGATTTGATTCATATGCAAATAGGAGTTCATGGAATTGTCCCTGAAGGAGAACAGAACTTGCTGGAGGATTATCCTAATTATTACGAATTCTATGAACGCGACTATAGAAGGCTGATTTTGTATTTGATGGGTAAATGCAATCGGCTTGTCCTCGCAACGATAACCCCGGTAATAGTATGGAAGCAGATTAAGAATCCATTTTTTTCCAGGGTATATGCCCGATTACATCGAAAATCATTGGAAAACATCGATGAGAGATTTGATGAGGGAATTCGGATAAGAAATGAAATCCTTAAAAAAATTGCAAATGAATATAATATACCTGTCAATGACCTGTATAGCGCTATGAGTACTGGGGAAGGAAAGCACTTAAGGCATATAGATCATATACATTACGAAAGAGCTGCGAAGGATTTCTTTGCAGGCAGACTTATTCAATATTACAGGAGCAATCAAGAATGATACCAAAAAAAGTACACTACATTTGGCTCGGAAGAGGTCAAAAATCGAACCTGAGTCATATATGTATTAATTCATGGAAAGAAAAACTGTCTGAGTTTGAGATTTGCGAATGGAATGAAGATAATCTCGATTTAGACGCAATTGCTTCGGAAAATCGTTTTTTTGCAGAATGTCGCAAGAGAAAGTTATGGGCATATATGACAGATTATATCAGGTTACTCGTTTTGTATAGAGAGGGAGGTATTTATCTTGATACGGATGTCCAAGTGCTAAAATCATTTGATCCGTTATTGGAACACTCATGTTTTTTTGGCAAGGAAGCAAAAGAGTATATAGGAACCGGGATGATTGCATGTGAACCCGGCAATTCAGTTATAAAAAAAGTCCTGGATTTCTATCAGGATGATATTTGGGAAAGCCCTTTGTTTACGATTCCAAGTATTATTACGCACATATTAAATAACACAGATTTAGCTGATACTGTAGCAGTTTATCCGATGGAGTATTTCGCACCATATGATCCATGGAAACCGTATGATGAAAATTGTATTACAAAAAATACCTACTGTGTTCACTGGTTTCAAGCGAACTGGATTGATAATCCGGGATTGCGAAGGTTTTTATCCGTTAAACATATAAAAAATCCCGTTGTGAAATCTGCGAAGATTGTGAAAAGTGAAATTGGCGCAATTTTCAGGAGACTTAAGCTCAGGTAGCGGATAATGTGTATTACAATAAGAGGGAAAAGTGAAAATGAAGTTTGATATTACAGTCATAGTACCGGTATACAATAATGTCAGATACTTAAGACAGTGCATTGACAGCCTATTAAGTCAGACATTGAAATCGATAGAAATCTTGCTTGTAGATGATGGCTCTACAGATGGAAGCGGCGATATTTGTGATGAATATGCAGTGAAAGATGAGAGAGTTTGCGTAATCCATAAGAAGAACGAAGGCTTGGGATTGACGAGAAATGTTGGGATGTCAGCCGCCCGAGGGGAATACTTTACATTTTTGGACAGCGATGATTATGTTGATCCGGATATGTACAGAGGATTGTTGGAACAGGCAAATAAGTATAAAGCAGATGTGTGTTTTGGCGGTTCGACGCTTTTCTATGACTGCGGTTTACAGATACCATCCGAGATGAAACTCGCACAGGAAGTATATAGAGGCTCAGAAATAAAGGAGAAAGTAGTCCCGCAGATTTTAGGTTCGGCACCGGAAGATGCGCATGAAGCAATTATCGGTTATTCCATGTGTACAGGTATTTACCGGCGGAGCATTGTAAAAGAACATAATATCACGTTCTATTCCGAGCGTGTATACAAGGTTGAGGATGTGTTGTTTAAGATTGAATATTTTACATATGCTCAAATCGTTACTTATGTAAAGAATCCGTACTACTTTTACAGGTGGAATCCTACATCGCTATCGCGAGTCTATCGAGCAGATGCGTTGGATCGAGTTTTAATCTCCTACCAAAAAGAGTTTGAGTTACTAAATGAATTGGGCTATACGGAGGGAACGCGATATGCGACAAGGATGTTATTATCGGAGATTCGTTCATGTATGAGAGCAGTAATGGTTGCAGAAGGATTTAGCACGGCAATCAAAGAATATAAGAGGATTGTAAACAAGCCATTCATCCATACTACGGTTGCTAATTATCCGTATCATAGAAATCCTCTGGGAAAACACGTTTTCAATTTTTTCCTGGAAAAGAAAAAGGTATACTTACTCGGAATAATTATCTGGATGAACTTAAGATTTAGGTCATAGGAGCGCGAAAATGATAAAAAGCAAAAAGGATCTTAAGAAGTATATGGAGATGGATCGCCAGGCATTGGGGATTCACGGCAACAAACGGCCCAGGATATTCTTGGATTATATTTATAAATTTGAAGTTATTTTGCGTAAGCATGAATACTACCACAATGTAAAGGGAAAGCTCGGTCATTGTTTTTTGGAAAAATACTATAGCGTGCGTCATCAAAGGCTCGGAGCTTTTTTAGGATTTGACATCCCGATCAATGTATTTGGTCCCGGCTTGAGGATTAACCATTATGGGTATATTGTGGTCAATGAAATGGCAAAAATTGGCTCGTGGTGTGATATTCATCAGGGAGTTAATATTGGTCAGAACATCACGGGAGGAGCACCGCAAATCGGGGATAACGTATGGATTGGACCAGGTGCAAAGATTTTTGGTGAGATTCAAGTCGCTGATCGAGTAGCTATCGGCGCTAACGCTGTAGTGAATCGATCTGTTATTGAAGAAGATGTTACGGTAGCCGGAATACCTGCTGCTATTAAAAAAGAAACGGGAAATCCATGGGTTAAAAATCTGAATTCGTCCATTTCCAGACGGAGCGACAACAGGGCGGAGGAGTAGGGAATGAAGCTTGTCTCAGTAATTATTCCTGCATATAACGCAGAGAAAACAATAGCAAGATGTTTACAAAGTGTTATCAATGCAAGCTATCAAAATCTGGAGGTTATAGTTGTAGACGATGGATCAACAGATAAAACCGCGAGTATTTGCCAAAATTATGCTGAGAAGGATAGACGAATCAAGGTGATTTGCCAAAGCAATCTTGGCGTAGTGGAGGCAAGAAAATTGGCGCTGTATTATTCAACAGGAGAGTACATTTCTTTTGTAGATTCGGATGATACGATGTCTGTCAAGATGATAGAGAAGTTAACAGAAGCAATGGAATTGAAATATGTCGATATAGCCGTCTGCGGGTATGAGGTAGTTTGGGACGATCATTTGGAAAGAGCTCAATATGAAAAGGAAGTAACACTGGGGAACACTTATGACATTCTGGATGCCTACATCAATGGCGGCGTAAGAGGATTCTTGTGGAACAAATTATACAAAAGAGAATTATTTGAAGACATGCAATGGCCGGAAAATATGGACATATGTGAGGATTTATACAGTAATGCATGGATTGTTTCAAAGCATCCTGATTTGAAAGTAACGATTCTGCCAGAGAGTTATTACCAATACTATATGTATGAGAGCAGTGCTACGCACAATATTGAAAAGCTTATTTCTCCATCGGGGGAATGGAAGTATTTAACGGCGCATCGTTTGATAGAGGAACTGTTTATAGGCGATCCTCAGATAACCCGTATGCTAAAAATATCGGAAGCTGTTCTTATACAATATGGAATTCAGATGCTGTCCGGAGGGCACGATTTTTCTGAAACAAAGCGTGCTCTAAAACGAGCATCCCTAAAGTTTCTGTTTATTATGTTAAAATCTGAAAAGAGTATTCGGGAAAAAATCAAGTGGATATATGACTGCTTTTTATAAAGAAGGAGGGGAAGATGCAAACAATTGCAATTGTGATTCTCTATTTTGGAAAACTCCCAAATTACTTTGATCTTTTCTTGGAATCGGCTGCAAAAAATAATACGATTGACTTTTATTTGTTTACTGATACTCAACCAGCATTGCCAGAAGGCTGTAGTAATATATACATCACTCATTCTACGCTGGAACAATGCAAAGTGCGAATAGAAAACGCGGTGGGATATAGCTGCTGTTTAGAGGCCCCATATAAGCTTTGCGATTACAGGCCTTCCTATGGTTTGGTATTTGCAGATTATCTGGCGGAATATGATTGGTGGGGATTCTGTGATGTAGATGTAATTTTAGGTGATCTAAGAAAGTTTTTAACAAATGATATCTTACAGCAATATGAGAAGTTTTCCAATCTGGGACATTTGATGCTATTCAAGAATACAACAGCTGTTAATAAGCGGTTTATGTGCTGGAAAACAGGCGCGTATAACACTTTTTTTGAAGCGGCACATAGCCGGAGAAACGTTGCGTTTGATGAAAAAGGTGGGCTCACAGGTATGAGCAAGGGTGGTTTATATGCCACCTGTATCGATTACAAGTATATTGCGGATATATGGCCTGACACCTATCACTTTAGAACATTCTATAACTACAGATCTGACGCGCCATGCGTGTTCTCTTTTTGTGAGGGAAAATTGTTTGGGTATTTCATCGAAGATGCTGGAATTCAACGCATTGAATTTATGTATATTCATCTTCAGGCAAGAAACATGAAGATGAATATTGAGAATGGTAATGCGTTTTTAGTTTTGCCGGATCGTTTTGCGGAGTTTGAGCAGATTGACGAAGAATTCATCAGGAATGAGAGTATCGAAAAAGATAAAAAGGGCGTAATTCGAGAACGCTCAGAACAACCGGTTTCAGGCCTTCCATTTCTCTTGAGAATAACGAGAAAGCTGAGGAGATTCGTGTTCTCTAAACGTAACTTTATTGCGGAGGGATAGTTTGGATTATGAAAAAGATTTTGATACTAATAACAGATATGAGCTGTGGAGGCGTACAAGTAAGTTTACTGAACTTTTTGAATCATATTCTGAAATACGATGTGGACATAACTCTATTGTTTGATTCTTATTCTGGTGACTGGCTTGACAGGCTCCCACAGAATATCAAGATAAGGACAATGCCCTATAGATGCGATGCACATCATAAGCTTTTGATTCCGGATAAGAAGGTAAGTTTTGCGCAGAATGTCAGATATCATGTATTGGTTCATCTGGTTGATCAGATACTGCCACACCGGCATGAGCGCAATAAAAGATATACTTTTTTATTGAAACATATGGATGCGTTAGAGGATTCATATGATATTGCGATTGATTACCATGGTTATGGTTATTTTACGACAGCCTATCTTGTAAATAAAGTGCACGCAGAGTACAAAGCCGTATTTGTGCATGATGAAAAGTTGGATTGCTTATGGGCTGTCAAGGATGATCTTGACGGCGTTGACGCATTCTATTCTGTGTCGAGGTCGTGTAAGAAGATTTTTGAGCAAAAGTATCCAAATTATGCAAAGAAATCGTATTACTTTCCAAACTTTATGGATTACGATAACATTCTAAAAAAAGCGAACCTGCCTTGTCCTTTAACAGAGAATGCAGGCGAAATGACAATCGTCACGGTGGGACGGCTGGAATGGCAAAAAGGTTATGATCTGGCAGTGAATATTGCAGAGAAACTGAGCGAGAATCAAGTCCCATTTGTTTGGTATTGCTTAGGTGATGGAACGCTGAAAAATGAAATTCAGAATAAAATTGATAAAGCTGAATTACACGATAAGATGATTCTGGTTGGAAGAACTGATAATCCATATCCATACATGAAAAAAGCAGATCTATATGTGCAACCATCAAGACATGAGGGATTTGGGCTGGCGGTTGCCGAAGCACTGTTTTTGAAAAAAATTGTGGTTGCCACCAATCTGGAATGTATAGCAGAACAGATAGAGAATGGTGAAAATGGGATTCTTGTTCCTTATGAGGTACAGGCATTTTATCAGGCAATCATGGAGTGCATCAATAATGAAGGGCTACGAGAAAAACTGACACGTAAAATAGAAATGACTTCGGAAAGAAATAGTGATTTCTATCTTGAACGGCTGCTTGAAAATTGATAAGACAGGATCAGAATATGAAAAGAATTGGTATATTAACATGGTTCCATTGGAATAATTATGGAACTGTTCTGCAAGCGTATGCTTTAAATCGATATTTGAATCAGGAAGGATATCTGGCAGAAACAATTAAGGTGATACCAGATTATTCGAAAGCAGATTTAACAATCGTTTTATGGACGAAAAGTATAATAAGAAATCTGCTTCTGCATAGAGATAAAGTTCAAAGTGAGAGCGCTAATAAAGCAGAGAATAAGGCTGAATTAGGTAAGGCTAGAAAGTTTCATACATTCAGAGAGGAGAATATTATTTTCTCGGAATCAGTATCTGAATATGATTATCAAAGTGTTTTGAAACAATATGATGCTATTATTATGGGCTCGGATCAGATATGGCATCCGGGCTTCTACAAAAGAATGTTTTTTGGGGCAAAAGTCAGCAAAGAAAAATTGATTGCGTATGCTCCGAGTATGGGGAGTATCCAAGATGTAGAAAACTTTGAACAAAAGAAAGAGATGATCCGTCTTATTCGCAGGATACCGCGTGTTGCAGTGCGAGAGAAAAGGGTTGCAGAATATTTGTGGAATCGCTATGGTATAGAGGCAGAAAATGTCGTAGATCCTACTTTTTTACTTACAAGAGAGCAATGGTGTGCAATTGGTGATAAGTCCCGCGGGAAATCCAAGAGTGTTAGAAAACCATATTTATGCTTATATCTGCTGGAACAATATGATCGAGGGGAACGGATAAAATATGCGTATCAGTTGGCAAAGGTCATGAAATTGGAGCTGTTAATCCTTCCGGTTTTTGAAGAAGATTTTGAGAGAAAGTTTCCCTGTACTGTGTCGGCAGAATGCGGCCCGGAAGAATTCCTGGACATAATTAAAAATGCAGCGATGGTTCTGACTGATAGTTTCCATGGTATGGTGTTTTGCGGAATTTTTGGAACAAGTTTTCTTGCGTTGGAAAGGCATAGCGGGGTGGATAATTGTCAGCAGAATGAAAGAATATACAATCTGCTTGAGCTATATGGGGTGAAAAATTGTTTGTGTCACCTGAATATAGAGGAGGATTTAACTACAATAGCTCAAATTAATTACAAGAGACTGTATATGAATGTGCAGGGAGAAATTAAGCACTCAAAGGAGTATTTGCTACAGGCGTTAAAACAGGATGAGGTGTGAATAGCAAATGAAATTACAGAGGACAAAGAACGCGACCAGAAATATATTCTGGGGAATTGTATACCAGATTGTGAATATTTTACTCCCGTTTGTTGCGCGAACGCTATTCATTAAGATACTCGGTGAGGAATACCTTGGATTAAACAGCTTATTTGGCTCCATCCTGAGTATTATCAATATTTCCGAGTTGGGCATAAGTTCAGCTATTGTTTATTCAATGTATGAAGCAATTGCCAGAGATGATGACGAAGCAATTTGTGCACTGATGAATTTTTATCGTAAATGCTATTGTATTATTGGTTGCATCGTGTTGGGAATTGGCTGCGCATTTATACCATTTTTACCTAATTTGATCAGCGGAACGGTTCCAGAGGATGCGAATATTTATATTCTGTATGTAATCAATTTGCTGAATATGGGAATTCCGTATTTCCTGTTTGCGTATAAACACAGCCTATTCTGGGCCTTCCAGCGTGATGATCTGAGTCAGAAGGTAGTGATTCCGCTGGATATTGCGAGGTATGTCGTTCAAATTATAGGTCTGATGATAACTAAAAACTATTATGTATACCTGATTGTTCTGCCAATTTTCAGTATTATCACGAACGTTGCCAGAGCAAAGGTTATTGACAAACATTATCCCCAATACGTGGCGAGGGGAAAAATCGATAAAAAGACTTTACATCAGATTATCTATAAGGTAAAGGCACTTGTTGTCAGTAAGATTGGATCGACTTTAGTGACATCGTTTGATGCAATTGTTATATCCATGTATCTGGGTATCGCGATACTTGGAAAGTACAATAACTACAACTATATAATGACGTCTGTGATTGGATTTGTTCAGCTTTTATTCACGGCGGTCGGTGCAGGAATCGGAAACAGCCTGAAAACGGAAAGCAAGGAGAAGAATTACAGAGATTTTATCGAATTGACCTATATCAACGATTGGATTTTGTGTTTTTGTAGCGCCTGTTTTTTGAGTCTGTATCAGCCATTTATTACACTGTGGATTGGAGATGATTTCTTGCTCCCGATGACAAGTGTAGTGCTGATTGTTATATATTTTTATGCGCAAAGAATGCCGTCTGTGCTTTCGACATACAGGGATGCGGCGGGAATATGGGAAAAGGATCAATTTCGTCCCATAGTTGTCGGCGTTTCGAATTTGATTTTAAATGTGATTCTTGTAAAACATATAGGGCTTCCAGGCGTATTGCTTTCCTCGATTTTAACATGGATCGGGATTGGAATTCCGTGGCAGCTGCATATATCGGTTGATGGCTTGTTCCCCGGGAAAAGATGGAATTATGTTCTGTACCTGGTGAAAGATGCCGTTTTAACCGGAGTAATCGCTATTGTGATATACGCTTTATGCAGCTTGATTCAAGGGCAGGATATTTTGTCATTTATTTTGAAAGGAGTTCTGTGCGTGATTATCAGCAATCTTCTTTTCTATATTGCCACATGTAGAAGAAAAGAATGCAAGAGTTTCCTACAGAGAATAAAGGGAATGTTAAAAAGATAGGTGGTTAAGACAGTGAAAAACATCAACAGAATTGCAAGAAATACCTGTACAGGCTGTCTTGCATGTGAATATGTATGTCCGGCAAATGCAATCTGCCATAAGACAGATAAGTTTGGCTTTTTCTATCCGGAAGTCTCTGAACGTATATGTATCGATTGTGGATGGTGCCTGGCGTATTGTCCATCTGAATCAGTTGATTTCCCTTTAATAGAAGCAGAATGTTATGCAGCGAATTGGCGTAATGAAACCTATAATCAGCAATCTACATCGGGAGGGGTATTTGCGGCAATTGCGAAGATGTTTCTTTCAAAAAAAGGAGTCGTCTATGGTGCTGCTGCTTCTCTGGAAATGGATGAGGGATACAGCGTTGAGCATCAGGAAATAGAGAATCAAGAGCAGATATACTTATTGCAAGGCTCCAAATATGTTCAGAGCAGCATGGATAGAGCGCTGCCAAAGATAGGGCAAAGATTGAAGGAGGAGAGAGATGTTTTGTTTTGCGGCACTCCTTGTCAAGTAGCAGCAGTAAAGCGGATTTTTCATGGTTCAGATCATCTCTATACACTCGATCTAGTGTGTCATGGAGTGCCAAGCCAGCAGATGTTGAAGGATTATATTTCGATGATAGAAAAGAAAAACAGGGGAAAGGTTGTAAAGATAGAGTTTCGGGATAAGAAAAAGGGCTGGGAAAGTGTAGAAGGGACGATTTGGATTCAAAGAAATAATTCTGTAGAGGAGTTGCCATTTGAGTCATTCTTCTCTTCATACTATGGACTGTTTATGCGTGGAGAAACCTACAGAGAGTCATGCTATAGCTGTCAATATGCTTCTGCCGATAGAGTAGGAGATATTACAATCGGGGATTTTTGGGGAATTGAAGAGACGAATCCCGATATAGCAGAGAAGCTGGATAAAAAATATGGGATTAGTGTTTGTATTGTGAATTCAGAAAAAGGAAAACAGATGATGGAACAAGCAACGATGCTTACCCGGGTACACGTACAATTACAGGATGCACAGATACATAGTCAAAATTTGAATGAACCATCTAAGCATTCTCCATTGCGGCAGGCTGTCTTGAGTGCTTATTCAGAAGGCGGTTGGGAAGCTGTAGACAGGGTATATCTGAAGCATGTAGGGTTGAAATCATATGTGAATAATAGATGGTATCGTATGCTTAAAAAAATAAAGGATTCGATACTAAAATCACAAGAATATCCAAACTTAAGAGGGAGAGCATAATGATTATTGTAGAGATAGAAGAAAACGCAGGAATAGGAAATCAAATGTTTCAGTATGCTCATGCATATGCGCTAGCGGAAAAGTATGATCAGAAAATTTTGATTGTATCACACCTTGGAAGGGCAGATAATGTTAGGGAATATATGCTAAACAGAATGTGCCTTGACAAGAAAAGGGTAATCGGTACAATACGTGTCGATTGGTTTAATTTTCTGCAATTCTTTCCGTTTATAACAAAGAAAAATGCACTTAATCGTGCATTCCGCTTTGTATTGAGGGCCGCTTCAAAGGGTTTGATTAAAAGTGGTTTGTTTGAATTGCGAACGATGCCGAAGATACAGAATCGTAAGTTTGAGAAAGAGCAGCCATTTCAAAAAGGAAAAAATTACTATATTCGAGGTTTCTTTGAATCATATCGATATTTTGACGAGTATCGAGCGGGAATTCAAAGGCAGTTCAGCTTGCAGAGAGTACCTTGTGAAGCGGCGGAGTGTGTCAATAAAATAGAGAATACAAATTCAGTAGCCGTTCATATTCGGAGAGGCGACTTTACTATCTGCGGAAGGTTGCTGCCAATTAGTTACTACGATCATGCAATTCAGTACCTGGAAAAGGAGTTGAAACATCCGGAGTTCTTTATTCTATGTGAGGATGAAGAGGTAAGAGAACATTACAGACTTTGGCAGAAGAGCAATATCCATATTATTGATATTGCTATCAAGAATCGGGACATCGTGGAATGGTATCTGATTTCGCGCTGCAAGCATCATGTTATTACAAATTCAACTTATAGTTGGTGGAGTGCATATGTTTCTGAGCGAGAAGGAAAGCGAGTGTTTATTCCAGATGCTGATTTATACCTGGCATGTGAAAATGCGGATATTTATGTAGATGAAAAGTACGGTATGCAGCACTATACGGATTACTTTCTTCCCGAGTATGAAGTATTGCCCAAATACAGTGAATGAGAAAGGAATGGAGAATGATTGTTTTAGATGTTATGTGTGGCATGGGCAACCAAATGTTCCAGTATGCTTATGCGCGAGCTTTGCAGGAACAATGCGATGAGAAGATATTTTTGACGATGGTTACCGCAAAACGAATGAATGACAACAGGAGTTTTTCTTTAATCCATTGTGCGCTTAAGGATTCTGTATCCATTTTACCGGTGTGGCAGCAATATATTCTGGATATATATTTTAAGTTGAAGATGAAGTTTTTGGGAAAGAAGTATACAGATTTGGATCCCAAAGAGAAGTACGAGCTATTGGCTAAAGAAGGAATCTATACAACAGAAAAAATATATTGCTATTATGGTTTCCCTTTATGTGCTAAAAGGATGAAATATATTAATGGTTGGTGGCAAACGGAAAAGTATTTTAATTCAATAGCAAGGCAAATCCGTCGTGAGCTGTTGATAAAAACTCCGCCATCGGAGCAGAACATAAGAATGCTGAATAAAATTCAATCTGGCGAAAGCGTCTGTATCCACGTAAGAAGAGGGGATTATGTATCTGAAAAATTTAGCAATGAACTGAACATATGTGATAAACAATACTACAGAAAGGCAATTGCGATAATTAAGTCAAAAGTTCATGAGCCGATTTTTTATATTTTTTCAACATCACATGAGGATCTTGAATGGATTCGTAATGAGTGGAGATTGGAGGAAAATGCTGTCTATGTTGATTTGGATAATTCGGATTACGAAGAATTACGGCTTATGTATTCATGCAAGCACTTCATTCTGGCCAACAGTACATTCAGTTGGTGGGGGGCGTATTTGTCTCAGAATGAAAATAAAATCGTGATTGCCCCCAAAATCTGGAATAGGCGAGATGACGATTTTGAAGATATTTATATGCGCGAGTGGATGAGAATATGAAAGAAAGCAACAGAAATGAGACAATAACAGAACGGTCGAATATTTCTGGTAGTGTCAAATGAGTTATGAAAAAATGGAGCCTAAGAAATAGGCTCAGATTGAACCTTGAAAATCGCAGATATGATGTTTGATGGCAGCTTACGCCACCCTTGACAGCACACAAAAGCAATGCTCTGA
>DWVY01000041.1 GCA_019119995.1 Candidatus Mediterraneibacter faecavium | reverse complement strand
GGGGGAATCTCATTCCCGTATTCCCGCGTTTGGCGGAGGGATATGGGAGTGAGGTTTTGCATTTTAAGGGGAGTTACATAGGATATGGCTTCTGTGAGGCATTACATACAGAGAATTAAAGAGGGACGGCTGAAGCAGATCATGGGCGAGGTGCTGTGGATGTACGCCTATGTGCGCCGCTACTGGCTGCTCATCGGCGTCTACATCCTGCTGGGGGCTTCCGGCTCCGTGCTGGGGCTTGGGACCTCGGTGGTCAGCAAGGACCTGGTGGACGCCATCACCGGGGTGAACTCCATGGAGATCGTCCGGGTGGCGGGTACTTATGTGGGCGTGGGCGTGTCCCAGATCTTCATCAATGCGGTGAAGTCCCGGCTGTCCCTGAAGGTGCGGCTGAAAGTCACCAATGAGATCCGGGGGGACATCTATGAGCAGGTGCTTCGGACCAACTGGGAGTCTCTGGCCAAGTACCGCTCCGGTGACCTTCTTTACCGGGTCAACGGGGATGCGGGCATGGTGGCAAATACCATCCTGACCTTCCTGCCAAATGTGGTGACCACCCTCATCAGTTTCGGCGGCGCTTTTGTCATCGTCGTGCAGCACGACCCGTGGATGGCGCTGATCGCCCTTATGGGAGCGCCCATTTCCTTCCTCACCTCCCGGTACTCGGCAAAGAAGATGCGGGAGTTCCAGAGGGAGAACCAGAACGTGGCCAGCGATCGCACGGTCTTTGATCAGGAGACCTTCCAGAACCTGCAGTTTATCAAGGCGTTCGGCATGATCGACCGGGTGACGGAGAAGTTTCACAAGATCCAGCAGGAGACAGTGGATTTAAGCCTGAAGCAGAACCGGTTCCAGCAGTCCATGACCATCGCCACCTCTCTGGTAGGGCAGGCGGTGGGCTACGCCTGCTACGGGTTTGCGGCGTTCCGGCTCTGGCAGGGAGACATCAGTTACGGTACGATGACCATGTTTGTATCCATGGCGGCTTCGCTGCGGGGATCGTTCAGCGGGATACTGGGCCTGATGCCTATGGTCATCCGCTCCGGTATCAGCGCAGAGCGGATCATGGAGATCACCAGTCTTCCGAGGGATTCGATGGAAGATAAGGAAGAGGCGGATGCGATCCGGGAGAAGGGGCGCGAATGCGGCATCTATGTACATATGGATGATGTGGATTTTGCCTATGAGGAGGAGAAATGGATCTATCAGGATGCGTCTTTCCATGCGGAGCCGGGAGAGATCGTGGCTCTCATCGGACCATCCGGCCAGGGCAAGACGACCACGCTGAATCTGATCCTTGGGCTGTATCATCCACAAAAAGGAAAGATCACTGTGGGAAACCCGGGAGGGGATGAACTGAGAGCGTCTTCATCTACCCGGTGCATGTTCAGCTATATCCCCCAGGGAAATACCATGTTCTCCGGCACGATCGCGGATAACATGCGCATGGTGAAGCCGGACGCCACGGATGAAGAGATCCGGTCTGCCCTGGAAGCGGCATGTGCATGGGAGTTTGTGGAGAAGCTGGAGAATGGCATGGATACGGAAGTGCGGGAGCGGGGGACTCGTTTCTCAGAGGGGCAGAAACAGCGGCTTTCGATCGCAAGGGCGATTCTGGCGGATGCGCCTGTCATGATACTGGATGAGGCGACCAGCGCCCTGGATGTTGCGATGGAGCGCCGAGTCCTGAGGAGTATTATCAGGAATGAGCCGCATCGCACGGTTGTTGTGGCAGCCCACAGGCCCAGTGTATTTGCTATGTGCGACCATGTATATAAAGTAGGAGACCACAGGATCGAGGAAGTAGATGAAGAAGGGATCCGCAGGTTCCTGGATGAATTCTGATCTATGATACAGCGGCAGGGCCGCATGAGTTTGGAGGAGTACGGATGAAGATAGTTAAGATGGCACTGATCATAGTATTTGTCCTGTCATTTGGCATTTTCGGGGTGTCGGAAGTGCTGGCGCTGGGGAGCCGGGATATGTCGGATCCGGTGATCACCAGTGACCGGGATGTGTTGGAAATCCCATGTGAATATACGCAGGAGCAGCTGATGGAAGGCATTACTGCATCGGATGCGGAGGATGGAGACCTGACAGACCAGATCGTGGCGGGCTCTTTTTCCCGTTTTATCTCGGATGGCGTGTGCAGCCTTACCTATGTTGTCTTTGACTCGGCGAACCGGACGGCGTCGCTTACAAGAGACGTACGGTTCACGGATTATCATCCTCCCAGATTTACACTGACAGAGCCGCTTGTATTCCGGGAGCAGGAGGGCAGCTACACGGAGGCTATGGACCGTCTGGGTGCCCAGGATATGCTGGACGGCGATCTGGACGACTGGATCACCCAGACGGCTACGGACGTCAATTATTCCAGAGCGGGAAACTATACGATGTCGGTGGAGGTGAGCAACAGTTTCGGCGACACTTCGACGGCAGATCTTCCGGTCCATGTGGTGAGCGCGGAAAATCAGCAGACACAGATCGGTCTGACGGCGGGGATCGTCTATCTTCAGCAGGGAGCTTCTGTCGATCCTTCGGATTATATCGAGAGTGTGACAGACTCCAGCGGAAATTCAATCGATGTGTCAGGGGTATCGGCAGATTCGAATGTGGATCCGGATACGCCCGGATGCTATGAGATCCATTATGAGACAGACGGCGGAGAGACGTGGCTGACTGTCATCGTGGAAGGAGGGGGAGCATGAACCGGGAGTTATTCAGATTCGACGAGATAAGCATACGAGGGCTGTGCATGGATCTTCTGCGCAATGCCTGGATGATCCTGATCGCCGGGATCTCCCTGTGGTTCCTTGCCACGGGCTGGCATAATCTGACCTATGAGCCTCAGTATACCTCATCAGCCACTCTGGTCGTGACCTTGAAAGGGGAGTCCAATACGTATTCTTCCCTGTCGCTGGCCACTCAGATGGCGGATGTATTCAGCCAGGTATTCCAGAGCGATGTGCTCCGGGAGCGGATCGTAGAAGATACGGGCGAGGATATCCATGGAACGATCAGCTGCACACCGGTTACAGAGACGAACCTGATGGTCCTGAGCGCCACCTGTTCTGATCCGAGACAGGCATATTTATATATCAATTCTGCGCTGAGGCATTATGAAGATGTGGCGGGCGATGTATTTTCCAACTCCGCCCTGCAGATCGTGCAGGACCCGGAAGTCCCATCGGCTCCGTCCAATACTTCCTGGGCGCTTTCCCACAGATATCTCCTGGCAGGGCTTGCTATGATCGCTATGGCAGGGGTGATCTGCCTGTTCTATCTTCTCCGCTTTACAGTGAAGACTCCCGCCTGCGGAGCCAGACAGCTGGATGGAAAGATAAGAGGGACGATCCCATATGAAGCAAAGGGCGGTGCGTTTGAGTTGTTCGACAGTCTTGGGATCGGCGCGGCGGAAGACACATTGCGCGGAGCGGGCAGCCGCAGAAAGAGCGCGGGCAAGAGCAGGAAAGGAAAGAGAAATGGAAAAGAAAACGGACGGGAGAAGCGTTCCCTTCTTTTGAACTCTCCTCTGGTGACGATGGGATTTGCAGAAGCGACGAGAAGGGTCGAGGCGCGTGTGGAATATCATTTGCGCAAGAAGAAGGAACAGGTCCTGCTTGTGACCAGTGTGATGGAAAATGAAGGAAAGTCTACGGTGGCGGCGAATCTGGCGCTCGCCCTTGCCGAAAAGCACAGGAAAGTGCTGCTCATTGACGGGGATCTTCTGAAGCCGGCGATGCATAAGTTGTTTGAGGAGCAGAAAGGAGACGCGGTATCTCTGGCGGAGGCTCTGGAGGGAAAGACAGAGGGGAAGACCATGATCCGGTACGATGAGAAACATAAGTTCTGGAAGCTTTTCCAGTATCGTGCGGCGGAGGATCCGGCGTCTATACTGGACGGAGTGAAGCTTCAGGCATGGATGGATGCGTGGAAGCGGGAGTTGGATTACATTATCGTAGACTGTTCGCCGGTCTCTGTCTCTTCGGATGCCGAGGTATGGATGAATGTGGTGGATTCGGTACTGCTGGTCGTCCGGGAGGACCGTGCGGATGTCCGGATGATCAATGACGCGGTGGACGCCGTATGGCAGAGCGGGAAAGATTTCGCCGGATTTATCCTCAATGCGTTTCACAAGGAATGGTTCCAGGGAATATCGGAAGGCGGATACAGCAGCTACAGATATGGAAACTATGCATATGGAAACAGCCGGAAGAGTGATGCGCAAAGTACAGAAGAGAGAGGTTGAGCACATGGCGGAACACAGAAAGGACATTGAGATAAAAGAACAGAATGATGAGGTGGAGATCGATCTCGGCCGCCTGATCCAGAGCATGTGGAAGAGCTTCCGGAAGCTCTGGTGGCTCGTCCTTGCCCTTGTGACAGCAGGGGCGGCGGTATTTACTGTGTATCAGAGATTTTATAATAAGCCGCTCTATGCATGTACAGCCACCTTTACTGTCGGCACTGGTGATGAATCCAGCGGCAGTTACAGTTTCTATTATGACAGTACCACAGCAGATCAGATGTCGAAGACATTTCCTTACATATTAGAGAGCAGCTTCTTCCGAAATACTCTGCTGGAACAGCTGGGAACGGACACGCTGAACGGGACGATCACGGCGGAGACCATTGAGGATTCCAATGTGGTGACCATGCGGGCGGAGAGTCCGTCGGCGGAAGATGCCCGCGCGATCCTTGACACGGCGATCGCGGTCTATCCGGATACGGCGCGGTTTGTGCTGGGCGATATCCAGTTCAATATGCTGGATGAACCGAGTACACCGACAGATCCTTTTAACCAGATGGGGATAAAGAAGAGCGTGGCATTCGGCGCTCTGGGCGGTCTGGCCTTGTCAGTGTGTATCCTGGGTGTGCTTGCCCTGCTCCGGCAGACGGCACGGGATCAGGATGAGATGAAAGAGATCACAAGTCTCCGGTGCCTTGCCGCCGTGCCACTGGTCCGGCTGAAAGCCCGCAGGAACCAGAAGCAGCAGAAGATATCCGTGCTAGATGAAAGGCTGCCTTATGGATACAGAGAGAGTATGCGCGGATTGAAGCTGCGATTAGAGAGGAAGATGGGCGGCTCCGGCGGCAAAGTACTTCTCATTACAAGTACTGCAGCCGGCGAGGGCAAGTCTACGCTGGCGGTCAATCTGGCGCGCCTGATGGCAGCGGACCAGAAGAAAGTGCTCTTGATCGACGGAGACCTCAGGAAGCCAAGTGACGCCATGCTGCTTGGAATCCGCGGCAGATACAGTCTGCGCAGTGTCCTTGATGAAACGAAGAAACCCGAGGAGTTGATCGGAAAGTCTAAGAAGAGCGGGATCTATTTTCTCGGAAGCACAAAGAAGATGGATCAGCCGGCGCCTGTGCTCAGCAGCAAGGCTGTCCGGGAATTTATTGCTTTGATGCGGGAAAAGATGGATTATGTCATCATAGACAGCCCGCCCTGCGGGATATTCCAGGATGCTTCGCTTTTATCAGAGTATGCGGACAGCATCCTGTATGTAGTGAAATACGACAGCGTGCCGAAGCGCCGGATCCGAGAGGGGATCGCATCCCTGAGCGGAAGCCGCGCGGAGTTTGCTGGATATGTGTTCAATGATGCTCCCGAGACCGGGGGAGCCTACGGATATGGCAGGTACGGTTATGGATATGGATACGGCTATGGTCAGCAGAAATACGGGTACGGCCAGAGAAAATCTGGTGAAGGCACGGATGCGGCGGATGTCGGGAAGAACGTCAGAAAAGTAAGGGTGTCAGAAAAGTAAGAGCGTCAGAAAAGTAAGGGTGTCAGAAAAGTAAGAGTGTCAGAAAAGTAAGAACATCAGAGAATTAAGAAAGGCAGGGGAGAGCGGATGATCGATCTGCATGCACATATCATTCCGGGATTTGACGACGGAGCACAGACTATCGAAGATGCACTTGATATGGCACGGACTGCAGTCGGCAGCGGGGTGCGGATCATGACTGCAACGTCTCATGCCGACTTTTCTTCCCTGGATCCGCAGATCATGATACAGGAGTACCGCAGAGGTCTTTCCGCGCTCAGAAGCGCCATCGGGCGCGCATGTCTGCCTCTGCGCATTGCCTCCGGCATGGAACTCCTTGTAAATGAAAGCTTACTCCACTATGCAGAGAATCATCCGCTTCCTTCCCTGAACGGAAGCGGCTATCTGTTGGTGGAGTTTTATTTTGACATTGGATACGGAGAGGCGCTGCGCAGGCTGGAAGTGCTCAGAAAGATGGGGTATCGTCTCGTGCTCGCCCATCCGGAAAGATATGATTTCACGAAGCAGGATGCGGGCAGGGCTGCGGAGCTTGCGGACCGCGGAATTATATTACAGATTAATAAGGGCAGTCTGCTGCGTGAGTTCGGGGAGCGCTCTTACCATGCGGCAGAGTGGATCCTGTCCCGCGGCCTTGCGGGCGTGGTGGCGTCCGATGCCCATGATCCGGTCCTGCGTACGCCGGAGCTTGCGGAAGCAGCGGATGTACTGGCCATGGATTACGGGGCGGAGGCGGCGGAAGTGCTGTTCAAGAAGCGGCCGGCGGAGATATTGAAGGGAGAGTAAAACGATAATTATCAGTGGGGGACGATAGGTAAGTAACAAAACAGGAATAAGGATTCACGTTGCCAACCTGAAGGATTAATGCCGCAGATTAGTATATCAAAAAGAGAATGTCAAGGTCAGGCAGTATTCCCTACAGGGATCTGCACATTATCCTTGACATATCCTATACTAGTCCTCTATTAAAATTCGCTCTAACTGCTTTATTCGCTCTTGATTATTCTGAAGCATATTTAAAATAGTATTCAATCTCAATTCAGAAAAGTTCCTTTCGTATAAATCGGCATAAAAGTCGCTATTAGTTTTTGATAATCCCGTCTCATTTTGAAAATCATTTTGCACCGTGTCTTGCGTAAACAATCTTCGAATATAATAATCTGTTAGGTTATCAAAGGCCCATACGACATTGTCTATTCTGCTATCCCCATAATCAGAATATTTTTTAAATACCTGCAAGTCTACTCTTAATAAACAATAATGAAAAACGTCTTCAATGAAATGGGTCACAAGATCCTGATCAGTCTGCTCAATCTCCCTCAATACAGAAAATGAGTTGTAATAAATAAGAGTCTGCTTTACCTCTGCATATATACGTTCAATCAATGATTCATCGTCGAAATAAGAGGAGAGAAGCTCGATATCATCGGTATCCTTTTCCTTAAAAAGTTGTCGAAATGCCATAATTAATTTGGCTACTTGATTTCTGGTCTCTTCATCCATGACACTGTCTTTATCTTCACTTCTTAACTGCTCCTTCCAATTTGGATTTTTTTTATCTAATTGCTCTAATAATGTTTTAATTTGCTCTTGCATACTGCACCTCCCGGTTTTTAAGCTGTAGTTCTGTTTCATTTCCCATATCTAAAATATAAAATCGATTTAGATATTTTGTTTCTTCAAGACATGTGTTTTTAGGGATTTTATATTTATTATTAAATAAATCATCTTTAATAAGGTAATTGTAGAGCATCAATCTATTAAGCTGTTTTTGTTTTTTTACATAATCACGTCCTTGTACTGATAATGAAAAGAAACTTCGTTTTCCAGTCCCGTATCGTTCTACACAACCGGCTTCCTGTAACTCTTTTAAAATATGAGACAAATAACCTTTATCAATATCTATATTTTGAGCAATTACTCTGTGCTGTGAATCTGGATGATCCAGTAGAAATTCAGCAATATTTTTAACATTAGCTTTCGTATATAGAGAGAGCATTTGTTCCCGAAATGACAGAGTTTTATTTGTGCGATTGACTAAAAGTTCAAACAAATTCAATATACATGAAAATGACCCTATGTAGTAGGAAATTTTATCACGAACAACTTTCATAAAGAGATTCTGAAATCTTTTTCCGTGCGATATTTCAGCTTTGATCTTGGGATAATTTTTTTCTAAATATAAGTGAATCAGCAGCTGTGATAAATCCGCATTTAAATTCTTCAAATCATTTTCATTTAGAGTATCCTTTTCTATTTCTTTTTTTAATATAGCATATGTCTCCTTATTCAACATGATTAATTCCTCCTGTTTCTATATATGTTATGCCATGCTATAATTATGTCCACTAAATCTGTGAATTAAAACATATGTGCTGAATATATAGACAATTATGGCATCCTCCTGCGTTTTCTTTGGTGCAGTTTTTATGAGTGAAGTGATAATACCCGTTTTTAAATTGAGATCTTCTTCCAGTTTTTAAGATAGTTCCAATTTTTTCAAGTTTCTCTTTCCCTGTCATCAGACACAGCGAGCAACAATTAATCCATACTGCTGTACAGTCAAATGCACGGCACAGGCTTAAATTTTCCTGGAAGTCGTAAAAACCAGTAGAAAATGAAGGCACGAACAGTAGTGTGACTTTCAATTCATTGATCAAATTAAATAGATAATCTCTGTCTATTGCATCCTTGCAGATTATAACAGCCATTCTTCCGATTCCTTCACAATGAATGAGATGAATGTGGTGATCCGGTCTGATATCCTCTATGTACTGTTTGCCTTGAGAAGGCAACGGATACGGGATTTGTTTTGCCTGCGCTATAACCTGTTCACCAAACTTATTGATCACTTCGGCTTTGTTAGTATGATCGTTCCAATATGTCGGGCAAATGGTCAAAGCAGAATAATCTAGTAGGTCATCTTCTGGATAATCCGCTAGCTTTTCTTTGAGAGCCCTGTTTACTTTCGGATGTCCCAACATTTCAGGAAAACATAGAATATCAACTCCTTCCTGCATTGCTTTTTTCTGAATAGATAGCGCGTTTTTAACAAGTAAGTCTACGTTAGAAATTGAGTTTACAATAAATGAACATCTTTCATGATCGTCCGCTAAAATAGAATCTAATTCGATCTGATCACTCAATGCGCTGATTCCTATAGATAAATAACCTCTTTCTTCTGCACGGCTAAAAGTGGAAGATTCCAGAAACACATGGCTTACGGAACAGTGTGTTTTCTCATACAATGCTTTTGTATCCACATAGTAGAAATGCTCTAAAAAGTTATTCAGGTCAATACTACAATTTTTGTCTTTATTTTTATGTGCCCATTTACAATGGCATCTTGGAAGTAATTGAACCTGCTGTTCTTTGCTGTTTGAATTTAAGCCATAAATTTCTTCGTCGGTAGTATAATCCGATATACAGTCTGCCATAGCTGTATCTAGTTTACTTGCCAGGCGTATCAGTAGAGATACAGAGTTTGATTGAATACACTCATTTACAAAAATGTATATTTTACTGATTACATTTTTCCGGTCAAAAAAATACGGTGTCAAAATTCTTGAAATATTCCCTGATTCAAATATTTCGGGAAACCATTTGGTTAGAATTATGTTCAATGTTTTTGATTTGGACGGACTTATACAGAGATAAGAAAGATAAAGCTGAGTGTCAGCACAATTCAATATGCTTCTGATTACGAAAGCAAAACAGTTATATATTGAAGAGAACATTTTTTCACCGCCTTTTCTCTTTAAAATATACCATATATTTATAGAAATAGCAACGATTATTGAGTGATTGTTGAGTGAAAAAATTCTTGTTTCCCAATTTTAGTAAGGCGAGATAAGAAAAATCCTGTATTCAGATAATGATGCACAGTAATTGGTCAGTGATCGCGATCGGCGCTTTACAAACATTTAACACAATCCCTTCTCCGACCGTTCTTCTCTTCTGTTATAATGTTTTCAACATAGAAGGAAGAGCGGTAAGGAGTAATTTCTGTAGATTCTCTACAGGCGGACGCCCCTTGAGGATGAACCCCTGCCTGTGATCTACAGGATAAAGTACAGACTATGAAGAACAATATCACAACTCTGATCGAATCCGGCTACGCGGATCTTAGAAAATCGGAGAAGCAGGCAGCAGACTACATACTGGAGCATCTGGAGCAGATCCCGGATCTGCCCATCGACCGTCTGGCGAAAGAAGCGCAGGTCAGCCAGCCTACGGTGCTTCGGATGCTGAAAGCTCTGGGCTACAAGGGCTACAGGGACTTCCGCTACCAGCTGGTCGCGGAGCTTGCCAAGTCGGGGAAACGCTCGGAAGACGCCGGACAGCCCCGGCTGATGTACGGCTATACGCTGGATAAGAAGACCGGTCTGGAGGAGATCCCGGTCAATATTACGATGACAACAGAGCGGATGCTGGAGGAAACCCTTAAGAATTTCCCCGGGAAGACATATAAAAGGGTTATCGAGGCGCTCAGAAACGCACGTATCATTGACATTTACAGTGTGGAGAATTCCGAGGTGGTGGCGGTGGATCTCCTGACGAAGCTTCTGTATCTGGGGCTTCCGTGCCGGCACTTTACCGACTGCTACTTACAGCAGATCGCGGCGGGACAGCTGACTGAGCGGGATGTGGCTGTGGGCATTTCTTATTCCGGCGAATCGAAAGATACGGTGGACGCCGTGAGAGCGGCGAAGCGTTCCGGGGCATGTACGGTGGCGGTCACGAATTTCAAGGATTCTACGATCGCAAAGTATGCGGACATCCTGATCTGCACCAGCCAGGACCAGCATTTCTACGGCAATGCCATTTTCTCCAGATCTGCGCAGCTTCTGATCGTGGATATGATCTACATGGGGCTGATCTCATCGGACTATGATCATTATGTGAAACAACTGAATAAATGTGAGAAAGTAGTGCGCAGCAAAGCGTATGAATGGTAGAAAACCTACATCTTAAAGTATGTTAAGCCTCTGTAAAGTTTACAATCTCTTTACAGAGGCTTGATTTTTTCTTGATAGAAATTCCGGAAACAACGTGGGTATAATCTTACGTGCAGACAGCCGGGAGACGGAGCGGAAAAGCAGAGAGGAGTTTACGTATTATGCTTGAGTTGAAAAATGTAAAGAAGAGTTATGACGGCACGCCGGTGCTCACCGACATCAGCCTGAATATCGAGGATGGAGAGATCGTTTCTATATTAGGGTCGTCCGGATGCGGCAAGACGACGCTTCTGAACCTGATCCTCGGGATCGTGGATTCGGACGGCGGACAGATCATCTACAACGGCGAGGACATCACGGATGTTCCTATGGAGAAGAGAGGATTCAATATCGTATTTCAGGATTACGCACTGTTCCCGAACCTGAATGTCTACCAGAACATTACATACGGGCTGAGGAACAATCCGGAGATCTCTTCCAAAGAAGAAGTGGAAGACCTGATCCACCTGCTCGGCCTTGAGGAGCATTTGAATAAGAGGATTGGACAGCTCTCCGGCGGACAGAAGCAGAGAGTCGCGCTTGCAAGGACGATGGTCATGAAGCCGAAGATCCTGCTGCTCGACGAGCCGTTAAGTGCTCTGGACGGCGTGATCAAAGAATCCATCAAGGACAGGATCCGCACGATCGCAGAGCAGTACAATCTGACGACGATCATCGTAACCCATGATCCGGAGGAAGCGCTGACGCTTTCCAACCGTGTGATGATCATCAATGAAGGGCAGATCGCCCAGTTCGGCCGTCCGGAGGAGATCATCCAGCAGCCGGAGAATGGATTTGTGAAGAAATTCATCCTGAACCAGCTGGAGATCAAGAAGAACAACATCTTCACTCTGTTCGCGGGACAGCTTGCACAGCAGGCGCAGGTCGGCTGAAGAGGTGGACGCTATGAGAAAGAACAGAGAGATTAAAGTGATTTTTGCGGTGATGGCAGTGTTCTTCGCAGGATTCCTGGCAGTACCCATGATCAGCGTCCTGATCAAATCCTTCACCGGAAACGGAGAGGCGGCTTCGCTTTCCCATTATATCGAGGTGCTGACCGGAAGAGGTTTCCTGCGCGCTCTCGGGAACAGCTTCGCGATTTCCATATGCAGCGCGCTGCTGGCAACTGTACTGGCATTTATCCTTGCCTACACGATCCACTATACAAATGTAGGAAAGCGCTATAAATGGCTGATCAGCAAGGCGGCGATCCTGCCCATGCTGCTCCCGACGATCACGTACGGATTCGCGATCATCTATTCCTTCGGGAAACAGGGGCTTCTGACAAAGCTTTTCGGCAGACAGCTCTTTGACATCTACGGATTCAACGGTCTGCTGCTGGGCTATGTGGTGTATACGCTCCCGGTCGCATTTACGCTGATCAACAATGCAATGGGATACATTGACAAGCGGTTCATGATCGTGTCAAGGCTGATGGGGGATTCCCCGCTGCAGACCTTCCGGATGACGATCGTGATCCCGCTGCTTGGAACCCTGGCGACGTCATTTATCCAGACCTTCTTCCTGTGCTTTACAGACTTCGGTATCCCGGCGTCTGTGGGCGGACAGTATGAGGTCGTGGCAAGCGTGCTCTACGCGGAGATGCTCGGAAGCATCCCGAACTTCGGGAACGGCGCGGTGGTCGCACTGATCATGATCATCCCGTCGGTGGTGAGCATCACGGTGCTCCACATTCTGGAGAAATACAATGTGCGTTACAACAAGATCTCCCCGATCGAGCTGAAGAAAGGCGTGAAGAGAGATGTGGTGTTCGCAGTCTTAAGCGGCGCGGTCCTGATTTGTGCGCTGAGTATGTTTATCGTCATGTTTGTGACTCCGTTTATCGAGGAGTGGCCGTACCGGATGAATTTCACACTGGAGCATGTGCAGGCGGTATTTGAGGACAGGCAGCTCTACGGCGTATATGTAAATTCCGTGATGGTGGCTCTGATCACTGCACTGGCAGGTACGCTGATCGCCTACGGCGGAGCACTTGTGACGGCGAGAAGCACAGTCAGCGGGAAATTAAAGAAGGTGATCGACAGCATCGCACTTGTGACGAACACGATCCCCGGCATGGTCATCGGTCTTGCCTACCTGTTCGTATTTACGGGGACGCCGCTGCAGAATACTTTCCCAATCATCATCATCTGTAATATCGTCCATTACTTCTCGACGCCGTACCTGATGATGAAAAACTCCCTGTCGAAGATGAATGCATCCTGGGAGACGACGGCGATGCTGATGGGAGACAACTGGCTCAAGACGATCGCCAGAGTGGTGACGCCCAACGCCCTTTCCACACTGCTGGAAGTGTTCAGTTACTATTTTGTAAATGCAATGGTGACAGTCAGCGCCGTGATCTTTATCGCCGGTGCGAGGACCATGGTCATCACGACAAAGATACAGGAATTACAGTATTTCAATGAATTTAACGAGATCTTCGTGCTGTCGCTTCTGATCCTGCTCACGAACCTGATCGCAAGGGCGGTGTTCCGCAGGCTGGCGAAGATGAGCGAGAGCAGACAGAACACGGCTAAGATCTACCGCTTTGAGAAAAGGAAAGCGGCATGAATGTCAGAAAGCCTGCCCCGACAGGATTTATAAAAATATCAAGAAATATAAGGAGAACTATAACGATGAAAAAGATGAATCTTAAGAGAGCGGCATCCCTTACACTTGCAGCGGCAGTGGCCGTGACCGGCATGGGACTTACAGGATGCGACACAGGATCCTCAGATGACCAGGTGATCATTTATTCCAATGCGGACGAGGAAGCGATCACGGCGATGGAGAACGCGCTTGACAATAACGGATACGAAGGCAAGTACATGTTCCAGACATTCGGTACGTCCGAGCTCGGCGGCAAGCTGCTGGCAGAGGGCACGGATATCGAGGCGGATATGGTGACGATGAGTACATTCTACGTAGAGAGTGCGCAGGCTCAGAACTCCATGTTCCAGGATCTGACATTTGACGTGGATACGATCGACGAATTCGAGCCTTACTGCGCGCCGATCACTTCACAGGAAGGAACCATCATCGTGAACACAGAGATGATGGAGGAGAATAACCTGCCGATGCCGGAGTCGATCGCCGACCTGGCGGATCCGGTATACAAAGGCTTCGTGTCTGTAACGGATATTGCCGCGTCTTCCACAGCATGGCTTCTGATCCAGGCGCTCGTATCCGAGTACGGCGAGGACGGCGCCCAGGATGTGCTTGCAGGCATCTATGAAAATGTAGGCGACCACCTTGAAGATTCCGGTTCCGCGCCGCTTAAGAAAGTGCGTGCAGGAGAGGTGGCGATTGGATTCGGACTGCGCCAGCAGGCGGTTGCAGACAAAGCAGACGGACTTCCGATCGACTATATCGATCCGGCGGAAGGCAACTTCAGCCTGACAGAGTCTGTCGCTGTCGTAGACAAAGGTGACGACACGAACCCGCTTGCAATGGAGATGGCACAGTGCATCATCGAGAACGGACGCGAAGAGCTTCAGTCCTACTACCCGAACGCGCTTTACAACGGCGAGTCCACGGATGCGGCAAATAAATCAGCCAATCCAAAAGTATTCCCGGAGAAACTGACAGTTGATCTTCTCGAGCAGCATCAGGCGATCTCCGAGGCGGCAAAAGAAGAAGCAGGACTGTAAATTGTGAAAAAACTGTGAACGGGGACGTAGTAAAACCGGGTTTTACTACGTCCCCAATCAAAGAGAAAAGAGAGGAAACTTAGATGAAATCATATAAACTTCTTACACCGGGACCGCTCACTACGACGGACACGGTGAAACAGCAGATGATGTTCGACCACTGTACATGGGACGATGATTACAAACAGATCACGCAGGAGATCCGCAGAGGGCTGTTAAAGCTGGCCCATGTATCTGAGGATGAGTATACGGCGGTGCTCATGCAGGGAAGCGGCACATTCGGCGTGGAGTCCGTACTTACAAGCGTCATCGGCTCCGGGGACGAGCTCCTGATCTGCGCCAACGGCGCATACGGCGAGCGTATGGCTGATATCGCCGGCCATGCAGGTATTAAGCATCAGGTATACAATGAGCACTACAATAAAGTGCCGAATGCGCAGAAGATCGCCGAGATGCTGGACGCGGATCCTGCGATCACACACGTATCCATGGTGCACAGCGAGACGACTTCCGGTATCTTAAACGATATCGAAGCGGTCGGAAAAGTCGTAAAGGAAAAAGGCAGAGTCTTTATCGTGGACGCTATGAGCAGTTTCGGCGGCGTGGACATCCCGGTGAAGGACTGGGGCATCGATTTCATCATCAGCAGCGCCAACAAATGTATCCAGGGTGTTCCGGGCTTCTCTTTCATTATCGCAAAACGCGATCTTCTGGAGGCAAGCGCGGGGAAAGCGAGAAGCCTGTCGCTCGACCTGTATGACCAGTGGAAGACGATGGAAGTGGACGGCAAGTGGAGATTTACTTCCCCGACCCACGTAGTCCTTGCATTCGCGCAGGCGATGAAAGAGCTTGAAGAAGAGGGCGGCATCGAGGCGAGGAGCAGACGTTACGCGGAAAATAACCGTCTCCTCATCGAAAAAATGGCTGAAATGGGGATCCGTCCGTATATCGACAGTACCCATCAGGGCCCGATCATCACGACCTTCTTCTACCCGGAAGAGTGCCACTTTACATTTTCACAGATGTACGAGTACATCAAAGACAGGGGATACGCGATCTACCCGGGCAAGGTGACGGAGGCGGAGACATTCCGTATCGGAAATATCGGAGAGATCTATCCGGAAGATATCGAGAAAGTATGCGCGATCATAAAAGAATTTCTGGAGGAGTACAATCATGAAGAAAATTAAGGCAGTGATCTTTGACTGGGCGGGGACAACAGTAGATTACGGATGCATGGCGCCGGTGCAGGCGTTCGTGGAAGTGTTTAAGCAGTACGGTATCGAGCCCACCATGGAGGAAGTGCGCGAACCCATGGGAATGCTCAAGATCGACCATATCCGCACCATGCTGAAGATGGACCGGATCAAAGCGCTCTGGACAGAGAAGTACGGCAAAGAGCCGGGCGAGGAAGAGGCTCAGGCGCTCTATCAGATCTTCGAGGAGAAGCTGTTAAGCATCCTTCATCTCTACGCGGATCCGAAGCCGGGCGTCGTAGAGACTGTGAACCGTCTGAGGAGACACGGCATCAAGATCGGCTCCACCACAGGCTATAATGACAAGATGATGGAGATCATCGTTCCGGCGGCAAAGGAGAAAGGCTACGAGCCGGACGTGTGGTTCAGCCCGGACTCCACTGAGCAGAAAGGACGCCCCTATCCTTATATGATCTTCCGCAACATCGAGGCGCTGGGGCTCAAGAAGGTGCGCCGTGTCCTGAAAGTGGGTGACACAATCTCTGATATTAAAGAAGGAAAAAATGCGGGCGTCTGGTCCGCGGGCATCGTAGTCGGAAGCTCCGAGATGGGACTGACGCAGGAAGAATATGAAGCGCTCTCCCCGGAAGAGCAGGAAGTAAAATGCCGGGAAGTCGCTGACAGATTTATCGAAGCAGGGGCGGATAAGGTGTTCTATACGATAGAAGATCTGGGAGAATTCCTTCTCGGTTAGTAAAGCATTCTGGTTATTTTAAAGTATAATATATGGGAAAATACGGCCCTGATTTGTGCAAAACGCCGCAAATCAGGGCTTTTTGCGACTTTACACAGATTTAACATAGACTTGATCATACATTTTACATTTCTCTTTTATGATGAATAGCGTCGACGGGAGAGAACGGACCGCGGCAGCGCAGAGACAGAAGCGCAGTACATAATAATCTGAATTAAAAAAGGAGATTATCAACATGAAAATGAAAAAGTTTATCGCAGTATTAGCAACAGTATCAATGGTAGCTGCTATGGCAGTGGGATGCGGCGGAAGCTCAGACGACACATCTGCTGAGGGCGACGCAGCGGCAACAGAAGAAGGCGGCGACGCAGCAGCTTCAGGCGACTGGGATGCGGCAAATATGATCACAGCCGTAACACGTGAGGAAGGATCAGGTACAAGAGGAGCTTTCACAGAGCTGTTCGGTGTTGTAGATGATGAAGACAACGACATGATCACACTGGATGCGCAGACCACAAACAGCACGGCTGTTATGATGACAACTGTAGCTGAGAACGAGTACGCGATCGGTTACATCTCACTCGGATCTCTTGACGAGTCACAGGTAAAGGCTGTTAAGATCGACGGAGCAGAGGCTACGGCAGAGAACATCGAGAACGGATCCTACAAAGTATCCAGACCGTTCAACGTAGCTGTGAAACCGGATTCCGACAACGCGGTTGCAAAAGACTTCATGGCATTCATCATGAGCACAGAGGGACAGAAAGTTGTAGCTGACGAGGGATACATTCCGGTAGCTGACGTTGAGGCTTATGCAGGAGAGGCTCCGGAAGGAAGCTGTGTCGTAGGCGGATCTTCTTCCGTATCTCCGCTGATGGAGAAACTGATCGAGGCTTACAAGGCAGTGAACGCGAACGCAAGCATCGAGCTTCAGACATCTGATTCTACAACAGGTATGACATCCGCGATCGAGGGAAGCTATGATATCGGTATGGCGTCCAGAGAGCTGAAGGACGAAGAGGCAGCAGAGCTTGAGGGCACAGTGATCGCTACAGACGGTATCGCAGTGATCGTAAACCTGAACAATCCGACAGACGATCTGTCCTCCGATCAGGTTAAGAGCATCTACCTTGGCGATGTGACAACATGGGACGCTATATAATTAAGGAAACAACAGTATTTTGAGCTGCTGAACCTGATACAAACAGAGAAATCATCAGAGAAAAGATTTCCGCTTAAAAAATATGAGCCGGGCAGATAAGAAATGTCTTCCCGGCTCATTAGGAGGAAAAAATGAAATCAAAAGCATGGACTGAAAAATTCATGCAGGGAGTATTTTTCGTAGCCGCGTGTGCATCCGTGCTGGCGGTAGCGCTCATTTGCATCTTCCTGTTTGCAAATGGTATCCCTGCAATGAGAGAAATCGGATTTATCAAATTCCTGACAGGTGAGATCTGGCGGCCGAACAGCGAACAGTTCGGGATCCTGCCGATGATCGTCGGAAGTCTCTATGTGACTGCGGGAGCGATCATCTTCGGCGTGCCGATCGGGATCCTGACATCTGTCTTCATGGCAATGTACTGCCCGAAGCAGATCTACAAGCCGCTCAAAGCGGCGACCGAGCTGCTGGCCGGCATCCCTTCGGTCATCTACGGCTTCTTCGGTCTGGTAGTAGTTGTGCCGCTGGTCCGCGAGTTCGGAACATTTCTGTATAAGGCGCACCTTGTATCCAAGCCGGGCAACGGAAACAGCATCCTGACCGCCTCCCTGATCCTCGGCATGATGATCCTCCCGACCATCATCGGAACGACAGAGAGCGCGATGCGCGCGGTTCCTTCTCATTACTATGAAGGTTCGCTCGCACTGGGAGCAACAAAAGAGAGAAGTATCTTCCGAGTAATTATCCCGGCTGCAAAATCAGGCGTGATCGCGGGGATCGTCCTGGGGATCGGACGCGCCATCGGCGAGACGATGGCGGTCATCATGATCGTCGGTAACCAGGCGAGACTTACCGGAAGTATCCTGGACGGTATCCGTACCCTTACCGGAAATATCGTAATAGAGATGGGCTATGCGACAGGCCTTCACAGAGAAGCGCTGATCGCAACAGGAGTCGTGCTCTTCGTGTTCATCCTGATCATCAACTTAAGCGTAGCATTACTTAAGAGGGGGGCGGATCATGAGTAATCAGACAGGAACAACAATGGTTAATAAGACAACGGCTGCAGATAAGCTTAAGACTTATCTGAAACATCCGGGCTCATTTATCGTGATGCTGCTCGTGATGCTGGCGTCGATCATCACATTTGCGGTGCTGATCTTCCTGATCGCGTATATCCTGATCAATGGACTGCCGCATATCACACCGTCGATTTTCTCACTGGAATACAGTTCTGAAAATGCTTCGGTCATACCGGCTTTTGTCAATACGATCGTTATGACGCTGTTATCCCTGATCATCGCAGTGCCTTTCGGGATCTTCTCCGCGATCTTCCTTGTGGAGTATGCAAAGAGAGGAAATAAATTCGTCGAGGTCATCCGCCTGACGACAGAGACACTGCAGGGAATCCCGTCTATCGTGTACGGCCTCTTCGGTATGCTGTTCTTCGTAAACACACTGGGGTGGGGCTTCTCCCTACTGGCAGGCGCCTTCACCATCGCGATCATGATCCTTCCGCTGATCATGAGGACGACGGAGGAAGCACTGAAAGCGGTTCCTGATTCGTACCGCGAAGGAAGCTTCGGACTGGGCGCCGGCAAACTGCGCACCGTGTTCCGCATCGTGCTGCCCTCCGCAATCCCCGGCGTGCTCGCAGGCGTGATCCTCGCCATCGGACGTATCGTCGGCGAGACCGCGGCTCTGATGTACACATCCGGAACCGTAGCCCAGATTCCGGACAGCGTGATGGGATCCGGACGAACGCTTGCCCTTCATATGTACGTCCTCTCAAGCGAGGGCCTCTACATGGACCAGGCATACGCAACCGCAGTGATCCTGCTCGTACTCGTGGTAGGTATCAACGCACTGTCAAGCTTTATTGCGAGAAAACTTACGAAAGCATAAATTGTGAAAAAACTGTGAACAGGGACGTAGTCAAATCGGGTTTTACTACGTCCCCAACCAAGAAAGGGATAGGAAATGTCTAAGTTAAGTATCAAGAATCTTGATTTATATTACGGCGATTTTAAAGCCCTCAAGAATGTGAATCTTGAGATCGAAGCAAACAAGATCACCGCTTTTATCGGACCTTCCGGATGCGGTAAATCTACTCTCCTCAAATCTATCAACCGTATGAACGACCTTGTCGAGGGATGCCGCATCGACGGCGAGATCCTCCTGGACGGCGAGAATATCTTCAAAGGCATGGATGTAAATATGTTAAGAAAGCGTGTCGGAATGGTATTCCAGAAGCCGAATCCGTTCCCCATGAGCATCTACGACAACATCGCGTTCGGACCGAGGACACACGGGATCCGTTCCAAGGCAAAGTTGGATGACATCGTTGAAAAGTCTCTGAGAAACGCGGCGATCTGGGATGAGTGCAAGGACCGTCTGAAAACAAGCGCGCTGGGGATGTCCGGCGGACAGCAGCAGAGGCTGTGCATCGCCAGAGCCCTTGCGGTAGAGCCGGAAGTGCTCCTGATGGATGAGCCTACATCTGCCCTTGACCCGATCTCTACATCGAAGATCGAAGACCTTGCGATGGAACTGAAAAAAGACTATACTATTGTCATGGTCACACATAACATGCAGCAGGCAGTCCGTGTATCTGACAACACAGCTTTCTTCCTGCTCGGAGAGGTTGTAGAGTACAACGATACGGAGAAATTATTCTCCATACCGGCTGACAAGAGAACAGAAGACTATATCACAGGGAGGTTCGGTTAAATTATGCGCAATAAATTTGATGAACAGTTACATTCACTGGATGAACAGCTCACACACATGGGCGAACTCTGCGAGACTGCGATCGCTAAAGCGACACAGGCGCTCAAAGACGGCAGCATCGAGCAGGCAAAGATCATTATTACAGAGGATGAAGAGATCGACCAGATTGAAAAGGATATCGAGAGACTGTGCTTAAAGCTCCTGCTTCAGCAGCAGCCGGTAGCCAAGGACCTCAGAAGGATCTCCGCAGCGCTTAAGATGATCACGGATATGGAGCGTATCGGAGACCAGACTTCCGACATCGCCGAGATCATCATTTCTTCCAAAGGCGTAGCTGCCACAGAGGAGATCCACGTGATCGGTACGATGGCTTCTGAAGTCAGCAAGATGGTGCGCAACAGTGTGACAGCGTACGTAAACAGAGATCTTGAGCTCGCGCAGAGCGTCATGAAAGCCGACGATGAGATCGACCAGTACTTCGAGGAAGTCCGCGATGAGATGATCGATTTTATCAAGGAAGAAAAAGGCGAGAACGGCAAGAGGACCTTTGATCTGATCATGGTGACAAAATACCTCGAGCGTATCGGAGACCATGCGACAAATATCGCCGAGTGGGTGGAATTCTCCATCACAGGTGTACACAAAGACAGCGCGATCATCCACGAAGGCTGATGCGCTGAACACTGCCGGGAGGACAGAGATGTCCATGCCGGCAGATAAAGATTTATTTAAGATACGGATCTTATATGAAATACAGATCTTATATTCAGACAGAAAAGAAGGAGAACTGAGAAGATGATATATTGCGTGGAAGATGACGACAACATCCGCGAACTTGTAATATATACACTGGAGACAACCGGTCTTAAGGCCAGAGGTTTCGCAGACGGTTCTGCTTTTATGGAGGCTCTGGCGTTTGATACGCCGGAGCTTATTTTGCTCGATATCATGCTTCCCGGGGATGACGGGCTCGAACTTCTGAAAAAGCTCAAATCTTCGCAGAAGACAAAGAACATCCCGGTGATCATGGTGACTGCAAAAGGTTCGGAGTATGATAAGGTGGTCGGCCTGGACTCCGGAGCAGACGACTATGTGACGAAGCCTTTCGGCATGATGGAGCTTGTCTCCCGTATCAAAGCGGTGTTAAGACGCACCGGCAAGGTGGAGGACCGCATGGATATGGAGACGGCAGGAGTCCATGTAGACGTGAAAAAACATGAAGTTACGGTAGACGGCAAGGAAATCTCCCTGACTCTCAAGGAATTTGAACTGCTTGAAAAACTGATGCGCAACCAGGGCATCGTGCTGACGAGAGACCAGCTCCTCACAGAGATATGGGGCTATGATTTTGACGGCGAGACGAGAACGGTAGACGTCCACATCAGGACACTGCGCCAGAAGCTCGGCGAAAAAGGCGAGATCATTCAGACGGTACGCGGCGTCGGATACCGTGTCGGAGGGGCTGCATGAGAAAGAAGATCCAGAGAAGCATGGTGATGGTTCTGTTCATTACCCTGCTTCTTTCTTACGCTATATTAACAGTGATCATGTATAACAGAAATCTTGCCCTGCTGGAGTCGGAGGTGCGCCAGGAGGCCCGCTATATCCGCACGGCGGTCAACATAAGCGGCTCAGAGTATCTGGAAGAGATGAACGGGGTTGACTGGACGACGCGCGTCACGCAGATCGACCGGGACGGAAATGTCCTGTACGACACCCGCAGGGATGAGAGCACCCTTGAGAACCACAGCGGCCGCAAAGAGATCAAAGAGGCTTTTGCGTCCGGCGAGGGTGAAGAGATCCGGGTATCCGATACCGTGGGACAGGAGATGTATTATTACGCTCTCCGGCTTGACGATGGGACGGTCTTAAGAGTTTCCAAGTCAATGGACGGACTGGTGGGCACGGCGCTTGACATCTTCCCGATCATGGCGGCACTTGCGGCGTTGATGCTCGTGATCGCCTACTTCCTCGCAAAATGGCAGACCAGAAGGTTGGTCAGGCCGATCTACGAGCTGGATCTGGAGCATCCGCTGGAGAATGAGACTTATGAAGAGCTCACCCCATTCCTTGAAGCTATGGATAAGCAGAATAAGGAGAAAGAAGCGGTCTCGAACATGCGCAAAGAGTTCTCCGCCAATGTGTCCCACGAGCTGAAGACGCCGCTTACCTCCATCTCGGGCTATGCCGAGATCATGAAGAACGGAATGGTGCGCCCTCAGGATATCCCGCTCTTCTCTGAGCGCATTTATAAGGAAGCGCGCCGGCTGATCACGCTCGTGGAAGATATCATCAAACTGTCAAAGCTCGATGAAGAATCTGTAGAACTTGAGAAGCAGGATGTAGATCTCTATGAACTGACGCGTGAGATCATCAGCCGTCTTTCCCCGCAGGCTTCCCAGAAGAACATCCGCATGGAAGTGACAGGCGAGCCGGTAAATTACTTCGGCATCCGCCAGATCCTCGACGAGATGATCTATAACGTATGCGAGAATGCCGTGAAGTACAATAATGAAAACGGCCGCGTGTCCGTCTGGGTCGGCAATACGCTCGACGGGCCGAAGATCACGGTATCCGATACCGGGATCGGGATCCCAAAAGAACACCATGAGCGCATATTCGAGCGCTTCTACCGTGTGGATAAGAGTCACTCCAAAGAGCGCGGCGGCACCGGGCTGGGGCTCTCCATCGTAAAACACGGGGCGCTCCTGCATGGGGCGAAAGTTATGGTAGACAGCACACCCGGACGGGGGACACGGATCGAGATGCAGTTCCCGAAAGTGGGGAAGTAGATTCGTATTTGTCGGCGAGACATCCTGCAATAAATCATCCGAAAATCACTCGGATACAGTGGATTGAGTCACGTATCCGGGACGGGCGGGGAGGGAATGCTTCCGGCTCCGGTTACAGGGTATAAGTCATAGTAACAAGCCTGCGATACGGCTAAAAGCAATCAGGGGAAGGAAGAACTCACTTCGTTCAGACAACATCCTTCCCCTGATTAACGCTGTATCACAGGCTTTAACTATGACTAACACCCTTCCACAGTCGCCGTCCGCATTCCCTCCCCGCCCGCCCCGAAAGGTGCATCAAATGGGCTGTATCCGCGTAATTTTATTCGATTCTGATATTTATTCTTACTGTTGTAGCATCACCCTTTCAAGCAAACACGAAATTACCTTGCCAGCGGGGGGAGGCTGTGCTATCATGTCTATAACACACCAGAGAAAGGAGCTTACTATGGTCATAGAAGTTGATTTTGACAGTGACGAGGCGATCTATATCCAGCTCTGCAACCAGATCATCATGGGGATCGCCACCTCCGTGATCCGCGAAGGGGATTCCCTGCCCTCCGTGCGCCAACTTGCAGATACGATCGGTGTGAACATGCATACAGTGAACAAAGCATACAGTGTATTAAAGCAAGAAGGTTATATCAGTCTGGACAAGAGACGCGGGGCGGTGATCGCTCTTGATATTGACAAGATGGAGCAGTTGGAGGAGATGAGGCGCGCGCTTAGGATCGTGCTCGCGCGCGGCTGCTGCAAGAATATTTCCCGTCAGGAAGTGCATGATCTGGTGGATGAAATATTTGACGATTATGAATGACTCGGGTTACAATATGCAGGACATCGGAAAACAGCGTCAGCGTTTACTGGCGCTGAAATCGTTCATGAGGAGGAACTTATGCATATATCATATACGAACCAGGCGGAGAACGCCATTAAATATGCGGCGAAGAAAGCAAGGGAGATGCAGCATCCCTATATCGGGACAGAGCATCTCCTTCTGGGGCTCAGGCAGGAGTATTCCGGAGTGGCGGGGCAGATTCTTGCGCGAAACGGCGTTGAGGAGGAGAAGATCTATCAGCTCATGGACGAGCTGATCGTGCCGCAGACCGAGGCGCCGGTGAAGAGCAGGCCGGCGGAGAGCCCGCGCTATAAGGATATTCTCGGGAACAGTGCAAAGGAAGCGCACCGGCTGCACACGACAGATGTGGGGACGGAGCATCTGCTGTTGTCGATGATCCGGGATGTGGACTGTGTGGCTACCCGGATCTTGATCACACTTAATATCAATCTCCAGAGAATCTTTCAGGATATTATGACAGCGGTGGGCGTGGATCCGAAAGAGTATCAGGATGAACTTCAGGAGGACGGGAAAAGCTCTCATTCTATGATGGATCAGTTCTGTACGGATATGACGGCCAGAGCGGAAGAAGGAAAACTGGATCCTGTAGTGGGCAGAGAGGAAGAAATGCACCGTCTTATGCAGGTCTTAAGCCGCAGGACGAAGAACAATCCGTGCCTGGTCGGAGAACCGGGTGTGGGAAAGACAGCGATCATCGAAGGCCTTGCACAGCGGATTGCATCTGGTGTAGTTCCGGAGAAAATGAAAGACAAGAGAATCTATACGCTTGACCTGCCGGGTCTGATCGCAGGTTCCAAGTACCGTGGAGAGTTTGAAGAGCGTATGAAAGGACTGATCGCTGAGGTGGAATCCAGTGGAAACGTGATCCTGTTTCTCGATGAGATCCATACGATGATCGGCGCAGGAGGAGCAGAAGGGGCGATCGATGCGTCCAGCATCCTCAAGCCGTCTCTTGCAAGAGGCGGGCTGCAGCTCATTGGTGCGACGACGATTGCCGAATACCGAAAATATATTGAAAAAGACGCAGCATTGGAACGACGTTTCCAGCCCGTATCCGTGGAGGAGCCGACAAAGGAGCAGTGTCTGGCGATCCTTGGAGGATTAAAAGAAAAATATGAATCTCATCATAAAGTCATGATCGAAGAAAAAGCGCTGGAAGCTGCAGTTCAGATGTCGGAGCGGTATATCACGGACAGGAATCTTCCGGACAAAGCGATCGACGTTCTGGATGAGGCGTGCTCAAAAGTGAGTCTTAAAGGTTATAAAGTACCGGATAATCTGACTGCTATGGAAGATTCTCTGAAAGAACTTATGCAGCAGAAAGAGGAGAGTATCCGGCGAGGGGATTTCGCGGAGGCTTCTCTTGTGCAGAAGGAGCAGGAACAGGTGGAGAAAAAACTGGAAGAGGTAAAGAAACGTTTCCAGAAAAAGACTTCATCCAGACAGCCTTCTGTGACAGAGGAAGACATTGCGGAGGTAGTTTCCGCGTGGACAAAAGTACCTGTGCAGAAACTTGCAGAGAGCGATGCAGACCGCCTGAAGAAACTGGAAAGTGTCCTTCATAAGCGGGTCATCGGTCAGGATGAGGCGGTAAGCGCTGTGGCGCGTGCAGTCAAGAGAGGGCGCGTGGGATTAAAGGATCCCCGCCGCCCGATCGGATCCTTCCTTTTCCTCGGGCCTACGGGCGTCGGAAAGACAGAACTGTCGAAAGCGCTGGCGGAAGCTCTGTTCGGCAATGAAGAGTCCATGATCCGCGTGGATATGTCGGAATATATGGAGAAACATTCGGTTGCCAAGATGATCGGTTCTCCTCCGGGATATGTGGGACACGAAGAGGGCGGACAGCTCAGCGACCAGGTGCGGACGCACCCATATTCTGTCGTTCTGTTTGACGAGATCGAGAAAGCGCATCCCGATGTATTTAATATTCTGCTTCAGGTGCTGGACGACGGACATATTACGGATTCGCAGGGGCGGAAAGTTGATTTCTCCAATACAGTCATCATCATGACTTCCAATGCCGGCGCGAAAGCGATCGTGGAACCGAAGAAACTGGGATTCGCCGCAAAGGAAGATCCTGCCGGCGATTATAAACGGATGAAACAGAATGTGATGGATGAGGTAAAGATGATCTTCCGTCCGGAATTCTTAAACCGTATCGACGAGACGATCGTATTCCACGCCCTGGACAAGACGCATATGAAGAAGATCGTGACCCTGCTGTGCCGTGATTTCACAAAACGTCTGGCAGATCAGCTCGATATCCATCTGACCCTGCGCGAGTCGGCGAAGAACCTGATCGTGGAGAAAGGCACTGACGCAAAATACGGCGCAAGACCGCTGAGACGCGCGCTTCAGACTGAGCTCGAAGACAGGCTGGCGGACGCAATCCTGAACGGAGAGGTAAAAGCGGGCGACCATGTGGCGGCAGGAGTCTCCGGGAAGCAGATCCGGTTCACAGTAGAACAGGCATCCCGATAACAGATTCCGGTGGCAAAAAGCACAGGTTTATATTATAATATCGGTAGCGGTAATGCTGGAGGCATTGTACAATAAAATACTTAAAGAGACATTTAGGAGGAAACATAAGATGGCAGCGGTAAAAGAATTGTTGCGCGCAGAAAATGACGGGACACTCAGTTTTGGAGATTACACTCTTACTGCAAAGACAAAGAAAGACAACTACGAATTCGAGGGTGATATATATAAGGTAAAGACATTTTCCGAGATCACGAAGCTCGAGAAGAACGGGATGTTCGTCTATGAATCAGTGCCGGGCAGCGCGGTGGAGAACTTCAGGGAGACAGAGAGCGAAGTGGCTTTCACTGTATCTGCGGGCGGGGACGTGCAGTTTACCCTCGAGCTTGAGCCGGAGAGTGAATACGAAGTATTTATCGGCGGAAATTCAGCGGGAAAGATGGCTACGAACCTGAGCGGAAAGCTCAGTGTCAGCGTGGAACTCTCGGAAGGGCAGAACATGCCGGTGAGAGTTGCAAAGTGCTGATCAGGCAAAAGCCCCGGGGAACGGACAGGCGCCGGAACCGGCGGATATGAGCCGGACTATATAAACGAATGTGGCAGGGCGGATGTTTCATCCACCCTGTTTTAACTATCAGACCTGAGATTTCACATTCCCTCTAAAATTAAGAAGTCTCAGGCTTAAAAACAGGAGGACGGTAGATGGCGAAAGCAAAGAAAAGCATATTTTTCTGCCAGAACTGCGGGCACGAAGAGGCGAAATGGCTCGGACAGTGTCCGGCGTGCGGGGAGTGGAATACATTTGTCGAGGAAAAGCTTGACAGCGGGATCACAAAAGGAACGACAGCGGGATCGCGTTCTGTCAGGGAATCTGTGAGAGAAGCGAAAGTTGTACCGCTTACGGAAGTGACTGCGGATGACGATGCAAGATGCAGGACGGGGATCCGGGAGCTTGACCGCGTGCTGGGCGGCGGGATCGTGCCGGGATCTCTTGTGCTGGTGGGAGGCGACCCCGGTATAGGGAAATCTACGCTGCTCCTGCAGGTCTGCCGGATGCTCTCGAAAGATAAGAAGGTGCTGTATATTTCCGGAGAGGAATCACAGGCACAGATCAAGCTCAGGGCAAACCGGATGGGGGATTTCTCATCGAACCTGTATCTCCTGTGCGAGACGAACCTGGAGATCATCCGCGGTGTGATCGAGAAAGAGCGCCCGCAGCTTGTGGTCATTGATTCCATACAGACGATGTACAGCGAGGAAGTCTCCTCGGCTCCGGGCAGCGTCTCCCAGGTCAGGGAGTCAACCAATATATTCCTGCAGCTGGCGAAAGGACTGTGTATTCCGATCTTTATCGTAGGACATGTGACGAAAGAGGGAACAGTCGCCGGCCCGAGGGTGCTGGAGCATATGGTGGACACTGTTTTGTATTTCGAGGGCGACCGCCACGCTTCCTATCGGATCCTGCGGGCGGTAAAGAACCGTTTCGGCTCCACGAACGAGATCGGAGTATTTGAGATGCAGCAGGCGGGGCTTGCGGAGGTGGAGAATCCGTCAGAATATATGCTGAGCGGACGCCCGGAACATGCGTCCGGCTCCGTGGTGGCGTGTTCCATAGAGGGGACCCGCCCGATCCTGATCGAGATCCAGGCGCTTGTCTGCCAGAGCAATTTCGGGATGCCGAGAAGGACGGCGGCGGGAACCGACTATAACCGCGTCAACCTGCTCATGGCAGTCCTGGAGAAGAGACTGGGCATGGCGCTGGGCAATTCCAACGCCTATGTCAATATCGCGGGCGGCATCCGCATGAATGAGCCTGCGATCGATCTCGGCATCGTGATGGCGATCGTATCAAGTTTCCGGAACCGTCCCATTGACGAGAAGACGATCGTGTTCGGAGAGGTGGGCCTAAGCGGCGAGGTGCGCGCGGTCAATATGCCGGAACAGCGTGTGGCAGAGGCGAAGAAGCTGGGATTCGAGACATGCATCCTTCCGGAAGTTTCACTTAAGATGGTAAAAGGGATCAAGGGAATTAAACTGGTGGGCGTGAAAAATATCGGCGATGCAGTGCGTGAGATCTAGCGGCTGCGGGCAGAGCACAGAGAGGAGAGTAAGAATGAATCCGTATATGTTAAAGGCAAGATACTATGAGACAGACCAGATGGGGATCATCCACCATTCCAATTACATCCGCTGGATGGAGGAGGCGCGCATTGATATGTTGGAACAGATGGGATATCCGTACCGAAAGTTCGAGGAGATGGGATATATAAGTCCGGTGCTCCATGCGGAATGTGAGTATAAAAAGAGCGTGAAGTTTGATGATGAGGTGAAGATCACCGTGAGCCTTCAGGAGTTCGGAAAGCTGAAATTTACACTGAAATATGATATCTACAATATGTCGGAAGGCGGAGTATTAAGCGCATGCGGGATGACGAGACACTGCTTCCTTAATAAAGACGGAAGACCTGTAATGATGAATAAAGAAATGAAAGAATTTTCAGAAACGATGCAGAAGTTTCTCGGCTAGAAGAACCGGAAGGAGTTCGAGGATATGGCAGAAAAAGATGAATATATCAAAGAGGCATATGAGGACCTGAAAAAACTGAGTCTGGATGAGCAGAAACGGTTGGAGTATGAGGTGAGGCAGAAAACGATCCGGGACCATAATTCGCAGATGAAGAGCACGGAGAGGCGAGGAAAGAAACTCTGGATAGAAATTGGGAGTGGAATGAAAGTTCCGCTCTTTTTTTGAATTATGAAATAAACAGTATATAACAGTTGACAACAGTTCTATACTGTTATATACTGTTTATCAAGAGGAGGACACATATGAAGATTATAATCAACAGTTCATCAATGGTACCTATATATGAGCAGATCATGGATCAGGTCAAAGCGCAGATCACTGCGGGAGACCTGAAAGAAAATGACGCGCTCCCCTCTGTCCGCACTCTTGCAAAAGAACTGAAGATCAGCGCCCTGACGGTCAAGAAAGCGTACGATAATCTTGAGCAGGAAGGCTACACGGTCACAGTCCACGGCAAAGGCACCTATGTTGCCGCGGCGAACAAAGAGAGGATAAAAGAGGAACAGCGCAGAGAAGTTGAGGAAGACCTCGACAATGCCGTTCAGAAAGGCCGCAGATGCGGGCTTACGGATGAGGAGATCCGGGAGTTATTTGAGTTGATAATGGAGGACTAGACGATGTTGGAAATTAACGGGTTGGTAAAGAAATATAAAGATTTCACCCTGGACTGCTCCATGAAAGTAGGGCGGGGATGTATCACGGGACTTGTCGGAGAAAACGGTGCCGGAAAATCTACAAGCTTCAAGGCGGCGCTGGGGCTCATCAGTTATGACAGCGGTGATATTAAGCTGATGGGAAAGGCGCCGTCAGAGCTGACAGAATCTGAAAAGCAGAAGATCGGCGTTACGCTGGCGGAATCCGGATTCAGCGGTTATCTGAAAGTAAAGGATATCGTGCCGGTGATGGCGGCTATGTATCCGGAATTTGAACGGGAAAGATTCCTGAGCCTGTGCCGCAGATTCAGTATCCCGCAGGATAAATGTATCAAAGAATTCTCAACAGGGATGAAAGCAAAGCTGAAAGTACTTGCGGCAGTTACCCATAATGCCGATTTTCTCCTGCTTGACGAGCCCACAACGGGACTGGATGTGATGGCAAGGGAAGGTATCCTGGATCTGTTCCGGGAATATATGGAAGAGGATGAGAACAGGAGCATTCTTATCAGTTCTCATATCTCATCGGATCTTGAGGGGCTGTGCGATGATATTTACATCATCCATGAAGGCAAGATCGTCCTGCATGAGGAGATGGATAACCTGCTGAATGAGTACGGCCTCATCAAAGCGGATGACAGGCAGTATGCGAAGCTGGACAAAGAACATATCCTGTCAGTCCGCAGGACACCTTATGGTTATGACTGCCTGACAGACCAGGGAAGATTCTATAGAGAGAATTATCCTGATCTTGTAGTCGAGAACGGGTCTCTGGATGAAACGATCACTATGATGACGGGAGGAGAGAGATTATGAAAGGATTGTTGATCAAAGATATCAGATTGATGAAGGGGCAGGGAGTGGTTCTGCTTGCCATGCTCATACTGGTCGCTTTATTTCTGGGAGTAGTCTCAGATGTAGACTCCCTTTTTGTAGTGGCGTATGTAACGATTCTTCTGACTATGTTCGTGGTGTCCACTATCAGCTATGATGAGTACGATAACGGTTATCTTTTCCTTATGACTCTTCCGATCACAAGGAAGAAATATGTGAACGAGAAGTACATTTTTGGTATTCTTATCTCTATATTTGCATGGTGCGTGGGCATGGTGACAGGTACTGTACTGATGATCGCGCAGGGCGCGAATACAGGCGCCGGAGAATGGATCGGGGGTAACCTGATGTGCATTTGCATCGCGTGGGTGCTTATGAGCATTATGATGCCGCTGCGGTTTAAATTTGATTCTGAAAAAGCGAGATATGCCAATATCTTCATGTTTGCCCTGATAGCGGCTGTTGCATACGGCGTATCAAGGATTTCGCAGTATGTGCCGGAAAATATACTCGGGAAGGTATCCGGCTTCTTCAGTTCCCTGGGAGACAATGGGATCCTCGCGCTTTGTGCCGGTATAGCTGTTGCGGCGCTTCTGGTTTCATATATCTGCAGTCAGCGTATTATGGCGAGGAAAGAGTTCTGAGGTGAAGCATTATGAAAGAATATATCCATGTAAACGTGCGATGGAGGATGCACGGTCTGGCTGTCGCATATGTATCCGAGCACCGGGAGATCATCGATCAGTATGCGGCACAGGGATACCGTTTTGTAGCGGCGATACCGACAGAGATGAAAATAAACGGATGTATCAGAAAAATGGATCTGATATTTGAGAAAGAGGCGGTATGATATGTTTGTCAGTAAATATCTTTGCTGCAGTATTTAAAAAATGCCGCGGCAATCCCGGCAAGTGTCACCGCGCCTCCGATAGCGGCAGGTACCGGATCAATGCGGCTGTTTGTTATAATGTCAGCCGCCTCGGCGTAACCGAACGGCGTAATGTATTTGAGCCACTGCGCCGCTTCCGTGATGTTCGCGATGATGTTCAGAAAATACAGGATGGCAGCCAGTCCCAGCCCGATCCCGATCCCGCTCCTTCTCAGAAACGCAGAGATGCAGAAGCAGATGGAGGCGGTCTCTGCCTGAAGCAGCAGATAGGCGAGGTGCAGAAGAAGGAATTCTTCTATCCGGAACTCTTCGCCTATAACGGCGGCAGAGGCAAGCGCCGTGAGGATACACACAGCATTTAGGATGAGGATCTGCAGCATGATGCGGACCAGCTTTTCAGTTATGATCCGTCTGCGGCTGACGGGGTGAGAAAAGAGAAATTCCGCAGTGTGGTTCTTTTCTTCGTCAGAGAGCGCTGTCACTCCGATGTAGGCGGCGAAGAAAGCGCCTCCGATGCCGAGTATATTGCCGCACTCCAGTCCGTAGAACCCCATCAGCTCCCCGAAATTCAGCCTGTCCATACCAAAAGCCGCCGTAAAGCCGCCCATAGAAGAAAATGCCGCGTTCAGTTCGTCAACCTGATCTTCCATATCCGGAAAGATGATCAGGCAGACCATGATGAGCAGGGCGATCGCCGCGGTCCATACAATCAGAGAAGTCCTCATTCTTTTCATTTCAAAATTAAGAAGCGTCATGATGTCCCCTTTCTTGGAATTAATTATAAAAATGCATAAAGATTTCATTCAGGTCAGGTTCCGTGATCGTGATATCTGTAAAATCCGCGCGGGAGAGGAGCCGGATCAGTTCTTTCATATTTCCCTGATAAAGGAAGGAGAGAGTGTTCCCGGCGTTTTGCAGATCCCGTATTTCGGGCCCGGTCCCGTGCGCATCTTTTTTACCCGTCTGTCCGTTGTGGTCTTTGAGCAGGCGCAGAAGGGAACCATTGTCCTCCAAAAGGCTCAGGATGATCCTCTTGGCGCTTGTTCTGGCCAGATCGCGGATATCGCCGCAGGCGGCCAGTCTGCCTTCGCGGATGATCGCGGCGCGGCTGCAGTATCTCTGTACCTCGGACAGGACGTGGGAAGACAGAAAGATAGTGGCGCCTTCTGCACGGCGTTCCCTTAGTATTTCAAAAAATTCTTTCTGGATCAGAGGATCGAGACCGCTTGTAGGCTCGTCAAATACATACAGCCGCGGGCGGTGCTGGAGAGCGCATATGATCGCGGCCTTTTTACGGTTGCCAAGAGAGAGCTCCTCTGTCTTCTGCCCGGGATCGAGCCTGAGGCGTTCACAGAGCCTGCGGCTTTCCGCCCGGCAGTCCCGGCGTCTTAATCCGGCGGATAAACGGAGGATCTCCCCTACCGTACTGCCCGGATAAAACATAGCTTCCGATGGAATATATCCTATGTTTTCAAGTATTTTTCCCCTGTGTTTCTGTAAGTCCATATTCATGACAGAAATTGTGCCGGAAGAAGGACGCATCAGTCCGAGGAGAAGGCGGATCGTTGTGCTCTTTCCTGCGCCGTTCGGGCCGATAAAACCATAGAATTCTCCCTCGCGAACTGATAGATCCAGATCAATGATCCCTCTCTTTTTCCCATATGATTTGGTGAGACGGTTTGTTGTGATGATATCCATATAAGCAGCCTTTCCGCATTATGCTGTCGCTAATGCATTTTATTTGTCTTTATAATAAACCGATTTCCAGAATTCAATGAGGACTGTGAAATCTTTCCGGATCCTTTCCGGAGATATGGCCTCTCCGCGCTGGGTGAGTTCCCATAGATATCCTTCGGAGGCAAGATGCATTTCCCGGACCATCATGCCCGGATCCAGATCCTGCCGGAACTTTGAAAGATCCAGCTCTTTCAGAGAGGAAAATCCTTTCCTGCGGCGGATCGATGCATACAGCTCCTGTACATCAGCAGCTATTTCCGGATCTTTTTCGTAAAATGAGCGGATCACAAAGGTTCCCATATCCGGATACAGGCGCTTTCTTATAACTATTGTGTGCGAATATCCGGAAGCCGGCATTGATGATCTGATCCTGCCTGTCTTTCGGAAGTGTAAAAAATTTCTCGTTCTATAGTTACCATTATACTGCGTTGACCGTTTTTGAGAAGACTGTTTTTTTTACGCAGACTCTCATGTTATAATAACAAAAATGAATGTGCCGGCGGATATACCGCAAAGAGCATTGAGAGAATATCAAGATATACGGGAGGAAACGTTGGTTATGGGATATTTTTATTTTACACGTCACGGACAGACTGTATGGAATGTAGAAAATAAAATATGCGGAGTCACTGATATCGAGCTGACAGAGAGGGGGCATCGTCAGGCTGCGGAACTTGCCGAAAGGATACTGCGGGAGGACATTCATATTGATGAGATCATCTGTTCCCCTCTCAGGCGCGCGGCGGATACCGCACGGCACATTTCAGAAATTACGGGAGTCCCCATGCGTGTTGAGCCACGGCTTAAGGAACAGAATTTCGGGAAATACGAGTCCACGCCGCGAAACGGAGAGGAGTTTCAGTATGCCAAGACCTGTTTTGTCAACAGCTATGAGGGCGGGGAGTCCATGATCCGTTTCTGCCAGAGGATCTATAACCTGCTGGATGACATCAGGCAGGAGGCGGATGCGAAGGTGTATCTTATGGTCGCACATAACGGTGTTGCCAGAGCGGTGCAGTCTTATTTTACGGACATGACGAACGAAGGATTCGCCCGGTTCGGAATCAAAAACTGTGAGCTGAGGAGATATGATTTCGACTGATCTTGTTACTTCAAAAGCGGAGAATATTCGGGATGGTTTTCAAACCATTTCACAGCGTAAGAGCAGGTGGGGCTGTCTTTAAGTCTCTCTGCTCCAGATCTTTTGCCAGCGTCTCCATCAGTTTTCCCTTTTCTGAATATAATGCGATCTGATTTTCATTGTATACAAATTCCATTTTAATCGTTTCCTTTCTATATGGTTGTATAATGACAGAATTGTGTGAATTGTCTGAAATAAATAAAAAAGAGAAAAAACATTGACAATTCCATTTCCTGGTGATAAGATAGCACCTGTCGCTGATGACGGGGCCTTGAAAAGCCGCAGGAAACCATGCCAGCCGG
>DWVY01000040.1 GCA_019119995.1 Candidatus Mediterraneibacter faecavium | reverse complement strand
CAGTACCTTGCCGGACATGAAAACAGCAAAACAACTATGGACATTTATGCAAAGGTCAAGTACAATAAGCCCGAAGAACTTTTTGACGTAGTAAATCAGGCGCTTCACCCATCCGGCACCGCAGATAATGCTGCCGGTTGATTGGGTTAAGGGGTAGGACAACCGGGAGCCGCCACCTCAAAAAAGCCCGTAAAATCAAGGAAAAACGGCGCTAAAACGAGAGCAGTACGGTCTCAAAGCAGCCCGTAGAGCTCCGCAGTTCTCCAAACGTTAATCAAGGCGATTACACAGAATATCAGAAGAAATCTTATCCCGGAAGTCTCGGCTTCCGGGATTTCTTAAACAAATCTGAAATTATTTCATACATATACAGGTAGTTTTGTTGGCAGATGAACTGCCTGAACGGTTCAAATACCAGAAATTCCAAATTTAACCGTAAGAATCGTGGCTAGAGTACGGTTCAGATACAGGAAATCCCAAATTCAACCGTAAGAATCGTGACGGGATACGGTTTAGATACTAGAAGTTTCATATTCAACCGTAAGAATCAGGGAAACAGTACGGTTCAGATGCAGAAATCCTGATATTAACCGTATACGACAAGAAAAGGCTACGGCTTTACAGTCTATAAATCAATTCGTAACCGTAAATCAGTATAAATTCCAACAATTATTATTTCAAGTTACTCGATAACGGGATGATGTCTGGCGCTTCAGGCATGTCTTATTCAAAAGGTAAAAGGTAGAAAGGAAAATCATATGGCAGGTCTTAGAAAGATGTTATTGCAGGAGCAGGAAAGGCTTGAGAAGATACTTCAAAAGACATCACAACAATTGAAAGATGCTCCGGAGGGAAAATTGCGTCTATCCAACAGCAACAAATGTGTTCAGTATTATTACTGCACGCCGGGAGGAAAGAAAAACGGGGACTACCTGCCAAGAGAGAAAGAGAAACTGGCATACAGACTGGCCCAGAAATCTTATGATGAAAAGATAAAAAAACTTGCTGAAAAAAGGTTGTCCCAGATCAGGAAAATTACGAGAGATTATGACGAGGAAGAAATTGACAAAATTTTCCGGGCTGAGCATCCTGAAAGGCAGAAGCTGATCGAGCCGGCAGAACCTGTATGGGAACAGCAATTGAGCAAGTGGGCGGCTGAAGATTACAAGAGAAAAGAATTCCAGGAGGACATGCCTGTCATATTAACAGAGAAGGGAGAACGAGTGCGTTCAAAATCAGAAAAAATCCTTGCGGACTATTTTTATCGGAATGGGATTTTGTACAAATATGAATGCCCTCTGCATCTAAAACGTTTCGGCATAGTCCATCCGGATTTCACTTTTCTTTCCAGAAAGACAAAGCAGGAAATTTACTGGGAGCATGACGGCAGGATGGATGATCCGGTATATGCACAGAATGCAGTGAGGAAAATACAGGCATATGAAGAAAATGATATTTATCCCGGCGAGCGCCTGATCCTCACATTTGAGACCGGGAAGATCGTCCTGGATACCAGGATGATAGAAAGACTTGTTTACAGATATCTGCTGTAGATCATAAGAAACGCATAAGGCGCCGGAATATTAAAAAAACCGTAGAAGATCAAAAGAATGTTCTCTGTGTGGCAGTGATTTCCTCACACAGGAATATGTGAACAGGAATATGCAAAAAAAGACCAGAGTGTATTGACAAAACGGTGTTTCCATCCTATTATTAAATCATAAGTAGTAAGTAATAAGTAGTAAGTACGATCAATAAAACCAGAAAAAATATAGGAGAGGAGGCTCAGCTATGAAAGATTTAGTTTTATCCCAGCAATATGCGATCATTGCACTGGACGGGCAGGAAAGCCTGCATCCTTCTATGTCGAAAAACGCGGCAGTGCGCGGGATCGCGGCGGCTAAAGTATTGGAAAGAGTTATTGGTACGGATGAAGAGTGTGGGATTTCAGATTTTATCTCCGGATTAAATGAGGCTGTAGAACAGGCAAAGAATCTGAAGAAAAAAGATGCAAAGCAGATAGAAAAAGAAACGGCGGCTCTGTTGGAAGCAGACGGTGTGCTGGAAGAGATCCCTGATATTCTCGGCTGTGACATGGATTATTATACTGCCGGTGTAGAGTTGAAGGCATACCGTAGTGACGACGACATTTATCTGAGGATACGGGAGGGACTCAGGGCTGAAATCCTGGAAGACGGAGCGGTAACTACGGAGTGTGCTGTCTTACTGTGGCTTCTCCGTGAGAGCGGCTGCATTCATGATCTGTTTTCTGTATCAGAACAGGACAGAGTGCAGGCGAGAATGACGGAAGCAGCTTCGCAAAATGAGATTTTCCGTGTTTTGTGGCAGTCGGAATTTCACAGCGCGGTTGAAAGTTTGGCAGGTCGCTTTCTGAAAGCGAAGCATGACTTATTTAAGAATCCTTATTTAGAAGGAGTAAATCTGATCTTCCCGTATCTGGAGAGAAGAAAATCAATTTTCATAGATTTTGTGATCTTTGGCACGGATGTAAAAGAACGCAGGATCGCGGTGATGGAACACCTGACAAAGATGGGACATTATGTCGAAGAAGTCAAGTCAGGAAGCGAGACGCTCTTAAAAGTGGATCATGCATATTACCGCATATTCCCTGCGACAAAGCGGGCATATAAAGTACCGATCCAGGGAGCTAACCTGGTTCCGGTATACTGGTAAGAAGAAAAGGTGAGCTGATGTCAAGACAGAGAAGTTTAGAGACGATTGAGCATTCAGAATATGTGACCATCGGAGAGCTGGTGAGACTGACCGGGGTGCGGTACAGTACGCTGAAGTTTTATACCGAAGAGGGGATGCTGCCGTTTGAACAGGCGGAGGAGAACCTTACCAGACGATACCGCCGGGTGGAAAGCATAGAACGGATCACTTATATCAGGCAATTGCGGGACCAGAAAATAACGATCCCGGAAATAAAAAAACTTCTGGGACAGGACGGAGAAAACTGCAAGAATAAATGAATGAAATATACGAGATACAATGCCGGGTGCCGGATCAAGAAAGTACCCGGGCATCAGTTTGCTATGCCGTGTTATTCAAATTTCATTTTTGCGGCATGAGAGTGAAGAGTATCTTTCCTTTTAGTTTGTATTGCAGTATGGTATAATGCTTTTCAAAGAAGACGCAGTTAAAACCAAAGGCTGCTTCATTTATCCAAGTCAGTTGTTTTGTAGAATTGCAGAAAATGCAAATACAAATGAAAATGTAAACACAGATTTAAGAAAGATATTTGACGAAATAGATAAGATAATTGCTGAAATTGAGGAATAGATATGGAAAAAGAATTAAATTTTTTAATATATAATACGCCCGATGAGGATGTAAGTATTCACGCAGTAGTAAAAGATGAATCAATATGGCTCACTCAAAAAGCAATGGCAGAGTTGTTTGGCTGCTCTACAGATAATATTTCTCTCCATTTAAAAAATATTTTTTCAGAGGGAGAACTGGATAAAAATTCAGTTGCCGAGAAAATCTCGGCAACTGCTTCAGATGGGAAAAAGTATTTGACGCAGTTTTATAATCTTGACGCAATCATTTCAGTCGGATATCGGGTTAATTCACGAAAGGCTACTAACTTTAGGATATGGGCGACAGGTATTTTGAAGGAATATATGATAAAAGGCTTTGCGATGGATGATGAGCGTTTAAAGCAAGGGAAGACAGCATTTGGTAAGGACTACTTCAAAGAGCTGTTAGAGCGGGTTCGTTCTATCCGTGCAAGTGAGAGAAGAATATGGCAGCAAATTACGGATATATTTGCAGAGTGCAGTATTGATTATGATAAAGACTCACAAATAACACATGACTTTTATGCGATGGTCCAAAATAAATCTCATTATGCGATTACAGGCCAAACGGCCGCAGAGATTATTGATGCAAAGGCAGATCATACAAAAGAACATATGGGATTAGTTACAAGGTAAGATATCAAAGAAAGACGCTGACAAAAAAGCAACTGCGGAATACGATGAGTTTAATAAGACACAGAAGATTACATCGGATTTCGATAGAGAAGTAAAGCGATTGCTGCAAGGAAGTGGGGCAATAGATGAGTAAATTGGATGATTGAAAAAATATCCGCTTTCGTAGAGAAATTCAAGAGGATAGGCGGAGCAGTCTGATCAGAGAATGCAGCGCTCTGCAGCTTTCTGCAGTAAAGTACAATGAAACCAGAAAATGTATATAGTGAGGGACAACCATGGAAGGAATGAAACCTGTAAAAATTTATTCATGTGCAGACCGTGTGGATGCGGATATGATCACGGAGACGCTCAATGACCGCGGGATCCCGGCTTATTCCGAGTCCAAGGGCAGCGGAGATTATATGAATATTTACATGGGTGCATCAATGTTCGGAAATGACATCTATGTAAATGAAAAGGATGCAGACAGGGCAAAAGAAATTGTTGCAGCTCTGACACTGTCCCTTGAGGGGAGAGAGGATGCGGAAGATGCGGACATTCCTGCCCGGGTATTGGATAAAAGGATTCGTGTTGTGCGGATCATCTCCCTGATCGCGGCAGTACTGATAGTGGCGGGGGCGGTGATGCCGTCTCTTATAAATATTTTCTTCGGGTAAAAGTATACAGTGTCAGAGCGGTTTGTAGTTGTAAAACAGTAACAAAAATCAACCAATCATAGCGAAAACTCTTACATTATCCTGAAAAATATGTTAAAATACATCATAGTGAGACCATCGAAAGGCCGTTACAGCGTTGTACCGGTCTTTCTTTGATTATGCTTTGAGGAACCTGGCGAAACTTGTATATAAAAAAAGAAGGAGGAATTGGATGCTCAGCAGAGGAGATGCGGTAGTCTATAAGTGCAGAGGATTGTATAAGGTGGAAGATGTCGGAACGCTTGACTTTTCTTTTGTGGACAACAGTAAACAGTATTATACGCTCCAGTCTGTGGAAGATGCGGGAGATAAGGCGTATGTACCGGCGGAGGATGAGACAAATATCCGGCGTCCGGTGAGCCGGGATGAGGCGCTTGCTCTGATCAGGCGGATCCCGCAGATCGAGGTGCTTCAGGTGAAGAATGAGAAGCTCCGCGAGCAGGAGTATAAAGACTGCATTGCTGATTTCTGCCCGGAGAGCTGGGTGAAGGTGCTCAAGACGACCTACAAGAGAACAAAGAGCAGAGGCAGCGTTACGAGCCTGGACCGGAAGTATCAGATGCTTCTTGAACATGCCCTGTACAGTGAATTTGCTTTCGCACTCGGGATCCCGACAGGGGAGATGCAGGAGTTTATCGCAGAGCATGCAGATGGGGCGGAAAAGGCGGAAGCATGATCGTAAATAGGTGACGCCAGCCTGATTGTCGTCGTCTGAGCTGCATCTTGCACAAACCGCAGGCACATGATATACTTCTCCTGATAATATTTTGTTAGGAGGAGTTATTTTTATGGACGCGGACCCTGCGGGGAACACTATTTTGTTTGACTTGTTACTGTTGTTGTTTTTCACTCTGATGAATGCTTTTTTTGCCGGAGCCGAGATGGCGGTCGTATCTGTCAATAAGAACAGGATACGGAGCCTTGCAGAAGAGGGCAACAAAAAGGCGAAGGTGATCGAAGGATTGTTCGAGGACTCGACGAAGTTCCTTTCGACCATCCAGGTGGCGATCACGTTTGCCGGATTTTACTCATCGGCATCTGCAGCGGCGAGTATTTCGCCGGTACTGGCAGAATGGCTGCACGGAGCGGGTATTCCTTACAGTTCGCAGATCGCACATAACGGTGTGACTCTGGTGCTCATGTTCTTTAACCTTGTGTTCGGAGAACTGGTGCCCAAGAGGATCGCACTTCAGAAAGCAGAGTCATTCAGCATGCTGACTGTCATGCCCATCCACTATATTTCGATCATACTGTCACCGTTTATCAAGCTGCTTTCATTCTCGACAAAGCTGGTGCTCAGGATCCTTCATATGAAGACGGAGGATCAGGAAGAGGCTGTCACAGAAGAAGAGATCAAAGCTCTTCTCAAGATGGGAAATGAGAGCGGCACGTTTGACGACGATGAGCGTGAAATGATCGATTCCGTATTTGCGTTCGATGACAGGACGGCGAGAGAGATCATGGTGCCGAGACGCGATGTGGTCACCATTGATATTAATGAGCCGTTCGAGGAACTGATCGATGAGATCCTGGAGACGAGACATAACCGGATACCGGTCTACGAGGAGAATATTGACAATATCATCGGAGTGCTCCATGTCAAGGATGTGATGATCGAACTGCGGAAGAACAGCCTTGAGCAGATGAATATCAGAGAGATGCTTCACGAGCCGTTTTTCGTGCCTGAGACAAAAGAGGCGGACGAACTTTTCCGCACGATGCAGGAATCACGGCGCCACATGGCGATCTTGGTGGATGAGTACGGCGGATTCTCAGGTATCGTTACGATCGAGGATCTTGTGGAAGAGATCATGGGCGATATTAATGAAGAATACGAAGAAGTCGTCCCGGAGATCGAGGCTGTCAGCGAGGATGAATACCGTCTGGACGGCGGGATCCTGATCGATGATCTCAACGAGGAGCTGGGCCTGAAGCTGGAGACGGAGAACTATGATACTCTTTCCGGATATCTGATCGAGAAGCTGGGCCATATCCCGGGAAAAGATGACAGAGATGTAGTCGAGGAGGGGAATCTGGTCTTTACCGTAGAGGAAGTGAAAGATAACCGGATCACAAGAGTAAGGATGAAGATCGAGCCTGCTGCTGAGACGGAGGAGGACGATGAAGAACGCGGCGGCAAGAAGAAACAGCGGCGTGCGTCCGAGGAGGAAGAAGAGAAAGATTGAAAGGAGATGCAGTGAGATGAAGATGCTGTCAATTGAAGAGGAGCTTAAGAATAATTCTTATCCCGGAAGAGGGATCATCATCGGCAAGACGCCGGACGGGAAGAAGGCTGTCACAGCCTATTTTATCATGGGGCGCAGCGAGAACAGCCGCAACCGTATATTTGTGGAGGACGGAGAGGGAATCCGCACGCAGGCGTTTGATCCGTCGAAGCTGACGGACCCGAGCCTGATCATCTACGCACCGGTCAGAGTGCTGGGCAATAAGACGATCGTGACGAACGGTGATCAGACGGATACGATCTATGAGGGAATGGACAAGCAGCTCACATTCGAACAGTCTCTTCGTTCGAGGGAGTTTGAGCCGGACGGTCCGAACTATACGCCGCGCATCTCCGGGATCATGCATATAGAGAACGGCAGCTACAATTATGCGATGTCCATCTTAAAGAGCAATAACGGAAGCCCGGAGAGCTGTAACCGTTATACATTCGCTTATGAGAATCCGGCTGCGGGCGAGGGACACTTTATCCACACATATATGTGCGATGGCAATCCGCTCCCGAGCTTTGAGGGCGAGCCGAAACTGATCGGCATACCGGATGATATGGAAGCGTTTACGAATCTTCTCTGGAACAGCCTGAACGAGGACAATAAGGTATCGCTTTTTGTCCGCTATATCGATATTGAGACAGGAACATATGAGACAAAGATCGTAAATAAGAATCAGTAATCGTGACAAATCGTAAAGGAGCGGATGAAAAGATGAAAGAATTAGAACTGAAATATGGATGCAACCCGAATCAGAAACCGTCAAAGATCTACATGAGCGACGGAAGTGAACTGCCGATCACAGTGCTGTGCGGACGCCCGGGATATATCAATTTCCTCGATGCGTTCAACGGCTGGCAGCTTGTATCTGAGCTTAAGAAAGCGACCGGTCTTCCGGCGGCTACGTCATTTAAGCATGTATCTCCCGCCGGCGCGGCGGTGGGGCTTCCGCTGTCAGAGACTCTTGCGAAGATCTACTGGGTGGATGATCTGGGAGAATTATCCCCGCTTGCCAGCGCATATGCGAGGGCGAGAGGCGCGGACCGTATGTCGTCTTTCGGCGACTTCATTGCGCTCTCTGACGTCTGCGACGTGGATACGGCGAGACTCATTAAGAGAGAGGTATCCGACGGCGTCATCGCGCCGGGGTATGAGCCGGAGGCGCTGGAACTCTTAAAACAGAAGAAAAAAGGAAACTACAATGTGATCCAGATCGATCCGGACTATGTGCCGGCACCGCTGGAGCACAAGGAAGTGTACGGCATCACATTCGAGCAGGGAAGAAATGAGCTCAATATCGACAAGGATTTCTTCTCTAATGTGGTAACAGAGAATAAAGAACTTACAGACGCGGCAAAGATGGATCTGGCGATCTCCATGATCACTCTGAAATATACCCAGTCCAATTCCGTCTGCTATGTAAAGGACGGACAGGCGATCGGTATCGGCGCAGGACAGCAGTCCCGTATCCACTGCACACGCCTTGCAGGACAGAAGGCAGACAACTGGTGGCTCAGACAGTGCCCGAAGGTAATGGAGCTGCCGTTCAAAGACGGCATCAAGCGTGCGGACAGGGACAATGCGATCGACCTGTACATCGGCGAGGAATACATGGATGTGCTCGCGGATGGAGCGTGGGAGAATATCTTTACAGAGAAGCCGGAAGTATTTACGCGCGAGGAGAAGAGAGCATGGCTTGACAAGATGACAGACGTATCCCTTGGATCTGATGCGTTCTTCCCGTTCGGGGACAATATCGAGCGCGCGCATAAGAGCGGTGTGAAATACATCGCACAGCCGGGCGGTTCGGTGAGAGACGACAATGTCATTGCAACATGCAACAAGTACGGCATGGTCATGGCGTTTACAGGTATCCGCCTGTTCCACCACTGATTGAAGCTGCGGTGCAGAAGAAAGAGGATGTCTTTATGGTATTGGAGACGAGAAGTCCTGAAGAGACATTTAACGTAGGAAAAAGACTTGGAGAACATGCGATTCCCGGGCAGGTATTTACCCTGACCGGGGATCTTGGCGTGGGGAAAACCGTATTTACGCAGGGACTGGCGAAAGGACTGGGGATAGAAGAACCGGTCAACAGTCCCACATTTACGATCGTACAGGTCTATGAGGAGGGAAGGCTTCCCTTCTATCATTTTGACGTGTACCGGATCGGTGATGTGGAAGAGATGGAAGAAGTCGGGTTTGAAGACTACATCATGGGAGACGGGGTTTCCCTGATCGAGTGGGCGAACCTGATCGAAGAGATCCTTCCGGAGAAGCGGACGGAGATCCTGATCGAGAAGGATCTGGAGCAGGGATTTGACTACCGGAAGATCACGATCCTTGACGTAGATAACCAATAAGATGCCCATGTATGAGGCAGGGGATAAAGATCATATGAGCGCTCCGGCGGATAAGGCGGGGCGGCGGATCACAGAAAGCAGGACAGATTATGAAAGTTTTGGCGATAGACAGCTCAGGGCTGACAGCCACGGTGGCGATCGTTGAGGATGAGCAGACGATCGCGGAATATACGACAAATTATAAAAAGACACATTCACAGACACTGCTCCCCATGATCGATGAGATGGTCAGGATGGTCGATGCAGATCTGAAAGAGATAGACGCTATCGCAGTCGCGGGCGGCCCGGGATCATTTACCGGGCTGAGGATCGGCTCTGCTACGGCGAAGGGGCTGGGGCTTGCTCTTGACAAGCCGCTCATCCATGTGCCTACTGTGGATGCCCTGGCATACAGCATGTACGGATGCGAGGATATCATCTGCCCGATCATGGATGCAAGGAGAAAGCAGGTATATACCGGGCTTTATTCATTTTCCCATAAGAAGAATGAAGATGGCGGACTGTATGACGAGCCTGTATTTCAGGTGCTCAGGATGCAGATGGCGGTTCCGGTGGAGGAACTGATCCGTCATCTGAATGTTTACAGACGGCGGGTCGTATTCCTGGGAGACGGCGTGCCTGTATATAAGGAAATGCTGGCAGAAGGACTTAAGGTGCCTTACTCCTTTGCCCCGTCCTTTATGAACCGGCAGAGAGCGGCGGCGGTCGGCGCTCTTGGGATCCGCTATTACGAGGCGGGCAGATATGAGACGGCTGCTGAGTTTAAGCCTGAGTATCTGAGAAAATCACAGGCTGAGCGGGAGAGGGCTGAGCGGGAGAAAAATGCTGTTCCCAAAGTGCGCAGGATGACCATGGAAGACGGCGCTGCGGTTGCGGAGATGGAGCATCAGCTATTCCCGGATGCCTGGAGTGAGAAAGCGATACTGGAGACGCTGGACCAGCCGAATACTGTCTGCCTGATCGCGGAAAAGGCAGGACGTACGGCGGGGTATCTTCTTGCATATACTGCGGCGGATGAAGCCGAGATCGCAAGGATCGCAGTTGTAAAAGAACTGCAGAGGCAGGGGGCGGCCCGTGCGCTGCTCACGGAATTGGAATCCGTCTGCGGATCGGAAGGGATCAGAAAGATCCTTCTGGATGTTCGCTGCGGGAATAAAGCGGCAAGGGCGCTCTATGAGGCGGCGGGCTTTAAGGAGGACGGTATCCGTCAGAGGTTTTATGAAGATCCGGCGGAAGATGCGATCCTTATGAGCAGAGAACTGGAAATCAACGCATAACAGCGGCAGCAGTTCCCACTAGGAAACAATCTGCCGCTCCGATATAATATAGGCGTGACAAAAAGAAAAAAACTGTCTGTTGCTGTCCGGAGTCCTTGCCGGGACAGACAGAGACGCAGGAGGAGATTGTATGCGCCAGTATCAATTAAAAGAGACAAAAGAAATAAATAAGATCATCTGCAATCAGTGCGGGAAAGAGATCAATGTTGTAGACGGAACCCCCAGAGAAGGTGTTTTCAGCGTGGATTATACGTGGGGATATTTTTCGGACAAAGACGGAGAGAAACACAGTTTCGATCTGTGTGAGTCGTGCTATGACAAGCTTCTCTCTTCCTTTCGGCTGCCGGCAGATATTGAGGAATAAGGCAGAGGAGAGATATGTTAGACGTTTGTTTGCTTGGGTGCGGAGGCATGATGCCGCTCCCTTACCGCTGGCTCACAGCGCTGATGACCCGTTTTAACGGCAGCAGCATGCTCATTGACTGCGGCGAGGGCACCCAGATTGCGATAAAAGAAAAAGGATGGAGCTTCAAGCCGATCGACGTGATCTGTTTTACCCATTATCACGGAGATCATATCAGCGGACTCCCCGGTCTGCTCCTTACCATGGGGAATGCGGACAGGACCGAGCCCCTGACGATGATCGGACCCAAAGGTCTGGAGCGTGTTGTGGGATGCCTTCGCGTGATCGCACCGGAGCTTCCGTTTCCGATCATATATAAAGAGATCCAGGGCGCGGAGGAGACGTTTGAGATGAACGGTTACCGGATCAAAGCGTTCCGTGTCAATCACAATGTACTGTGCTACGGGTATACGATGGAGATCGACCGGGCAGGCAAGTTCGACGCCGCAAAAGCGAAAGAACAGGATATCCCGCTGAAATACTGGAGCCGTCTGCAGGGCGGCGTGACGATCGACAGCGAAGACGGGCATTTCACTCCGGATATGGTATTAGGTCCTCCCAGGAAAGGGATAAAACTGACATATACAACAGACACACGTCCCACAGAGTCCATTCGGAGAAATGCAGAGAAGTCGGATCTGTTTATCTGCGAGGGCATGTATGGGGAGAAAGATAAAGCTGCAAAGGCGTCGGAGTATAAGCATATGACGTTTTACGAAGCGGCGGAGCTTGCGTGCTCGGCGCAGGTGAAAGAGATGTGGCTGACACATTACAGCCCGTCCCTGACAAGGCCGGAGCCGTATATGGACGATGTGCGGAAGATATTTCCGGCGGCGAAGGCGGGAAAAGACGGAATGTCGGCGGAACTGATGTTTGAAGATTGAGAGGCGTGACATGAAAGAAATCAGAGATCTGAATATCCTTGCGATCGAGAGCTCCTGTGATGAGACGGCGGCTGCGGTCGTTCACAACGGCAGAGAAGTGCTGTCGAATATCATTTCATCCCAGATCGACCTGCATAAGCTGTACGGCGGGGTGGTCCCGGAGATCGCATCGAGGAAACATATCGAGAAGATCAATCAGGTTATCGAAGAAGCACTGAAAGAGGCGGATGTGACGCTGGATGATATTGACGTAGTCGGAGTGACCTACGGCCCCGGGCTGGTAGGCGCTCTTCTGGTAGGCGTCGCTGAGGCGAAGGCTATCGCATATGCCAGAAATCTGCCGCTTGTGGGGGTGCATCATATCGAGGGCCATATTTCGGCAAATTATATCGAGCATCCGGATCTGGAGCCGCCGTTTCTGTGTCTCGTAGCATCAGGCGGACATACACATCTGGTCTGCGTGCGGGAATACGGGAAGTACGAGATCCTCGGGCGTACAAGAGACGACGCGGCAGGCGAAGCATATGACAAGGTGGCGCGCGCGATCGGACTGGGATATCCGGGCGGGCCGAAGATCGACCGTATCGCGAAAGAGGGAAATCCAGATGCTATAAAGTTCCCAAAAGCACATATCGACGGCGCGGAGTATGATTTCAGCTTCAGTGGCCTGAAGTCGGCGGTGCTTAATTATATCAACGGATGCAAGATGAAAGGCGAGAGCTTTGACCCTGCGGATATCGCGGCTTCTTTCCAGAAAGCGGTGGTAGAAGTATTGGTGGAAAATTCGATGAAAGCAGTGGAAGATTACGGCATGTACAAATTCGCCATTGCCGGCGGCGTGGCATCCAACACGGCGCTTCGTGCGGCCATGAAGCAGGCATGCGAAGAAAAAGGCGTGAAGTTCTATCATCCGTCGCCGATCTACTGTACGGATAATGCGGCGATGATCGGAGCTGCGGCGTTTTATGAATACCTTGCCGGGACACGGCACGGGTGGGATCTCAATGCAGTGCCGAACCTTAAGCTGGGAGAACGATAAGAAGGCTGCGGTGAGGCGGAGAAATAACCGGAGCGAAATGCCGTCTGCGCAAGTCAGGCTGCAAATATGTGAAATCAGAGGAACGGATATGGAGAAGAAAAAGTACTGTACTGCGATCGTGCTTGCGGCAGGAAGCGGAAAGCGGATGGGAACAAAAGTACATAAGCAGTATCTGCTCATGGGAGGAAAGCCTGTGCTGTATTATTCCCTGCGCGCGTTTGAAGCTTCCCGGCGGATCGATGAGATCATTCTTGTATGCGGCACCGGGGAAGAAGAATACTGCCGCCGGGAAATCGTGGAAAAGTATGGAATATCTAAAGTACGTAAGATCATTTCCGGAGGAGCCGAGAGATATCACTCTGTCTGGAACGGACTCCAGGAGACAAAGGACGGGTATGTCTATATCCATGATGGCGCGCGGCCGTTCGTCGATGGAGAAATGATAGAGCGGGCGTATGAATGCGTCTCGGAGTACCAGGCATGTGTGGCTGGGATGCCGTCTAAAGATACGGTCAAGATCGCAGATCCTGACAGCGTGGTGACAGAAACGCCTGACCGCAGCAGAGTCTGGATCGTACAGACGCCGCAGGTATTTGACACAGCGCTTATACGGAAAGCGTATGCCCTGCTCATGAAGAAAGAGCAGATCGCTGTGACGGACGACGCCATGGTGGTGGAACAGATGGTCGGTTATCCGATCCGGCTGTTTTACGGTTCCTATGAGAACATCAAGATCACAACGCCGGAAGATCTTGAAATCGCAGACGTATTTTTGAAAAGAAAGTCTTGACATGCATTTTACATATGTGATAGAATAGTCCACGTCGCATGAGGAGACGCGGAAGACTGTTTCCTGATATGCGGTAAAAATCGAATATCGTTGTATTAACGGCGAGTATATGGAGAGGTATCGAAGTGGTCATAACGAGGCGGTCTTGAAAACCGTTTGTCCGAAAGGGCGCGTGGGTTCGAATCCCACCCTCTCCGCTTTGGAGAAGTACCCAAGCTGGCCGAAGGGGCTCCCCTGGAAAGGGAGTAGGTCGTTAGTAGCGGCGCGAGGGTTCAAATCCCTCCTTCTCCGTTAGATGTTATCCATAAAGACTATCGGATCGGTCCGATAGTTTTTATTTTCCCATTGATGAAAGCTCTTGCTGCTTCCATTATGGAAGGCTGGGACGCATATATGAATGCATAGCGCGTGTTAATTGTGTGATAACATCATGTAAAGTACCATATATGGTGTTGGAATGTCTTTCTGGAAAAAGTTTAAAAAACTTGTAAAAAATGGTTGACATATGACGATGCTGAGTGGTATTATATTTAAGCTGACTCGTGAGGGACAGCAAAAACAAAAGAAAAATAAAAAAGTTCTTGACAAAGCGAAACGGATTTGGTATAATATCGAAGCTGTCGCGAGAAAAGAACGACAGGAACCTTGATAACTGAACAATAGACAACAACCCTTGAAAATTTCTTTGAAGAGAAAATTTTTCGAACAGCGGAGATCGCGCGAGCACGGCGATGGTCCGGAGAATTTATTTTTCGGAAACAACGCGGGCGAGCATTGGCGGAGCCAACGAAGCGAGAAGCTTTGTTTCGAGCTCGGGAGCGGTCGAAGCGGAACCAAACACAGTAAAGGGAAAAGGATTAGCTAGTAGTTGATCTGAACCCGGAACAAACATTTTTAACGAGAGTTTGAACCTGGCTCAGGATGAACGCTGGCGGCGTGCCTAACACATGCAAGTCGAGCGAAGCACTTTACTTTGATTCTTCGGATGAAGAGTTTAGTGACTGAGCGGCGGACGGGTGAGTAACGCGTGGGTAACCTGCCTCACACAGGGGGATAACAGTTAGAAATGACTGCTAATACCGCATAAGACCACAGCACCGCATGGTGCAGGGGTAAAAACTCCGGTGGTGTGAGATGGACCCGCGTCTGATTAGGTAGTTGGTGGGGTAACGGCCCACCAAGCCGACGATCAGTAGCCGACCTGAGAGGGTGACCGGCCACATTGGGACTGAGACACGGCCCAAACTCCTA
>DWVY01000004.1 GCA_019119995.1 Candidatus Mediterraneibacter faecavium | reverse complement strand
CCGGGATCTGTTGCTGACCAGCGTAAAGTAGGTCTTGGACACGGCAACCTTGGCAAGATGCTCCTTGAGGAGACAACAGACTGCTTCTGCTTCCTGGCAGGACACGAGTCCTTCGCAGCAGCAGAGGGAGCCATCGGTATCGCTGAGAAAGCGAACAAAGTCCGCAAGAAACCGCTCCGCGTTATCCTGAACGGACTTGGAAAGGACGCTGCAAAGATCATTTCCAGAATTAACGGTTTCACATACGTACAGACAGAGTACGACTACTTCACAGGCGAGCTCAAAGAAGTACAGAGAATCGCTTACTCTGACGGACTCCGCTCCAAAGTTAACTGCTACGGCGCGAACGACGTGCGTGAAGGTGTTGCGATCATGTGGAAAGAGGGCGTTGACGTATCCATCACAGGTAACTCAACAAACCCGACACGTTTCCAGCATCCGGTGGCAGGTACATACAAGAAAGAGTGTGTGGACGCAGGAAAGAAATACTTCTCAGTTGCATCCGGCGGCGGTACAGGACGTACACTTCACCCGGACAACATGGCAGCAGGACCGGCTTCCTATGGTATGACAGATACAATGGGACGTATGCATTCCGATGCACAGTTCGCAGGTTCCTCTTCCGTACCGGCTCACGTTGAGATGATGGGTCTGATCGGCGCAGGAAACAACCCGATGGTTGGTATGACTGTTGCAGTTGCAGTTTCTATTGAAGAAGCAGCTAAGGCTGGTAAGTTCTAAGAAATGACATGAATGGGAGGCTTTCGGCAATATAAAAGATTGCTGGAAGCCTTTTTCATAACTTTTCACAACTTAAATAATTTCATGTTTGGGAAATTTAATGTTATACTTATTATATAGGTGGTGAAAAGCGTATGCTAAATAAAAAAGAAGCTATATTAAGCAATGAAAAAAATTATACGATTTTTCAGTTTGATAATCACATAATACGATTCAGGGCGCCCTATTCTTTGGAAAAATATACGAAGATCAAGGAATGGGATCATGGCTATCTGGTTGCTATGGCAAAATATGCTCATAAAGAGGATGAGGAAGAAGAATACATTGATTTAATCCCAATTTTAAAAAATCTGTATTTTGATCCTGATGAATTTTTGAAGCCAATCAAGAAAGTGAGGATTGCAGATGACTGATGTAATAAAAGTAGCAGACGAGGCGGATATGATTGTAAATGGATATGCTTTTACACATTATCCAGAGGGATATCGCATATTGAATCTGAACCGCCCGGATAAAGCAGTGGTACTTTCTAAAACCGGAGAAGTACTTGAAACGAGCATGGATGATATAGAGATACAGATCGTAAGGAACTACTTGAGAAAAAACAGTGAGTTTATGGAGGAATGCGATGCCTAAATATTATGAATTTAAAGTTGCAGGATACTATTTATATTTTACATCGCATTGTGTAATCGAGTGTATGCATGTTCATGCAAGCGATCGAAAACTGACAGAAGCAGGTTCAGCTAAATTTTTTGTCGAGAATACCGGAGAGACTGTATTAAAAAATCGGGGAATTCTTACCGATAAGGAAATTCGTATCATACAGAGATTTATAAAACAGAATTATCAGGAAATGTATTTAAAATGGGCTGAGTACAGCTCAGAGGGATTCTACAATGAATTCAAATAAGAAAATTATACAAATATGAAAAGGTCGTATTGGCTACAATTACAGAAAGCCAATGCGGCCTTTTTCATACGGAACGGAATTTCACCCAGCCTTAGTTTTGTGGTACTGTGTCGGAGTCCGTCCTTTCTTCTGTTTAAAGAGCCTTGAGAAATACAGCGCGTGTCATATCCTACGGATCTGGCAATATCACTGACCGGAAGAGCCGTCTCCTTTAACAGACTGCACGCCCGGCGGATCCGGTAGTCCAAAAGGTATTCCTGAGGAGAGACTCCGGTGATATCCTTGAACAGCCGGTAGAGGTAAGTGCGTTCGATATTTAAATGGTCTGCGATGACCTGGATATTGACGGAGTGTGCATAGTTGTTTTCAATATACCGCAGTGCCTCCTCCACATACCCGATCTTTTTCTCCTTTGCAGGAATGTATGTGCGGGGAAATTTGCTTGCCAGCAGATACAGATATTCGTAGAGGATGCTGTTCATCATCAGGTTCCGGTTCTCGGGAAGCTTATATGCTTCGAACATCTTCTCGTGGCAGAGCCGGACCCGGTCGTCTTTTCCGTAGTGGAAATACGGAGTCTCCAGAAGAGACGTTCTCTTTAAGTATTCTTCGATCTTGATCCCCTGAAATCCGATCCATGTATATGTCCACGGGTGGTATCTGTCCGCCTCATAGTAAATGAGCGTATTCGGCCGGATCAGGAATGCGTCCCCTTCTGAGAGCTGGTAAATGTGCCCGTCTGTTTTGTAGATCCCTTTTCCATCCAGTATATAGTGGATCAGATATCCGCTTCTTACCACTGGTCCGTAGCTGTGGGACGGCTCGCATGTCTCATATCCGCAGGTGTAGATCATTGCGTCCAGGTTTCTTGAAAAATCGTTGGAAAATATATAGTCTTTCATCTCTCTCTCCCAAGTGCCAACAAATCTGTATGATCAGACAACATTTGTCTATATAATATGAAGTATATTCCAGTATAATAATTGCAAGGACAAATGAAACAGCATTTGTTCATGACAGTTACAGGAGAGCTGTAACAGAAGCCGCGGCGGAAACATAATGCATGCAGATACGTATAAAGGATTGAATGAAATGGGAGGTATCTGAAAAATGGATGCTGAAAAAAGAAAACGCTATGAGAATATAGCATCAGAGCTGACCCGTCTAGCGGGCGGCAGAAACAATATCCTCGGGATCGCGCATTGCGCCACCCGTCTGCGCCTTGTGCTGGAGGATAACGACAAAGCGGATATTCACGCGATTGAGGATGTGGATCTTGTAAAAGGCGTCTTTGTCGCGGGAGACCAGCTGCAGATCATCTTCGGGGCAGGCCTTGTCAATGATGTGTGCCAGGTCCTGGCCGATTCTCTGCATATGGACAGCATGAGCCTCGGCGATCTGAAGACAAAGGCAAACAAGCGTATGAATCCGCTGCAGAGAGCGGTAAAGGCACTCTCGGATGTATTCATCGAGATCATGCCGGGCATCCTTGCCGCGGCGCTTCTTACCGGACTTTCCAGTGTGCTCGGCAACATCGATTTTGTTCAGGACAATGATACATTGTACGGACTGTCGAGACTTATCAATATTTCATCAGGAGCGATCTTCGGGTTCCTGCCGCTGTGCGTGGCGTACAGTACGGTCAAGCGGTTCGGAGGACGCCCGATCATGGGGATCGTGATCGGCTGTATCATGCTGACCAACTCCCTGGCCGATGCCAGTGCGGCAGCGCAGGGAACCGTGGAAGTGACAACACTTCACATCTTCGGGCTCCCGGTTGACCTGATCGGCTTTCAGGGCGGCATCATCGTAGCGCTCCTGATCGGCATCGTGACGGCGAAGCTGGATATTTTCTTTGAGACGAAAGTCCCGGAAGTGATCCGCCTGCTCGTATCTCCGCTGCTCACTACTCTGGTCAGCTCTTTCCTGCTGTTTATGATCATCGGACCGGTGGGAAGAGGACTTGCAAACGGGATCACGGCGGTGCTCGTCTGGATGACGCAGCATCTGGGAGTGATCGGATACGCGGCGTTTTCAGGCGTCCAGCAGCTCATCGTTATTACCGGACTTCACCATGTGTTCGGCGCGATCGAGTCCCAGCTTCTTGTTGATACGGGACGGAATTTCCTGAACCCGCTGATGTCTGTGGCGATCATCGCGCAGGGCGGGGCGGTACTCGGCTACCTTGCGAGAAACATGAAAGATGCGAAAGCAAAAGAGCTGTGTATCCCCAGTTTTATCTCCGTGCTCTTTGGCATTACGGAACCGGCATTGTTTGGTGTCAACCTGAGATACCGTTACCCGATCATCGGCGGATGCATAGGAGGTGCGATCGGAGGCGCGGTGGTGTACTTTACGAATCTGGCGGCTCTGGGCTTCGGTACGACGGTCGTTCCGGGTATCGCGCTTGCCGATCCGGCAAATAACGGATATGTCAATTATGTGATCGCACATGTAATTGCTCTTGCGACGGGTTTCCTGTTCGCATTCCTGATCGGTATCGGATTTGACAGGAGGAAGGCGGCAGAAGTCTTATCAGATATGAAGGAAGAGGGCCAAAAAAATCCCGCGCCGGTTTCCGGCGGAACAACGGGCAGCCGGAAAACCGCGGGGGCGGACGCTGCAGCAGACACAGCGCAGACAGGCAGGGACGGTCTGCCCGAAGAGATCGGCGCGTTTACATCCGGAGAATTCATAGGGATCGAGAAAGTGGATGATCCGACATTTGCACAGAAGATACTCGGCGACGGCGTAGCGATCGTGCCGTCTGAGGGGAAGATCTATGCGCCGTGCGACTGCGAGGTAGAGATGGTCATGGATACGAAACATGCGGTTGGGCTTCGGACAGCGGCAGGAAGCGGCATCCTCATCCACGTGGGTATCGATACGGTGAATCTTCAGGGAAAATACTTTGAGGTGCACGCCGCAGACGGACAGGTGTTGAAAAAAGGCGACCTGATCATGGAGTTTGATAAAGATAAGATCAAAGCCGCAGGCTATGACACCTCCGCCTGCCTGATCTTTACAGAACCGGCCGGGGGAACCCATGTTGACAGAGAGCCGGAGCATACGGTCAAAGCAGGCGAGAAGATCGCAGTGATCACAATGTAAGAGGGACAGCTATGGATAATGAAATGCAGCAAATAAAATTCCGTCAGGAAAGGGAAGCATTAAAGGAGATGGAGAGGACAGTAAACAACTGTCCTTTCCGTACACGATATCATATTATGCCGCCGGTCGGATGGCTGAATGATCCGAATGGCTTGTGTCAGTTTAGGGGAATCTATCATGCTTATTTCCAGTACTCGCCTTTAAGTGTACACGGCGGCGGGGGATACTGGGGGCATTGCATAAGTACAGACCTGCTCCACTGGGAGTATAAGCCCCCTGTGCTTACGACGGATATACCGGAGGATGCCGGAGGGGTCTATTCCGGCTCCGCCCTTATCGAAGACGATCATATGTATCTGTTCTATACCGGCAATGTGAAAATGCCCGGAGACTACGATTATATTGATTCCGGCAGGATTTCCACCCAGATACTGACCGGATCCGGCGACGGACAGCATATGTCGGAGAAAGTAAAGCTGCTCGGCATGGAGGACTACCCGGAAGATATCACCCAGCATGTACGGGATCCGAAAGTGTGGAAGGAAGACGGCAGATATTATATGGTACTGGGGGCACGCGCACGCGCATGGGATGGCTCAGGACAGCGGAGCGATAAGGGATGCGTACTTATTTATGCTTCTGACGACAGAGAAAAATGGAGCCTGTGCCGGAAGATCGTGCCGGAACATAAATTCGGCTATATGTGGGAATGCCCGGATATTTTTACTCTTGGCGGCAGGAGGATCCTGTCTTTCTGCCCCCAGGGGCTTCCGTCCGGACCGGAAAGGTATCAGAATCTCTATCAGTCCGGATATTCGCTCCTGCCGGCGCATGGTCCGCATAAAGACCATGGAGACGGACAGGATGACAGAACAGCAGAGTGTATCTGGGATCCGGAGGAAACATTCCGCGAATGGGATATGGGATTTGACTTTTATGCACCGCAGAGCTTTGAAGATGAAAAAGGCAGGAGGATCCTGATCGGCTGGGCAGGCGTGCCGGATACAGAAAAGACACACCGTAATCTGTCGGTCGGACATGGCTGGCAGCACTGTCTGACGCTGCCGACTGAGCTCATATATCATAACGGGAGAATATTCCGCAGACCAGTCAAGGAACTGGAAGCTCTTCCGTGGAAAGAGACGGATCCGGACGTGACGGAAGATGAGCGCAGGAAATACCGTTGGGAAAAACAGACGATAGAGATCACGGAAAGCAGAATCGCCGGGGGAGAAAGAGAATATCTTATCGGGCAGGAAGACAACGGGCTGACGATCCGTGTATCAGGCGACAGAGTAGAGCTTGATTTTCTCAATCGTTACGGTGAACCGTCCGTATGCGGCGGCGGAAGGCGGACACGCGCCGGGCGTGTCGAGGGGTCAGTGGAAGAGCTGCTCGTGCTCGTGGACAGCTCTATTGTTGAAGTCTTCGTAAACGGCGGGGAGACCGTATTTACTACGAGAATATATCTTGAGAAAAAAGACAGAGAACTTGTCACGGACGGCAGGTGCCGGATCCTCGCGCTTACTTAGACGAAGAGTCGGATAAGTATTTCATACTCTGCGGTATTTCGGCAGCTTTGCATGATGCCGGGAAAATCTATGAAAATCTGAAAAAACTGAAGTATAAATGAAAATATTGCGGGGCAGCAGGCATGGAAAGGTCTGCTGCTTTCGTCTTGTGAAAATGTATTTGAAGGACAGAGAAAATATGTATTGAAAATCATATGACTATATGATAATATACACAAAGTGTATAGATAATAGAGCAGACCAGAACCCTGCGCCGGGCACTTAAGCGAGTCTTGAATCCGGACGGGGAAATAAGAAAGGGGAGAGAACCAATGAGTCTGAAAGAGGAACTGATCGAATTAAGATTGAGTACAGGAATGAATAAAGCACAGTTTGCCAGATATTTTGGGATTCCGTACCGTACGTATCAGGAGTGGGAGTTGGGCGGAAGAAGAGTGCCGGAGTATCTGCTGCGTCTGATGGCGTATAAGATCGAGATGGAGAAATTGGGAAAAGAAAGGGGAGAAACATAATGGAACAAAAAGAACTGGTGATTTTTGAATCAGAGGATCAGGCTGTATCGCTAAAAGTACCGATCGAAGAAGAAACCGTGTGGCTGACGCAGGCACAGATGACAAGATTGTTTTCTGTTGACAGAACTGTAATAACACGCCACGTAAATAATGTGTTTCGGGATGAGGAGCTTGATGAAAAAAGCAATGTGCATTTTTTGCACATTGCAAATTCAGATAAGCCTGTCAAGTTCTACAGTCTGGATGTAATTATTTCCGTAGGTTATCGTGTCAAGTCAAAAAGAGGGATAGAGTTTAGACGATGGGCAAATAAAGTCCTGAAAGATTACATATTAAAAGGCTATGCAGTCAACCATAACCGTATCAGCCAACTGGGAGAAGTGATAAAGATCATGAAGCGTGTAGAAGAACGCCTGGACGCGAAACAAGTCTGCTCTATTTTCTGACGAAGAATCATTCATTTTCAGATGGAAATAAGAGGATCGCTGCCACGATCTTTCTCTATTTCCTTGATAAAAATAATGCCCTTTTTAACGATGGGAGAAAGAGGATCGATGATTATGCCCTTACGGCTCTTACGATCATGATCGCGGAGTCAAAGCCGGAAGAGAAAGATATGATGGTAAAGGTCGTGATGAACTGTCTGGAAGACAGGGAAAGATGATCGAAACGCAAAAGTATATGGACATTCCGTATTCCCGGGGGATATAATGATAACATATAAAATGAACGAAAAGGAGAGACAGACTATGAGAACGATCAAAGCAGAACCACTGACACATGAGGCTTATGCACCGTATGGTACTTTCTACAATATGACAGAGCCGGCAGGATATTCACTTAACGGGGAACTTCACCGCTTTTTCCCGGACCGGATGACAGAGTCTTACACAACAAGAACTGCATTTTCACCGATCCTTGTCAGGAAACCGGAAGTGATGAAGATCACGCAGGCAGAGTATCACACGACCACCCCGGAGATCATTCTTCCGATCAACGATGATATGATCCTCCACGTAGCTCCCGCTTCCGCAGGCACGCCGGTTCCGGAACTGACAAAAGCATTTATCGTACCGAGAGGAACTCTTGTGAAGATCAATACTGCGATCTGGCATCTTGCGCCGCTGCCGGTGCATGCAGATGAGCTTCAGGCGATGATCATTTTGCCAGAGTGTACATATGCAAACGACTGTACAGTAGTGGACTACGCAGAAGAAGACCAGTTCGTGATCGAAGTGCAGTGAAATGCTATAGGTAAAAGGAATCGTATACCATTCGTATCCCGTATTAGACAGGGATCAGAAAAAGAAATATAATAGAAACGGAAAACAGAAAGAAGCGTCAGTCCGGTATGGCTGCGCTGGCTTAGAGAAAGAGGGAATGCACACAATGATTTACAGAGATTTTCAGGATTTGAAACTTTCCGGCCTGGGAATGGGGGCCATGCGCCTTCCGGTGATCGACGGAGACGACAGCAGGATCGATGCAGAGGCAGCAGAAGAAATGGTCGCATACGCTATGGAACATGGCATCAATTATTATGATACGGCATGGGGATATCACGGCGGACAGTCGGAGATCGTCATGGGACATGCTCTGAAGAAATATCCGCGTGACAAGTTTTATCTGGCAACGAAATTCCCCGGATATGATCTTTCCAATTTCGGAAAAGTTGAAGAGATTTTTGAGAAGCAGCTTGAGAAATGTCAGGTGGGATATTTTGATTTCTATCTGTTCCACAATGTCTGCGAGATGAACATTGATGCTTATCTGGACGATGAAAAATACGGCACCTATGATTATCTGATCAGGCAGAAGAAGAACGGACGGATCCGTCATCTCGGCTTTTCCGCACATGGAAATTATGAGGTGATCAGGCGCTTCCTTGAAGCATACGGGAAGGACATGGAATTCTGCCAGCTCCAGATCAACTACCTTGACTGGACATTCCAGGATGCAAAGGCAAAAGTGGAACTTCTGAGAGAGTACAATATCCCGGTATGGGTGATGGAGCCGTTGAGGGGTGGAAAGCTTGCCTCTCTTTCAGGTGAGGATACTCAGACATTGAAAGAACTCCGTCCGGATGAAGAGGTTCCGGCGTGGGCATTCCGTTTCCTGCAGTCTCTGCCGGAAGTGAAGGTCGTCCTGTCCGGAATGTCCAATATGGAACAGCTTCAGGCGAATATCCATACATATGAAGAGGATAAGCCGCTGAACGAAGAGAAGATGGGAGTGCTTCTGGGGATCGCCGACAGTATGTTGGAGAGGAAAGTTCTTCCGTGTACCGCATGTCATTACTGCGTGAGCCACTGCCCGCAGGGACTTGATATACCTGCGCTTCTCAGCCTGTATAATGAGCACTGCTTTACAGAGGGTGGATTTATCGCGCCTATGGCGCTTTCTTCCTATGAGGAAGATAAGAAACCGACCGCCTGCATCGGATGCAGGAGCTGCGAGGAAGTCTGTCCGCAGCAGATCAAAATATCCGAAGCAATGGCGGATTTTGCAGCAAAACTTGCAATGTAAGTAAAATGTCATCGGAGTACAGCGGCTATGCCCATGTACTCCGATCATTGATCATCAAAGACTGACGAGACAATTAAAATCAGTAAAATCCGGCTCGTATCTCAATGGTACGGGCTTGATTTATTCAAAACTAAATGTTATAGTATGAATAATACTAATAACATTTATAGAATTGATTCGTACAAGCAGGAGGGAGCCAGCCATTGAGCCAAAACTGTGAAGAGAAATTTGTCAATACCGAAATGTGGGATTTATTCAGAAACAGATTTAAAAGTGAGACGACAGAAGCGTCATACTGGTCAGATATTCAGGAATTCTGCCGTATAACAGGAAAGGAATTTACAAAGAATGACAGAAGCGATGTAAGGAAATATTATGACCGGATGAACGAGCAGGTCAGGAACGGGAGGCTCAGTAAGATCACGCTGACCAAGAAGTTCCGTGAACTTCATTCTTACGCTTCATTTCTGATGGAACAGGGCGCATATCTTTCAGGGGAAGAGCATGACTATTTCTATCCGTATCTGAAAACGATGACGAAAGAGTCTGAACTTGCCGGGGCTGTACCGGTGGAAGAGATGGACGCACTTCTAAAAGCTGCGTCTGATGACAGAATGGCCTATACGATCCTTACGCTTATGTACAGAGCCGGCATGACTTCTACGGAGATCATCGGAATATCCGGGGAAGATGACTTTGTCGAATATGATGACGGCGTTTATGTAATGTTGTCCGGCAGGGAGGAGCCCTGTTATATACCTGATGACGCATGGCAGATCTTAAAAGAATATATGGATCAGAGATCAGTCTGTGAAACTTTATTCTATAATCGCAGCGGACGTTCGCTCAATACAATGTATATCAGCCGTATGATGAAGAAATACTGCGCTCTTGCAGGAATACATAATTACAGTGCTCAGGCAGTGAGAAACAGCTGTGCCTTTAATATGTTTGCATACGGGGCGACAGACGGACAGACGGCAAGACAGATGGGAAGGACCGAACAGCAGATCCGCAGGTACAGAGGGTCGCTTTACCGCAGGAACCTGCAGAAGAAGGCGGCTGATCTTGTGAAGATCCATATTGAAAAACCGTAGAAAAAATGCAATCTGACTTTAGAGGACAGGTTCCCTCCGGCAGATTGCATTTTTTTGAATATCTGAACAGTTAAATGATCAGGCAAAGTATTTACGGACGATACATGATATGACCCCGGCAGCGCATAATCCAAAGAGGACGTTGTGCATGGAACCATATACCTCCAGGGCGCCTTTCACTCCATATACAGCTTCCGGCGCGTCTGGTATGAACGGGCTGAGCAGGAATGCCAGATAAGAAGAGGCAAATACAAGGATGAATGAAAAAAGCCCTCTTCCAGTGTCCTCTTTCCATGAGTCTATGCCGTTTCTTACCCTTACCCTTGTCATGGACCAGAGAAGTGAGATCAGCTCAAACAGCAGAAAGAGTACTGCTACGCACAGATAGGACAATAGTGTAATTGACGGCTGCTGTGTGCGGATCATTTCCATAATATCGCCGTAGGGAGTGCTTGCCCGCCAGAAAGTATAGGTGACATATACGATGATCGTGAGGATCAGGATGGCTGTAAGACTTCTTACGACTGCAGCGGCAAGACGGGAAAGCGTGCGCCCGCCTTTCCGGATCGGAGCGGCCAGAGGAACGCCGCGGCCTTTTTTTCGGCGGGAAGATCTGCGCGCTTCGGGTTCCTGGTCTCTGTCAGTATAGCGTTTCTTTCTGCCGGGACTGCTGTCATAATCATCTCCATATGTGTCATCGTCATCATATTCGCTGCCGTTATCGTAGGAATCGTCGTCATCTGCAGCAGCAAAGTCATCTTCATAATCCGCTGCAGTCTTCCAGTGAAGTCTGCTGTTGCCAGGCTGCCTGCGGCTTTCTGACATATCAACTGTCATGCCGGCATCATCTTCGTAAGTCACTTCGAAATCGTCATCGAATATATCGGAAAATTCCCTTTTTTCGCTCATGGAATCCCTCTCTTTCTTAAAAAAATAACAGTCTGTCTGCTTTAATATCTGTCTGCTTTAATATCTGTCTGCTTTAATAACAGTTGGCGAAACTGAAAATCTATATTATGTTAGCGCTTTTTTTACAGATTCTCAAGGCTTCGGACCAATTTTTAAAAAAGAATTTATTTTTACCGATATGGTGGAGGTTTTACTGATATGACGGAGGAGCATCCGGCGGCTTACAAAAGTGTAAGACCCGCCAGGTAAAATGTAAGCTGTCTGAATGGAAGAATATTTCAGCTTTTTGCTACTATAAATATGCAAAAGGAAATTCTGTTCATGACAAGATAGGAGGGCGAAAAGCATGGAAGGAGAATCTAAAAAGATCCGGGGCAGGCTAATCGGCTGGCTTATGATCATTTTCCTGATCGTTGTGATCGTGCCGGTGGGGGCTGTCATGTTTGTGATATCCGGGCTGTGGTCGGCCTTAGACCGGGCATTGCTTAAATTTAACAGATAATACTCTCTTTTAACATCGTTTAAAAAATCTTTGAGAAATCTTAAGATTTGTCTTCCCGTTATCTTAAGAACACTGAAGTAAGATAAATGTGTTAAAAATACTGATATCTGAACGCCGGAGCCGGCGAATGGAAGAGAGAAGGAGAGGGTTACCTATGAAATATATTACATTTGCAGTTCCCTGTTACAATTCGGAAAGTTATATGAGGCGATGTATTGATTCCCTGCTGATCGGAGGAAGGAACGTGGAGATCATCCTGATCAATGATGGATCTACAGACGGAACGGCCCGGATCGCAGATGAATATCAGCTTGCGCATCCGGACATTGTCCGTGCAGTACATAAAGAAAACGGCGGGCACGGGTCGGGAGTGAATAAAGGACTTGAACTGGCACGGGGGATCTACTATAAAGTGGTGGATTCTGACGACTGGCTGGATCCGGATGCATATAAGAAACTGCTGGCAAGGGTGAAGGAGTTCTGCGGCGGCGGACGGGCGGAATTTGAAGAGGATCTGCCGGATCTCTTTGTCTGCAACTATGTCTACGATCATCTGGACGAGGGAAAGACACGGAGCATGGATTACCGCAATGTTTTCCCGGCGGAGGAGATGTGCAGCTGGAATACGATCGGGCACTTCAGGCCGTCGCAGTATCTGATCATGCATTCCCTGATGTTCCGCACAAGTATATTGAGAAAGTCAGGAGTAAAGCTCCCGGAGCATACATTTTATGTAGACAATCTCTTTTCCTACCAGCCGCTTCCCTATGTGGAGCGTATCTACTATATGGATATCGATCTCTATCATTATTATCTGGGGCGAGAGGATCAGTCGGTCAATGAGAACGTCCTGATGAAGCGGATCGACCAGCAGATCCGTGTTACGGAATTGGTGGCGCAATGTGTAGATCTAAATGAAGTGAAGAAAAAATATCCGAAGCTTGCCTCATATATGACACGTAATATTTCCATTATGCTGTCGATCTCGTCCATCCATCTGCTGCTCATCAAGACGTCGGAGGCAGAGCGGAAACGCAGGGATATGTGGGAGAGGATCAAAGCGTATAACGCTTCTCTCTACTACAGGCTGAGGTATTCGACCCTGAGCGGACTTACTTATCTGCCGGGCAGACTGGGAGGAAAACTTACGATAAGCGGATATCGTTTCGCGAGGAAGATCTATCAATTCCAGTAAGACATAAAGAAAGTACAGTTTAATGATAAACGCTTTTTGCGTACAAAGGGGAGAAAAATATGGCAGAGATTTACATAGCATTCGTAGATACACCTGGATTCTTTGCCGGGATCATCCGCCGGGTGATCAGGCAGAAATATATACATGTGGCACTTTCTCTGGATCCGTATCTGGAAGAAACTTACAGCATCGGGCGCCGGCATCCGTCGGTTCCGCTCATCGCAGGATTTGAGAAAGAAGATAAATATAAGATACTTCAGGCGTTTCCGGACGCTGAATATATGGTATGCAGTGTGAAGTGCACATTCGAACAGAAAAAGTATATCGAACAGAGATTAAATGCGGCAATGGAGCAGCGGTTTCATTATCATTATGCAGTAATCGGACTGCCGTTTATCCTGATGGATATCCCGTTCTACCAGAGAAATCATTATACCTGTTCGTCCTATCTGGCAAAGCTTCTGGAGGACGCCGGCGTGTGTCAGTGGAACAAGCATTTCTCACTGGTGACGCCGAAAGACTTCTATGAATATGAAGGGAAAAAGAAGATATTTGAGGGCAGCCTTTATGAATTTACCGCAGGAGGCAGGAGACATACAGAAAGAAAGCGGATTCCGGCTTTTTCATTCATGCAGCCTGCATATGCGGGAGCCGCGTATCTTATTAATTTCCTGAGACGGGGTGTGAACTTATGAGTATGAAAAAGAGAGCGCTTCAGATCGCTCTGTTTCTGGTCATTATGCTGCTGACTTTTTACGCATTGTTCAGCGGAAGAGACTTATCTGAGATCGGGCATGCACTTATGAACATGTCATTCTGGTATCTGATCCCTTCGATAGCGCTGGCGGTATTCTTTGTATGCGCCGAGGGATTCATGATCTGGTATCTGCTCCGCTCCATGAAAGCACAGAAAGAGGGATATAAAGCCAGCTCACTGCTAAGATGCATCCAGTATTCTTTTATCGGTTTCTTTTATTCCGGTATCACGCCGTCAGCGACAGGCGGACAGCCGGTACAGCTCTATTACATGAATAAGGACGGAAACCGGGGTTCGGACAGCACGGTCGTCCTCATGACGGTGGCAGTGGCTTATAAATTCGTCCTTGTCGTTATGGGTCTCGGTATCCTTCTCTTCTGGATGCATCCGCTGCGGCAGGAGCTGGGGAATTATTTCCCGCTGTATTTGTTGGGACTTGCCCTCAATGTGATCCTTGTAATCCTGATCCTGGGAGTGATGCTTTTCCCGAAAGTCATCCGGAAGCTAGCGCTATTGTCTGAAGGATTGTTCATCCGGCTTAAGATCTGGAAACCGTCGGAGAAACGGGAGGAGAAGATCAACGAATTTATCGATAGTTATCAGCAGGCGGTGGCTTGGCTGAAAGATCACAAAGGCAGTCTGATAGTGGTGATATCTGCGACATTCCTGCAGAGATGCAGTGTGTTCGTACTGACCTATATGGTCTATCTGGGATTCGGCCTTCAGGGCTCCGGCGCAATGAAAGTGATATTGCTTCAGGCAGCTGTGTATATTGCGGTGGATATGCTGCCCCTGCCCGGAGCACAGGGGATCACGGAGCTCATGTATCAGGCGGTGTTCGTTCATGTCTTTACGGGAGCATACCTGATCCCGTCCATGCTTGTGAGCAGAGGCATCAATTTTTATTTCCTGCTGATCGTAAGTCTGGCGGTCGTACTTGTAAACCGGTTTGTACTTGACAGAAGAAAGAAAGTGAAAGCAGTCCGCGCATGATGCGGGCTGTTTTTACTGCCTAGGGAAACTATCTGCCGTGGATGGGATAATCTTGACAAAAACTTCCTGCCGATATAATATTACAAATGTAATAAAACTACGGTCAGTATGGAGAATAAAATGAGAAAAAAGATCCAAAGGATAATATTGGTCATATTTACAGCCTTTTTATGCAGCTCTTTTGCCGGATGCAGCCCAAAAAACAATGAGACACAAGATAAAGGAAGCAGTAAAGACATTTATGAAAGAGGATATGACCTTCCGATTGACAGCGCAGAGCAGGAAGAGGCGGAAAAGGACTGTGCGGATATGATGGAGTCGATCCGCGATATCTACGAAGAAGCGGATAAGGGAACATCTTTAAACGCCGTTATTTCACAGGAGACAGCAGTAAAAATGCAGCAGATTATAGCTGAAAAAGACGTGCCGGCTGCTGTCAGTGGATTCGACGTGGATATGATGAACTATGATGCAATGGAAGATTTTCTGGATGAGGCGTCGGAAGGAGATCAGTCAGAGATTATCTTATACAGGATACACACGGACGGTACGGTCTCCAGAGAGAAGTTTACCTTTGACGGGAAAGATATGTATTCTCTCTATACAAAAGGAAGGTGGACAGATGATATGGAACCCGCTTTCAGCGTCAACAGCCTTTCCCGGATGAGCCGGTGGGAGTATACGGAGAAAGGCTGGTTTATTTTTAAATACTGTACTGCACAGCCGCCGGAACTTACCGAGGTCATTGACGCATATGAGATGATACGGGTAAGGCCGCAGAAGAAAGAGTACAGGGAAATGGAGAAGAAATATCTTGATATTATCGGATATCAGGGAAATAATCTTCTGTGCTCCGAATGGTCAGAGGATCAGATTGACGGGCTGGACTTTAACGGACTGTATGAGTATTTTTATCAGGAAGAGTACGGCAAAGAGATCGATCCCGAGAAGTGTGCCGCAGGCATCCCTCAGGAGGATTTTGAAAACCTGATGACGAAATATCTGCCGGTGACGGCAGGGCAGCTCAGGAAATATGCATCTTATGATCCTGAAAGCGAGACATACGACTGGGTCGTGCTGGGAGTGGGCAATTATGCCCCGAATGCTTTCTGGGTCTCAGTGCCGGAAGTGACTCAGATCACGGAAAACGAGGACGGGACCGTCACATTGACGGTGGATGTGGTGTGCGAGAAAAAGGGAAATGATGACTTTTATACCCATGAAGTTACGCTGCGTATTCTGGATGACGGGAAGGCGATGTATCTGTCCAACCATATTTTAGACGACAGACCGGGAATGATCCCGGATTATCAGTACCGGTGCCGGTGATATAGATCCGGGGAATTCAGTAAAATGAGTTTCCCGGTTTTTCTTTCTTACATTTTTGTAAGCTGGAGAATTCGGGGAGCGGAGCATGGTATAATAATGACGTCTGCGGACGTAGTATAATGTATTTATCGGATATTGGCAAGGAGGATCTATATGAGCCGGCTGCTTTTATTAGAGGATGACCTGAGCCTGATCGACGGGCTGAAATATTCACTGGAGAAAAACGGGTTTGAGCTGGATGTTGCGCGCTCCGTCAGGGCGGCAAGAGAACGGCTGCGGGGGAGGCACGGATATGACCTGCTCCTGCTGGACGTGACGCTGCCGGACGGCACAGGATTCATGATCTGTGATGAAATGAGGGCGTCCGGGGATATGACGCCGATCATATTCCTGACCGCCGCAGACGAGGAGACGAATATCATCCGGGGCCTTGACAGCGGCGGGGACGACTACATTACGAAGCCTTTCAAACTTGGAGAACTGTGCTCCCGGATCCGGGCGCTCCTTCGGAGGAGCACACTGCAGAACCCCTCTGATGCGGGAGTAATATGCTCCGGCCCGGTTACGGTCGACCAGACAGCGGCAAAAGCATATCTGGACGGAAAATATCTGGATCTTACCGGCGCGGAATACCGCCTATTGAGTCTGCTGATCCGGCATGACGGACAGACATTGACCAGAAACTTTATTCTGGACGAGCTGTGGGACGGGCAGGGCAATTTCGTGGACGACAATACATTGTCCGTCTATATCCGCCGTCTGAGGGAGAAGATCGAAGAGCATCCTTCACACCCTGAGCACCTGTTGACCGTGAGAGGGATGGGATACCGCTGGGAGGGTGAGCAATGAAACTGATGTATGATAAAGAAAACCGAAGATATCTGACCTTGATCGGACTGTTCTGTCTGGGGCTTGTAGTTTCCTGCCTGGCTGCGGGGATCCTGCAGGGTCCGGCTGTAAGGAACAGTCTTTTTGAATGGGAGAAAACGACGGCATCGTCACTTCTGGAGCAGGGAGTGGATGCCGGAATGATAGCCGAGGCATTTCACTCGAAAGAGGCGACAGTGGAAGGAGAACGTCTGATCAGTCAGATCGGTCATACGAGGGATAACATATCGATCCTGTTTCCGGAGGCCCGAACAGCTGTGCTGCAAACGGGCGCGGTCTGTCTGACTTTCGGCGTGATCTTGTCGGCGCTGCTTGTCTGGAGCTCGATATCTTTTCTTAAAATACGTGAGAAAACTTATGAAAACGCGGCGCAAAAAATTGAAAGATATGCAGAAGGGAACTTCAGTGAACGGCTTGCTGAAGGAGGAACGGGCGGGCTGGACCGTCTATTCGGAAAAGTGGATCAGCTTGCCACCGCATTGAGGGCGAAGAGTGAAGAGGAGTCAAGAGCAAAGGACTTCCTCAAAGATACGATCACTGACATTTCCCATCAGCTGAAAACTCCTCTGGCTGCGCTGAATATGTATATGGAGATCATATATGAGGAGCCGGACCATCCGGAGACTGTGAAGAACTTTGCCGGAAAATCGATCTCTTCACTGGAACGTATGGAACGGCTGATCTATCTTCTCCTGAGAGTCATGCGGCTGGATGCGGGAAGCGTTACGTTTGGACCTTGCACTGTGAATATCGCAGAGCTGGCAAAGACGGCGGCCGCCGATCTGGAAGTGAGAGCAGAGGCTGAGAAGAAGCAGATTATTTTTGCCGGAGACCGGGAAGCTGTGCTGTACTGCGATATGGAATGGACAAAAGAAGCGTTGTCAAACCTGATCAAAAACGGACTGGACCATACCGGAGCCGGAGGATTTGTAAAGATATCATGGAGCCGTTCTCCTGCAATGACAAGGATCTGTGTGGAAGATAATGGGAGCGGGATACTGCCGGAAGATATCCATCATATCTTCAAACGCTTTTACCGCAGCCAGGCATCCGGAGATTCGCAGGGGATCGGCCTGGGGCTTCCGCTTGCCCGGTCGATCATCGAAGGGCAGGGTGGAACGCTGTCTGTTGAGAGTACCCCGGGAGCGGGGACAGTATTTACGGTCTCTTTCCTGACTGCGGAGAAGATGACAAAACTGTAAGGAAAGAGTGCGCTCAGATTCATCCTGCTGTAAGGAAGAAATGCTATTCTATAACCGGAAAAGGAGGAGAATAGCCATGGAAATATTAAAAGTGGAACATCTCAGTAAAACATATGGAGCAGGAGAGGCGAAAGTGGAAGCACTAAAAGACGTGTCCTTCTCACTTCAAAAAGGAGAATTTGCCGCTGTAGTGGGAGAATCCGGCTCCGGAAAAAGTACGATGCTCAATTGTGTGGGCGGACTGGACACGCCGACTTCCGGAAAGATATATCTCGACGGGCAGGATCTGTTTGCCATGAAAGAGAGCAGGAGAACCGTATTCCGCAGAGAGAATATCGGTTTTATATTCCAGTCGTTTCAGCTTGTGCCGGAACTTGATGTGGAGCAGAATATTATTTTTCCGCTTCTTCTTGACTATCAGAAGCCGGATCAGAGAAAAGTCGAAGAACTGCTGGAAGTGCTGGGGCTTACAGAACGGAGGCGCCACCTTCCCGGTCAGCTCTCCGGAGGTCAGCAGCAGAGAGTGGCGATCGGCCGCGCGCTCATCATGCACCCCATGCTTGTGCTCGCGGACGAACCGACGGGAAACCTGGATTCCAAAAACAGCAGGGATGTGCTGGATCTGCTTATGAAAGCATCCCGGTATTATCAGCAGACGATCCTTATGATCACGCACAATGAGCAGCTGGCTTTTGGAGTGGACCGGGTGCTGCGGGTACAGGACGGACGGCTGACTGATCTGGGAGGTGTCCGTGCATGAAACACTATCTTGACCTTGTAAAAATATCGGCGAAAAAGCGAAAGAGACAGAGCAGGATGACAAGGATCTGTATTGTCCTGGCAGTGTTCCTTGTATCTTCTATCTTCGGCATGGCGGATATGGAGATCCAGAGCCAGATGTATCAGGCAATACAGTCGGACGGTTCCTGGCATGCCGTCTTTGCCGGGCTCGACGAAGAAGAAATACACCAGATCCGGTCAAGGGCAGAGGTAGAGTCGGCATCCCGTTACGCAGTGACAAATTACGGACTGGACGAGGGGTATACGATCGGGAGTAAAGAAACAGTGGTCTGCGGGTTTGACGAGAACTTCCAGGAGCTGATGCCGGATGCAGAAATCGATGACGGACGATTCCCGTCCGGCAGGAATGAAGCAGCAGTGACGAAAAGCGTCCGGACACAGATGGATCTTGAAAAAGGTGATACAGTGACGCTACGCACTCCTTCAGGGACAGATCTGGAATTTATTGTTACCGGATTCTGCGATGACACATCCATGCTTACCAGTCAGGATGCGTTCGGTTTCTTTGTGAATACAGATACTTATGAAGCTTATTTTATGGACGACACGCCAAAGGAGGACTTCCAGCTTTATGTAAAGTTTTCTCCGTTCTGCAATATCCAGAGAACGATCAGCGATATCAGAGAACAGTTTCATCTTGACGAGGCGTCGGTCGGACAGAATACAAAGGTGCTGTCGCTGATGTTCCAGACAAATGATCCGTACATGATGCAGCTTTATTTTGTAGCGGCAATTCTGGCGATCCTTGTTTCGACAGCGGGGATCCTGATGATATCCGGCAGCCTGAACAGTAATGTGGCGCGGAGGACAAAATTCTTCGGTATGCTCCGGTGTATCGGCGCGGATCAGAAGCAGATCCGGCGTTTCGTGAGACGGGAGGCTCTCGGATGGTGCAAAAGCGCGATCCCGGCAGGATTACTCTTAAGTGTGATCGTTGTATGGGGACTCTGCGCAATGCTGAGGGTCTTAAGCCCTATGTATTTTGCAGGAATGCCTGTGGTCGGTATCAGCTGGATCGGGATCGCGGCAGGCGCTCTGATCGGATTTGTGACCGTGCTCCTGGCGGCGCGGTCCCCGGCAAAGAAAGCGTCGGCAGTCTCTCCCCTGACCGCTGTCTCAGGAAATGACGGCTCTGTCAGGGCTGTGAGAAAGGCCGCGAATACCCGACTGTTCCGCATAGAGACTGCATTGGGGATCCATCATGCCGCGGGCAGCCGGAAGAACTTTATCCTCATGGCAGGATCATTTGCGTTCAGTATCATCCTGTTTTTAAGCTTCAGTCCGGCTGTCGACTTTATGAACCATGCGCTGAAGCCGCTGCAGCCCTCGGCTCCGGACCTCTCCATCGAGGCTCCGGAAAATGATAACAGCATTTCCAGAGAACTTGCCGATACATTGGAAAACGATCCGGTGGTAAAACGGGTGTACGGCAGGAGCTACTGCGGCGGTATACCGGCGGAAGTTTCCGGAGGATCATTTACCGCTTATCTCGTCTCCTATGAGGAGGATCAGTTCCGATGGGCAGAAGATGATCTGATGAACGGCTCTTTTACAGAGGCGGTAAATGGAAACGGAGTGCTGGCGGTCTATATGGATTCGGACCGGAAGTTCGATCCGGGAGAAGAGATGACACTGGAGCTGCCAGGCGGAACGGAGAAAGTGGAAATATGCGGAACGCTTTCCGAAAGCATGTTTAACGTACCGGGCGGATCAGTATTTTTCATATGTTCAGAGGATCTGTTTACAAAACTGACCGGAATAGACGGGTATTCAGAAGTCGATGTGCAGTTCACTTCAGAGGTGACAGACCGGGATGTGGAGAAGATACGCGCACTGGCGGGCGAAGGTCTTACCGTGGCGGACGAAAGGATGAGCAACAGCGAGACAAGAGAAGCTTACTATTCATTTGCCCTGTTTCTCTACGGGTTTCTTGCGGTGATCGCACTGATCTCCATATTTAACATTGTAAACAGTATTGCGATGAGTGTTTCGGCAAGGATGAACGAATATGGAGCAATGTGCGCGATCGGCATGAGTATTGCTCAGATGGTGCGGATGGTGGCTGCGGAGACGGCATCCTATGTATTCTGGGGGATCGTGGCAGGATGCGGCGCAGGGCTGCCGCTCAACTACAAGATCTATGATATGCTGGTGACTTCCAGGTGGGGCGACGGGTGGTATTTCCCGGCAGCGGCGGTGGCTGTGATCGTCGGAGTTATGATACTCTCGGCGGTGATGGCAGTATGGGGGCCGGCAAAACAGATCCGTGAGATGTCTGTTGTAGATACGATCAGCGCACTGTAAATCAGGAAAAATGTTACAATGTTGTTTTCGTTTTTGCTCAAAGTAGATTTTGTAACGCTTGTTTTGTGAAAATTCAAAAATACCAGTGCTTGTTTTGGGGGTTCTGCAGAGTTGACATTCCCTATAAGGATGATATAATATATACGTAAAAAAGAGGTGAAAACGTTAACATTATATCAGGAAGAGAGAACGGAATATGAGGAAAACCTATACAGCATTTGTGTGCGAACAAATGAAAGATATTCCGACAGGAGCCCCTATTTATACAGGACAGATTGCTGAGAGTATGGCAGTAATCTACGGTTTGAGCAGGAAAAATGCTGCAGCAGCAGTGGCGGTGGCAGTAAAGCGCATCATGGACGGCGGGATGATTCCTGAGCTTCGCTGTTATCAAAAAGGAATTTATTACCGCACGTTCATTACTCCGTTTGGTGAAGCGGGAATCAATAAAGAGCAGCTGATTGCAGATAAATATCTTCTGCCGGACATTGGATATGAGACAGGACTGACGGTTCTGCACTATTTGGGATTGACTTCCCAGATGCCTCGTGAACGGACGATCGCCACAAATGCAGCGAAAGACTGCATGCGGACAGATAAAAAACTGGGCGTCGTGATCCGACCTCCGAAAGCGCCGGTAACAGCAGAAAACAAGGATTATCTACAAATACTGGATGCTCTGGATCTACTGGAGAAGGCACCGGTGGACGAGGAACACCCTTATGAGATCATTGCGGAATACATCCAGAGAAAAGGATTGCAATATAAAATCCTGTTGGCAATAGCTGACCGATATTATAATCACAATACAGTATTGTGCCTGGCACATACCGCAAGTATGGGAGGAAATTGCCGCCGCCCTCGCCAATCACAGTATCATACCCCTCCGGCAGAGCAGAAATGAAGTCATGATAACAAGCCCTTTTTCGCCACCTCAGCCACCTGCTCATGGGTGGCATCCGGGCAGCCAAACTTGATATTGTTTTCAATCGTATCTTGAAAGAGATAAACATTTTGAAAGACCATAGAAATATTTTTCACTAGGCTGTCCAATTTGAAATCCCGTATATCTTAGCCTATATTCTTCACAAAATCCTCACGGCCAATTACGTTTTCGACACAAAAACAGGTTGAAATTTCGCAAACTTGTGACAATTAGAAAATCGGAAAGCAGTTTTTCACTTTCCCTATTTTTATCCGTTACATCATTCCTTACGAGTGCGTTAATGCGACGATGAAAAAGATTACTACAATGACCAGCATAGCAATACCTAAAATTCTTGACCGTTTTTTTGTCATTCTTTTACCTCTATCTATATATTTTAACTTTGCTGCAATCGTTCCGTAACAGATGCTTTAATATCCATGCGGAAGGTTAAAATAGGAACCGCAAGACAAATGGCAAGGATTATAAATGCTGCAATTACCAAAGGAATTATCGGATAGTTAAAAGCCGCATAGGAAGCAACTTGCCTAAAGGCTGCGTACAATGGAAGATATATTCCAGTCCCTAACGTGGCAAGCAGTAAAAAAGAGATAATCCAATAATACCCACCCTCGAATAGTAAAACCTGGCGGAGTTGCCTTTTTGTCATTCCAATACTTTCAAGAGTAGCAAATTCATGCTTTCGCGTATTAACACTAACAAACATCGTATTGATAAAGTTCATTATCCCAATGAGCAAAAGTACGGACGATAGCCCCATTGCCAAAACTCGTGAAGTAAAAAGATAACTTTCTATTTCTTTGCCGCGCTCATATCTTGATTGAATATCAATACCAGAAGAAGCCGTTATTGTTTGAAGTTCTGATAAAATCCTTTCATCGTTCTTGCTGTTGATTGTATCAAATGCTATGCGGAATATCTTTACTTCGGGTGAGAGCATTTTTAATGCTTGCTGGCTGATATACAAATCGGGGGCTGTTCCCCTTTCGTTGCCGCGTCCGCTTTGAAAATCCGCATCCAAAAAACCGCTTGCCACTGTAAAAGTATGTTTTCCTGTTTCTCCAATCACAGTAATAGACTGTCCTGGCTGGATTAAAGGATTTCCATCTTCATCTGTCATAGCAGACAATAATACAACATCACCATTTTCAAAAGCATTCAGGTCAATAGGCGTTTCAAGGCTGCTATTGACTTCTTTTACATATTCTGTATCAATCCCATAGACGCTGCCAAAAAAATTATCGGTATAGTTTTTCAATGTTTCTGCGTCTGAAAAATTAAGCCCGGACACACCATTGAGAGAGTCAATATATTTGCCGAATACATCTTGATTGTAGATAACAGGTATTGTCGTTTGCGGAGAAGCCGAGTATGTGACGCGCATATTTTCGATACCATCTATTGCCTCGATTTCTTTCAACATTTCATCAGTAATCAAATTTTCTTCTTCCTGAATACTGTAAGTTACTGCAAAATCACTTTCTCCCCATTGACTGACAAAATTTTCCGCACTTAAACTCGATAGAAGACCCGACGCGATCAAAAATAGCATTAAACCCAAAAACAGAGATGTAAATGTCAAGACTGCACTTTTCGGATTTCTAAAAATGTTGCTCAAAGCCATTCTGGACAATCTTAATCTATGGGCTTTTCTCTTTTTCATATTCTTGACAGACACGGCATTGTATTGTGAAGCGGCGATAGGCGATATGCTCCCTGCAATTTTAGCGGGCTTCATACTGCCGATAACCGCAGTTAAGAGTGTAAAAATAGCTGCTCCGATGAAAATAATAGGCGAGAAAGACACTTTTACTCCAAGAGTGCTATTGCCCGAATACATCATATTCATTGCAAAAGGTACAATGATTAACGAAACAAGCACTCCCACAAGAAGCCCAACGGGAATACCTATAACAGATGTTCTGAATACTTGCCAGCGAACAAGTTTTTTGATTTGCCTTTTCGTTGCACCTATTATTTTGAGCTGCCCATAAAAACGAGTATCTTTTGAAATTGAGATATAAAGAATATTATAAATTAACAGATAACCGCTGATAATAATTACTGTAATAAAAAAGGCAATTGCAACAATAATAGACGCAGAATTGCTTTGGATCGATGGAACGATTTCAAAAGTTTGTCCCTCTGTAAAAGTTATCTTATCTTTTAACTTTTCGCAGGAACGCTCAACGTCATCATTGCCAGAAAAAGAAAGCATCCCGCTGGTTATATCACTAAATGTAAGACCTGACTGCTCGGCAAAAATTTTGGATACATAAACCGAACCTCGGTTTCCTACACGCGAGACAGTATAATCCGTATAATAACCTGATAACTGAAATTCATCTGTTATATACTGATAATTGTTTCCGAGTTGATAAGACAAGGTTATATTCATCCCGATTTGAGGTTTAGATATACCCATCTCGTTTAATGCCCAAACGGGCAGCATAACTTCGTTTTCAGCCTGCGGGTAATTGCCGTACACATCTGATATTGTCGGGACACGATGTTGTTCCCATTCAATTTCATCTATCCATGAAATCCCCAGTAAAGTGTCCCCTATATCTGCTGTGTCAACACTTCCCAACCTTTGACTAATGCCAACGGCAGTTACTAAATCAGAGCGTTTTAATTCTTCTATCTGGGCTTCTGTAAGGTTTGTAATTGCTACATCTGCTGTTGTTCCCATAGAACGGGTTTGCTGCATTTGGAAAGTTTCAAAGTAACTGCACCCCAGACTAAATACCGATGTTATCATAAAAGCAGTCAAGGCCAGTGCAACGATAACAATCATATTTCTGCGTTTATTAGAACGGTAACTCTTTTTTGCAAGATGTTTAATGACCGTCTGATTATTGTTTCCAAATAATATGTCATTCATTTTCCAGCCCCCTCACTTCATGATTTTCCCGTCCTCAATACGGACGATCCGATCTGCAAGCTGGGCGATCTCGCTGTTATGGGTAATCATGACAAGCGTTTGATGGAATTTCTGGCTGGTAACTTTCAGCAGGCCGAGAACATCGCTGCTCGTCCGGCTGTCAAGATTGCCTGTCGGCTCATCTGCCAGCACAATCGCCGGTTTTGAGATAAGGGCGCGGGCAATCGCCACGCGCTGTTGCTGGCCGCCGGAAAGATTGTTCGGCATATTGTTCAGCTTATCTTCCAAGGCCAGCAGCCGAACGACTTCCTGCATGAATTTCTTGTCTACTTTGTCCCCGTCCAGTTCCACAGGCAAGCAAAATCATTTGGCTCGGCGTTACAGTATCGCCAGGCCAAATACCGGATAATATAAAGTTTTCCGTAATAGTTTGTGTGTCTGTCGAAAAAGTCAGTTCAATTTGTGTGCCGACTTCCGCATTCGACAGCCCCATTGCGTCTAATACAATCTGGCTGGCAGCCATTTCATTTTCCGCTTGCGGTAAACTTCCTCTGGTAGGACTGCGAAATCCCCAACGCGCATAGTTTTCATCAGCATACCGTACTTCCGTTGGCAGTTTATTGAAACAATCTCCAACAGCGTATCCAAAGACAACAGACTTCCCATATTCTGTAATTCGATCATCAGAAATTAAATCCTCATATTCATTTTCAGTAATAAGTTTTGCATTTGCATGGGCAGATGTGCCGACTGTCCTCATTTCATTATCCTGGATGGAGGATTGCAAACTAATAGCAATTGTAAATAAACTGGTAAACAGCAAAGTAGAAAGCATGATCGCCAGAACTGCAATGTGATTTTTGCCGGATTTCAGAGAGCGGCCGGCTATTTTTTTCAGTACTTTTCCATTATTATTTCCAAAGAGAATATCGTTCATTTAAGTACCGCCTTTCTTATTGATGCTTCCATTGTGAAAGGAGAATCTCGCAGAAATGTCACGGCGTTTCTTAATTTTCCCTTCAAAATGCATTGAAATGTCACAAGGCTGTGACATTTCAAGAATGGGGCAGGAACACCGAAAAGGTGGAGCCGGTGCCGACTTCAGAAGCGATACGGATAAAACCTCCCTGCCGGGTGATGATCTCACGGGCAAGATACAGGCCGATCCCGATGCCGGGAGCGTCATGCACGCTGTCCTCGCGGTAGAACCGCTTGAAGATCGTTCCCTGATGCTGTTCTGGAATACCGATGCCCGTGTCAGAAATATCGATCTTCACATACATTTCCCAGCTCGCCACAGCCACACGGATCTTTCCGCCTTCCGGCGTGTACTTCACCGCATTATCCAGAATGTTGAACAGAGCTTCGGTTGTCCATTTCCGATCATGGGCCGCGATTGCCGTTTCCGGGCAGTCCACTAAGACCGTAATTTTTTTCTGTTCTGCGTTGAGCAGGATACCGCCCAACGCCGCAGCGAGGGTATCATAGACGGCCTGCGGCTTCGGCTCCAAAGCAATCACACCGGCTTCCAGACGCGACGTTTTGATCATCGCCTGTATGAGAAATTCCAGCTTGTCTAACTGGCTGTCTATAGCCAGAAGAAATTCTCTCTGCTTTTCCGGCGGTACAGTTTGCTCCAATAAAGTGGCGTCCAGCATTTTCAAGTTTGCGATCGGTGTTTTGACCTGATGGGAAATGTCCGAGATCAATTCCTGTAAGTCGGCCCGTTCTTTCGCAATACTACTTTTACTTTCCCGCAGCACTTCATAGAGCCGGGAAAGCCGGTGCTGGATTTTATAAAACAGGTTTTCTCCCTCTGTGTACTGTGGCGGTGTCTGATCTGATGACATCATATCGTCAAGCTGCCTGCACAGGGCGTCCGAAAACATCGTCAGTTTCCGGCGCACAAAGACAAGGAAGGCAGTCATGCACCCGGCAGCGAGAACCCCATAGATCAGTCCGCAGTACAGCGCCAGTACGTTCCGGGTCAAAATATATATGATGCAGGGCATGGAGGTTGAAAGCAGCAGAAGAATTGCACACATAATAAAAAATACTTTAGTAACCGAAAGTTTTTCCGCCCTCATCTGTTACCGCCTCCAATCCACATATATCCCATACCGTAGACGGTTTTAATATAGGTATGTGGTCGCCGCCAGACTGTTTCCGGATCCGGGCCAGCAGCGCAGACGCTTTTTTCTGAAATACGCTTATGGGGAAAGGCTTCGTCACATAATCATCCGCTCCCAGCTCGTAGCCTTTTAGCATATCGCTTTCCATATCGTTTGCCGTCAGGAAGATCACTGCGGTATCCGGGCGGCGGATCTTAATATCCCGGCAAAGATCAAACCCATTTCCATCCGGCAGATTGACATCAAGAACGATCAGATCATATTCCTGCTTTCTGCAAAACTGTTCGGCAGCGCTTTGCGTCAGTGCAGCGTCCACTTCATATCCGGCGGCGGTCAGATTATAGCAAAGGGTATTATTTAAGAGACGGTCATCCTCGACCACTAAAAGTCTCATCTGCTCACATCCTCTCTTTCTCTTTTTATATAATATGGATCAAATGTCACAGAAACCTCGCAAAACAGAGAATTTATTATCGTATGAAAACAGCCACAGTATATACCATGTAAGGTGAAAACTGTGGCTGACATATTTTTAAAATACTTCTTTTTCTGCAAGGACTCTGCAGCTTTTTCTATTACATACAATGCCGTATTTCAGTACGGTATGAATGTCCGAATCTCTGAAAGCATCTGTATAATGTTTTTCATCGATCTGACGGACTGCCTTTTGGCATTCTTCCTCTTCATGCGAATCAGCATACTTTACTTCAATGATAATTCCGACATCAGAATGATCGATCCAGATCATAATATCACCGAATCCGTTTCCTGCCTCACGGTTAGACCTTACAGACCAGCCTGCTTTGTAGCTCAGGATGCCGAGAAGGATTCCATGATAAAAGTTTTCTTTTGTAGGCTTCCTTACAAAGGTGTCACGGACACTGATCGTCTTTTCCATATATTTTGTGAAAAGGGCTTCCACTTTATCAGCTTCTCCGTTTAGCAGCGAATTACAGAAAGCATTGAGCAGCTCACCGTCCTTCTTTACCTCATTTTCAAATAACGCCATAATCTGTTCGGTAAAGATATTTCTGATCTCCCGGTTGGGGATGATCAATTCAAACAAGTTGTCATCTGAACGGGATTTCACAGTGAGATACCCGGTCATGAAAAGAGCACTCCAGATATTTTCAGGAGAAGAAAACAGATCTTTATATGTTAATTCCTGCCGCACCGTTTTCTGTACGGATTCTCCGGCGATCAGATGCTCGATCTCTACTTTGGTGAGTGTACGCTGCTCGCCCATGCTGTTTATAAAGCGTTTGATAATGTCGTTCCCGCTGGTATTGACCCAGTAGTTCTCCGGGGGAAGCTGCTTATTCTTCCTGTGTTTCTGGCAATAGCAGATCACATCCCACGGACAGTATATATCAGAGCTGCCGAAACGGTATCCGTCATACCAGTCTTTCACAATGTCGTAATTGTCTTCCAGACCGTAATAGCCGAGCATTTCTCTCACTTCACTATCAGTAAAACCAAAATATTCCTCAAAATCTATATCGGTTATTGTATACACATTAAAATTATTTAATCCGGTAAAGATACTTTCCTTCGCCACCCGAAGGCAGCCTGTGAGTACTGCAAAATACAGATTGTCATTCGTTTTCAGGGCATTGCTGAAAAAATTACGGATCAGGTGAACCATCCGGTCATAGTAGCCGTATTCATCTGCTTTCTGAAGAGGAACGTCATATTCATCGATCAGAAGAATGACTTTCTGCCCATAGTGTCTGTACAGCAGTTCCGTCAGTACGCGGAGACTAAAGCAGAGCGTATCGTCCGCCATGTCCGGAACAAGCATATGCTGCAGCAGATCTTTGTCATTGTCTGAAAGGGAGCTGCTCTCAAAAAGAAACTGGAGACGGCGCACTTCCTCGTTGACAACCCTGATGAACATTTTCCGGGCTGTCTGGAAATCTTCAGCATCTATACTTTTCAGGCTGATTGAGATTACCGGGAATTTTCCCATATATTCATTGCAGAGAGCAGTTTCACGGGAAATATCAAGTCCATCGAACAGTCTTTTATCACATCAGATCTCAAAAAAACTTTGAAACATACTCATAGTAAGCGATTTCCCAAAGCGTCTCGGCCGTGTGAACAAATTTGCCTTGCCGCGGCTTTCCAGAAGTTCTTTGATCAAAGGTGTTTTGTCTACATAATAAAAACCATCCCTGCGGATCTCTTTGAAGTTTTCAATCCCTACCGGAAGCATTTTTAATGAGGTCATACAAGAAACGCGCCCTTTCTGAACATGATTTTTCTTAATTCTACCATTGGTGTTCGGGAAAGACAAGTAAAGTAAAATTTTTCATAAAGTTGTTTTTTCGGCAAGCTGATTCGTTATACTTTATAGATGATGCAGAGAAGAGATGCTACAGACATGGAGAGGGAAAACAATTGTTTCATATATTACGGCGGGAAGCCCCTGATGATGAGAGATTTGCAGAGAAGCTGATCTGCGAGAACTATGAGGATATATATAAATATTGTTACCGGCATCTGAGGGATCAAACACTGGCGGAGGATATCACCCAGGAAGTGTTCTTAAAATTCATATGCAGCATGGAGAGATACCGCGAGTACGGGAAGAGGAAGAACTACCTCTATGTAATCGCTTCAAACGCTATAAAAGATCATTTCAAAAGAGCAAGTACGATACGTGAAACAGCAGAGGAGCAGGAAGGACACAGTGAAAGTAGATCCGGCAAAGACAAAGCGGTCGACCAGATCGACCGGCTGCTTGACCGGATGCAGGTCATGACGGCACTGGATGAACTGGAGGCGGAAGAACGGGAGATGATCATCCTGCGCTATTATCAGGATATGCGCCTGAAAGATATTGCCTGTGTCATGGACATGCCGGTATCTACGGTCAGATACCGGCTGAAACAGGCGGAGAGTAAGCTGAAAGATAAACTTGTATGATCGCGGACAGAAAGGAGAAAAAACCATGGACAGAAAACTGAAAAAATGTCTGACGGCATTTACGGTTCCGCCGTATGATGCAGCGAAACGAAAAGAGACACTTCTGCTGGCAGAACAGATAAAAGGACAGCGCCCGGAGACAAAGATGTCCGGTATACGGTTCTTCTTTGACCAGCTCCGGTTTATCCGGAAAAAGACGTGGCTGTCCAAGATTGCGGCAACAGTGTTCTTATTAACTGTTGTCATTGATCCGGACGCAGGACCGGACAGCTCCCTTCTCCTGCTCGGATCGGTGTGTATGCCGATCCTCTGTCTGATCAATGCCCGCGAGCTGTGGTCTCTCTGCCAGCCGGGACTTCTGGAACTGCAGATGACCGTGAGAAATCCGCTGCGTCAGGTACTGCTGATCCGGCTGACGGCTTTTGGGGCGGCGGATCTGGTAATCCTTTTTCTCTCTGCGGCAGTCTTTAGGTTGTCAGATCAAGCGGAAATATGGCAGGTACTTTTGTACGGCACAGTACCATACTTTGCTATGTGTGCCGGATGCATGGCGATCCTTAAGAAGTGGGAGCAGGAAAACGGGCTTTTCTTCTGCGGGGTATGGGGCGTGCTGCTTGGCGGAGCGTTTCTGTGTATTGAAAATACAGGCGGAGAGATATACAGTATGCAGAATGTATGGATATGGGCTGCCGCAGAGGTCATTACCATAACAGGAATGATGAGGCAGATAATGGATTTAATGAAAAAGTCAGGAGGGAATGTAGATGAGATTAACACTGGAACGGCTGTCTAAACAGTTTAAGAACAGGATCGCCGTAGACAATGTGAACGCGGAACTCAGAGAAGGGATCTACGGATTCCTGGGAGCGAACGGAGCGGGAAAGACGACCCTCATGCAGATGATCTGCGGGATCGTCGCTCCGACAAGAGGCGAGGTAAAAGTAGATGGAAGAAATAATGTGGAGATGGGTATGGAATTTCGTGACATGCTCGGGTATCTGCCGCAGGAATTCGGCTATACGCCCGGATTTACGGCAAAGGACTTTATGCTTTACATTGCGTCGCTCAAAGGGATCCCGCCGCGCAGGGCAAAGCGAAAGAGCGAAGAACTGCTGGAACTGGTGAACTTAAAGGAAGACATGAACCGGAAGATCAGAACTTTCTCGGGCGGTATGAAGCGCAGACTTGGCATCGCACAGGCGCTTTTAAACGATCCGAAAATCCTGATCATGGACGAACCTACTGCCGGACTTGACCCGAAGGAAAGAGCCTATTTCAGAAATGTGATCGCAGAGATGGCACAGGATAAGATTATTATTATCTCTACGCATATCGTGTCGGATATTGAGTACATTTCGGATCAGGTGCTCATCATGAAAAAGGGGAGATTTCTTTTGCAGGGAACAGCGGAAGAACTGGTCGCGGAAGTAAACGGAATGGTCTGGTCCTGCCGTGTGCCGGCAGGAGACTGGCTGTCTTTCGAGAACGGGCATACAGTCGCAAATTCCCGTAATCTCGGAAATGTGGTGGAGGCAAGGGTGATCAGCCCGTTTGCTCCATGTGCAGACTGTGAACGGACAGAACCTACACTGGAAGATCTGTACCTGAAATGCTTTGCCGATGAACAGGATTTGAAAGACTGGGATTCATGGGATAAGAGAGGGAGAAAAGGGAGAAGGGGAATGATGTTATGAAGAGAATGATATGGTATGAATGGAAGCGGATATGGCAGAGCAGGCTTACACAGTTTGCAGTGGTCGGATGTATCTTGTTCCTGTTGTTCTGTACATGGTCGAATATCCGTCAGATCCAGACGACAGACAATGAAGGGAATCAGGTGACCGGCATGGCTGCCGTGAAAGTTCTGAAAGAGACAGAACGAATTGTTCTGGATCAGGGGACAGTGACCGCTATTATGCAGGAATATCTCGATTATACGGAGGATCCTGCTACGTCTTCTGATAATCCGGAGCTTGAGTATCTGTCGGAAGAGATGTACCGGACATGGTATCTGCCCAACAGGGATCTTATAGATCAGATCTGCGGAATATATATTCAGGACGGACAGGGAAATATGAGTGTGCGCCAGTTATTTGAAGAAAATCTCGGGAAAGATTTTTATGAGGAGAGGAAAGATCGGGTGCAGGAGATACTGAACTACAGTGTAAACCGCGATGTTGTAACGCCCGCAGAGGCCGACTGGTGGGATAAACAGGATGATAAAATAGGCATATATGTATTTGGTAATTATGAAGCGTGGGATATCCTGATCAGCAATCTTCCGTGGGTGCTCTTTATCATGATGATCGTATGTGTGGGGATAGCACCAGTATTTGCAGGAGAATATCAGTCAAAGTGCGATTCACTCCTTCTGTGCATGAAACACGGGAAACACAGGCTCATTCTCGCAAAGCTGACGGCGTCCTTCGTATATTCCAGCGTCTTATACTGGGGGATCGTGGCGTTGTACTCGGCGGTACTTCTCATTTTCGTGGGAACGGACGGCTGGGATCTTCCTGTACAGCTTGTTTATTATGGAATGCCATCCAGTTATGCTCTCACTGCAAGTCAGGCATATCTCCTTGCCCTTCTGATGGGATATGTTATGACACTCGGCCTTGGCGGGCTTGTATTACTCCTGTCAGCCCTGTTTAAAAATCCCTATGTAGTGGTTGTGACAGCATTTTTGTATCTCTGTGTGCCGCTTTTTCTGCCTTCAAATTTCGGCGGATATATCGGGATGCATCTGTTGGCCCTGCTGCCGGAACGGATATCGGAGTTCCAGTTCGTCTCTTATATCGCGTACAGCATAGGGAATATAAGGATGACTTTGCCGACGGCGGCTGTGATCGTAAACGGTCTGTGCGCCGCAGTATTTTCCGGACTGGCGTATCTGTCTTTCCGCAGGCATCAGGTGAACCGCTGATTGCACTTGACAACTCCCCGCAAACTCTGCACAATAGTTCTAAATGCAGAGTTGTGAGGAGTTTTTTATGAATATCATCAATATAGAACATATCAGCAAGATCTACGGTGAAAAAGTCATCTATGAGGATGCGTCATTCGGCGTCCAGCAGGGAGACAAGATCGGGATCGTAGGGATCAACGGAACCGGAAAGTCCACGCTCCTCCGGATGATCGCCGGGGAGGAGGCACCGGATGAGGGGCAGATCATACGGCAGAACGGGCTTAAGATCGCCTATGTGCCGCAGAATCCGGTCTTTCCGGAGGGGGCGGATATCCGCTCCTACGCATTCTCAAAAGGAAACGGGGAGGACTGGCAGGTGGAGTCCAACCTGATGGAGCTTGGGATCACGCAGTTTGACCAGAAGATCGAACATCTCTCCGGCGGTCAGAAGAGAAGAGTGGTGCTGGCGAAGACGCTGGCGGAGGATTTCGACGTTCTCCTTCTGGACGAGCCGACCAACCATCTGGACGGGGAGATGGTCACGTGGCTGGAGGAGTATCTGCGCTCCTACAGAGGAACCGTCCTCATGGTGACCCATGACCGTTACTTCCTGGACCGGGTATGCAGTCGGATCCTTGAGATCAGCCGCGGAAAGATGTACGGATACGACGCGGATTATTCGGGCTTCCTTGAGCTTAAGGCGGCGCGGGAAGAGATGGAGCTGGCGTCAGAGCGGAAGCGTCAGAGTGTGCTGCGCATGGAGCTTGAGTGGGCGAAGCGGGGATGCCGCGCAAGAACAACGAAACAGCGGGCAAGACTGGAACGTCTGGAAGCGCTGAAAAACGGGAAAGCCCCGGTGCAGGATCAGACGGTAGAACTTGGTTCCGTGGAGACAAGGATGGGGAAGAAAACCATCGAACTTCACCATATCAGCAAGAGCTACGGGGAAAAGAAGATACTGGAGGACTTCAGCTATATCGTCCTGAAGAACCAGAGACTGGGGATCATCGGCCCCAACGGATGCGGGAAATCAACGCTGATCAAGATGATCGCAGGGCTTGTAGAGCCGGATGCGGGACACATTGAGATTGGAGAAACCATTAAGATCGGATATTTCGCCCAGGAAGAGCAGCATATGGACGACAGTCAGCGGGTGATCGACTATGTGAAGGATATTGCGGAGTATATCACCACAACGGACGGGAAGATCAGTGCTTCTGCGCTGCTTGAGCGGTTCCTCTTTACGCCGGATATGCAGTATGCGCCCATCGGGAAGCTCTCGGGCGGGGAAAAGCGCAGGCTCTATCTGCTGGGTGTTCTTGCGGAGAACGCCAATGTGCTTTTGTTTGACGAGGCGGGGAATAATCTGGACATCCCGACGCTGACGATCCTCGAGGACTATCTGAACTCTTTTAACGGAATTGTGATCACGGTCTCCCACGACAGATATTTCCTGGATAATGTGGTGGACCGGATCTTCGAGCTGGACGGAAACGGTCATGCGAGACAATATGAGGGCGGATATACCGATTATCTGGAGGCAAAGAAGCGGGAACGATCCGCCGGAGACAGGAAAGCGGCGGATCAGGCGCAGGACAGGCAGAGCGCAGAGAAAAACGGCGGAAGCAGTCCCGCGGCAGAGCCCCAGAAAAGCAAAAGCAGCTCAAAGGACTGGAAGCAGCATTCCCAGAAGCTGAAATTTACATACAAGGAGCAGCGGGAATATGAGACGATCGACGATGATATCGCCGCGCTGGAAGAGAAGCTTTCCTCTATTGAACGGCAGATCGATGCCAATGCGACCAACTCCGTGAAACTGAGGGAACTGCTGGCGGAACAGGAGCGGACGCAGGCGGCGCTCGACGAGAAGACGGAACGGTGGGTATATCTGAACGAACTTGCCGAGAAAATCGCCGAACAGGGTTGACAAAGCATGATGCAATTGGTAATATAATAAAAGACAAAAACAGAGCGCAATCTGTTTTTGAAACGGGAAGGAGAAAAATTGATGAGGAAACAGGTATTTTCATTACTTGTAGACAATAATCCCGGAGTTTTGAGTCGGATCGCAGGCTTGTTCAGCCGCCGCGGATACAGCATCGACAGCATCACGGCGGGTATGACGGCGGATCCGAGATTCACCCGCATCACAGTTGTATCGTCGGGCGACGAGCTGATCCTCTCTCAGATCGAGAAGCAGGTCAGGAAGCTGGAAGATGTGGTTGCGATCAAAGTGCTCAAAGACGAAGAATCTGTATGCCGTGAACTGATCATGGTCAAGCTCCGCGCTGACGCGTCACAGAGAGGAGAGATCATCTCCGTGGCCGATATTTTCAGGGCGAAGATCGTTGACGTGGAAGAGGATTCCCTGATCGTTGAGCTCACGGGAACACAGAGCAAACTGGAAGCATTCCTGAATCTTCTGAAAGGATACGAGATACTGGAACTGGCAAGGACCGGCATCACCGGGCTTTCCAGAGGAAGCAAGGATGTAGCATATTTATAATTTAATCATTTTAGGAGGAATGCAAAATGGCAGCAAAAATTTATTATCAGGAAGATTGTAATCTTTCACTTCTGGAAGGAAAGACGATCGCCATCATCGGCTACGGCAGCCAGGGCCACGCACATGCGCTGAACTTAAAGGAGTCCGGATGCAATGTCATCATCGGTCTGTATGAGGGAAGCAAGTCATGGGCAAAAGCAGAGGCACAGGGATTTGAGGTTTATACATCCGCAGAGGCAGCTAAGAAAGCCGATATCATCATGATCCTGATCAACGATGAGAAACAGGCTGCATTATATAAGAACGACATCGAGCCGAACCTGGAAGAGGGCAACATGCTGATGTTCGCACACGGATTCAACATCCACTTCGGACAGATCGTACCGCCGAAGAATGTGGACGTTACGATGATCGCTCCGAAGGCTCCGGGTCATACAGTAAGAAGCGAGTATCAGGCAGGAAAGGGAACTCCGTGTCTGGTAGCCGTAGAGCAGGATTATACAGGAAAAGCGCTTGACAAAGCACTGGCATACGGACTTGCCATCGGCGGAGCAAGAGCAGGTATCCTTGAGACAACATTCCGTACAGAGACAGAGACAGACCTCTTCGGCGAGCAGGCAGTCCTCTGCGGCGGCGTATGCGCACTGATGCAGGCAGGATTCGAGACTCTGGTAGAGGCAGGATATGATCCGAGAAATGCATACTTCGAGTGTATCCATGAGATGAAACTGATCGTCGACCTGATCTACCAGTCAGGATTCGCGGGAATGAGATATTCCATCTCCAATACAGCAGAGTACGGCGACTACATAACAGGGCCGAAGATCATCACAGAGGATACAAAGAAAGCGATGAAGAAGATCCTTTCCGATATCCAGGACGGTACTTTCGCAAAAGACTTCCTGCTTGACATGTCAGAGGCAGGCGGACAGGCTCACTTCCGCGCTATGAGAAAACTGGCTGCCGAGCATCCGTCAGAGAAGATCGGCGAGGAGATCAGAAAACTCTACAGCTGGAGCGATGAGGATAAACTTATCAATAACTAATACTTGATCATACAATAGGTAAGCGGCGGAGCGCCCGGCAGATTTCTGCCGGGCGTTTCGTCATATATCGTCATATAATAGAAGCAAACAGAAGAATCAGAAGGAGAGAAACATTTGATGGGAGAAGCGAATACAGCCCGTTCCGGTCAGCCGGAAGCGGATAATGATACATCGAATGAGAATGATTTCAGCAAAGGGAGTATCGTGCGGCATATCCTCAGCCTTGCTGTTCCCATGACGCTGGCGCAGCTGATCAACGTGCTTTACAGCGTAGTGGACAGGATCTATATCGGGCACCTGCCCCATGCATCGGCAGAGGCGCTGACCGGGATCGGACTCTGCCTTCCGATCATCACGATCATATCAGCATTTGCCAACCTGTTCGGAATGGGCGGCGCGCCGCTGTGTTCCATCGCCAGGGGCGGGCATGAAGAGAAGCGGGCGCAGACAGTGATGGGCAACTCATTTTCCATGCTGCTTGTCACCGGTGCGGTGCTCATGATCCTCTGTCTGGCATTGAAACGCCCGATCCTGTATCTGTTCGGGGCAAGCGAGGCGACCTACGGATATGCGGACGACTATATTACGATCTATCTGCTTGGGACGATCTTCGTTATGGTAAGTCTCGGCATGAATAATTTTATCAATGCGCAGGGGTTCGGGAAGATGGGGATGTTGACCGTGCTTCTGGGCGCGGTCATGAACATCATCTTGGATCCCGTCCTGATCTTCGGATTCGATATGGGAGTGCGGGGAGCGGCGATCGCAACTGTAATATCGCAGGGGGCTTCCGCGCTGTGGGTCTTTACATTCCTGACGGGCAGGAGGGCGCTCTTTAAGCTGACCCGGGAATCCATGAGGCTGAAGGTGAAGCTGATGAAAGACATCACGTTCCTTGGGACATCCGGGTTCGTCATGTCCGTCACCAACGGTACGGTCCAGATCGTGTGCAATGCGGTGCTTGCCCGTTACGGCGGGGATCTCTATGTGGGGATCATGACGGTGATCAACTCCGTGCGGGAGATTGCCACGCTGCCTCTGAACGGACTTACATCCGGAGCGCAGCCGGTCATGGGGTACAATTACGGAGCAGGCTGTTATAAGAGAGTAAAGTCTGCGATCCGATTCATTACGGCAGTTGGGGTCGTATTCTCGCTGATCCTGTGGGCGGTCGTATTCCTGGAGCCGCGATTCTTCCTGCATCTGTTCACCAGCGAGCAGGAACTGATCGAAAAAGGGATCCCGGCGCTTCAGATCTACTTCTGCGGGATCTTCATGATGGCGCTCCAGTTTGTAGGACAGTCCACGAATGTGGCTCTGAACCGGCCGAAGCAGGCGGTGTTTTTCTCCCTGTTCCGGAAAGTGATCATCGTCGTGCCGCTGACGATCCTGCTGCCCATGATCGGCGGTCTCGGAACAGACGGCGTGTTCTGGGCGGAGCCGGTGTCGAATGTAGTCGGGGGAACGGCGTGCTTTGTGACAATGCTCGTCACGGTATGGCCGTCGCTGAAAGAGAAGGGAGCAGACAGTTCAGCCGTGCCATCCGCAAAGCCGCACTGACGTGCTTACTGTGGCTGCGCCACTTCTTTGCTCATTTACTGGCTGAACTGATGATAAAAAAAGGCATCCGCCTGACGGTGCGGATGCCTTTTTTTATCTCTCTATGTTAATTAAGCAATGTCATTTACAGCTTTTGACAGACGGGAGATCTTTCTGGAAACAGTCTTCTTGTGATAAACACCCTTACTTCCTGCCTTGGAAATCTCCACGATCGCTGCGTGCAGTGCAGTCTTAGCAGCCTCTGCGTCTTTCGCGGCAACTGCAGCGTCAACTTTCTTGACAGCAGTCTTCACTTTAGACTTGATTGCTTTATTTCTTGCAGCTTTTGTCTCGTTTACTAAAATTCTTTTCTTAGCAGACTTAATGTTAGCCAATCTGTACACCTCCATATACAACATGAAATTTCAAATGTAGATCATGTGCCCCAGCAGATTCGGACACGGACGCTCCGCTGAAACATACTCATTTATTTTATGCTAACCACAATTGCTTGTCAATACATATTTTAAGAAATATTGCAAAATATAGTTACAGCAGCTGCTGCGGACAGTAACCAGCAGCATCATAAGAGAATCAAAAAGTGAGGACGGGCTATGGTGAGAAATTACAGCGTAAGGACAGACCTTGCATTGGAGGAAAAAGAGCGTTTTGAGTCAGATGATGTGGAGATCCAGGGAGTTGTGCTGGAAGAAGACTATGACGAAGAGCAGGAGCTCCGCGTGACCCGCGTGGAGATCCGGACAGAGAACGGCGCAAAAGCAATGGGAAAACCGGTGGGGACATATCTGACGTTGGAGACCCCGAATCTGGCGATTCCCGACGAAGAGAGCCACATGGATATAGCGGCCAGGTTATGCGGATATATCCGGGAACTGGTCAGAAAGAATGCGGGAGAAAAGAAAGAAGATCTTTCCGTGCTGGTCGTAGGGCTTGGAAACCGCGAAGTGACGCCGGATGCGCTGGGGCCTTATGTGGCGGATCATCTCTGCGTGACGCGGCACATTGTGAAGGAATACGGGAAATACGCTATGGGGCTGGAACATGCAGATCTGATAAGCGCCATAGTGCCGGGCGTCATGGGGCAGACGGGCATGGAGAGTACGGAGATCGTCCGTGGGATCGTCAAAGAGACACACCCGGATATGGTGATCGCTGTCGATGCGCTGGCGGCGCGCAACAGCAAGCGGCTGAACCGTACCGTGCAGATCGCGGACACAGGGATCCACCCGGGATCGGGGATAGGCAATAACCGGTCCGGCCTTACGGAAGAATCACTTGGGGTCCCGGTCATCGGCATCGGAGTGCCTACGGTCGTAGACGCGGCTACGATCGTGAACGATACGATGGAGAATTTTATCGCCGCACTGGAATCTTCGGATTCGCTGAAAGGAGTGGGGGAAGTATTAAGGTCCTATAACGCCGGTGAAAAATATGAATTTGTAAAAGAGCTGATCGCGCCTCACCTGAACGGGATGTTTGTGACGCCCAAAGACGTGGACGAGATGATCCATCAGATCAGCCATACGATATCCGAGGCGCTCAATATGCTGTTCACAGCGGAAGATCCGTGCAGGCATGATGCGCTGGTGTGATCCATGATGCATATCCGATCCGTGCAAGGCATACAATTTCAGGAGAATAAAAAAGGGGGATGCTGCCGTACAATGAACAGATCGGTGCGAAGAAATTTAAGACAGGCAGGGACGGCAGCATCTGCCGTTCTTTTCACTGTATTTTTGATATATACCGGCCTTGCAGCAGACGGGGGCGACTGGAAATATCATATACAGGAACGGATACTTGACCAGGCGCAGCAGATGTATCTGCCGGTTTTGAGCTGGGGGAACCGCACGCCGGAAAAAGGGATCGGTGAATGGGTCAGAGAGAAAGCGCTTGCATGGATCCCGCTTATCAGTTATACAGAGGCTCACGCTGCATACGATTCATCGATCGAGGATGAGGAAACACTTGCCAGGATCCTGGAAGCGCAGGCCAATGATGAAAATGCCGTAGATGAGAATGGAAAACTGATCGGGGAGCCGGACGAAACCGAGACAGAGGCTGCTGCAGTTACCCCTGCAGTCGACACTTCAATAGAGAAGCTGAGAGATTTTGAGTATCTGCTTGGCAATTTTTATACAGTTGACAGTTCTACCATGATCAGTGCGGATCAGCTCAATGCAGATGATCTGCTCGGGCGGAGCATGAAGATCGATCCTGGTACAGACGGGCCGAAAGTGCTGATCTATCACACCCACTCCCAGGAAGAATTCGCGGATTCTACGCCTGGCGATACATCTACCAGCATCGTCGGGGTGGGAGAGTACCTGACACAGCTCCTGAACGAGAAGGGGATCGAGACGATCCATGATACGGGGGTCTATGATATTATAGGCGGTAAGCTGGACCGGAGTAATGCATATGAATATGCAGGAGAAGCGGTAGAGAAGATCCTGGCGGAAAACCCGACGGTGGAAGTGCTGATCGACCTGCACCGCGACGGCGTGGCGGAAGGGACGCATCTGGTGACCGAGATCAACGGAAAGCCGACGGCAAAGATCATGTTTTTCAACGGACTGAGCCGGTCCCGTACAAACGGAGATATTGATTATCTGCCCAATCCGTACATACAGGACAATCTGGCGTTTTCCCTGCAGATGCAGATCGACGCCGAAAATAAGTATCCCGGTTTTGTGCGCCACATCTATCTGAGGGCGTACCGGTATAATCTGCACCTTAAGCCGAAGTCTCTGCTGATCGAAGCAGGAGCGCAGACAAATACGGTAGAAGAGATGATGAATGCCATGGAAGTGCTCTCCGAAATGCTGGAAGATGTGCTCGTTGGAGATTAGTGTCCTGTAACAGTTCGGGGGAACAGTCCGGCTATTTTCCCTGCTTGAAAAGCACAAGGACTAGTGGTATATTATTTAATGGATTGTCCTGCGCTCATGCAGGATGCAGCGAAGTATGATGCTTCTGCACCTGTACTGCTAAGCGTTGACATGCAGGTGCAAAGGTATAAAGAAGGAGAATGTAAATGGCAGATAAGAATACATATGATGCGGGCAGTATCGCCGTACTGGAAGGGCTTGAGGCTGTCCGCAAGCGTCCGGGAATGTATATCGGAAGTGTCTCTACAAAGGGCTTGAACCATCTGATCTATGAGATCGTGGATAATGCCGTGGACGAACATCTTGCAGGATTTTGTACGGAGATCCATGTGACGTTGGAAAAGGACGGATCGGCTACGGTATCAGACAATGGGCGCGGTGTCCCAGTGGACATGCATGAGAAGGGCGTCTCGGCAGCGCGTCTCGTATATACGACACTCCATGCAGGAGGGAAATTTGACGATTCTGCATATAAGACAAGCGGCGGTCTCCACGGTGTGGGATCTTCTGTCGTAAATGCACTTTCCGCCTACATGGACGTAAAGATCAGCAAGGACGGTTATATCCACCATGACCGGTATGAGAAGGGCGTGCCTGTGATCGAGCTGGAAGACGGCCTGCTGCCGAAGATCGGAAAGACGAAAAAGACAGGGACAACAGTGAATTTCCTGCCGGATGACACGATTTTTGAAAAGACGAGATTCCGGGCGGAGGAAGTGAAGAGCAGACTTCATGAGACAGCTTATTTAAATCCTGATCTTAAGATCATCTTTGATGATAAGCGGCTGGAAGAGCCGGAACATATCGAGTATCACGAACCGGAAGGGATCATCGGATTTATCCGGGATCTAAATAAGAAGAAAGAAGTGCTCCATGATCCGGTCTACTTCAAAGGGAGTGCAGATGGTATCGAGGTGGAAGCGGCGCTTCAGTATGTCAATGAATTTCACGAGAATGTGCTCGGTTTCTGCAATAATATTTATAATTCGGAGGGGGGAACCCATCTGACCGGATTTAAGACCACGTTTACCACGGTCATGAACCAGTATGCAAGAGAGCTGGGGATCCTGAAGGAAAAGGACGCGAACTTTACCGGGGCGGATATCAGAAACGGGATGACAGCGATCGTCTCCATCAAGCATCCGGATCCCAGATTTGAAGGCCAGACGAAGACAAAACTGGACAACCCGGACGCTGCGAAGGCTGTGAGCAAAGTGACAGGAGAAGAGATCGTCCGCTATTTTGACCGAAATCTGGACACGCTCAAATCTGTGCTCTCCAGTGCTGAGAAAGCGGCAAAGATCCGGAAGACGGAAGAAAAGGCGAAAACGAATCTTCTCACAAAGCAGAAATATTCTTTCGACAGCAACGGAAAACTGGCAAACTGCGAGAGCCGTGATCCGAAGAAGTGCGAGATCTTCATCGTGGAGGGAGATTCTGCCGGCGGTTCCGCAAAGACAGCCAGAGACCGTAATTTCCAGGCAATCCTTCCGATCAGGGGAAAGATCCTGAATGTGGAGAAGGCGAGCATTGACAAGATCCTCGCGAACGCCGAGATCAAGACGATGATCAATGCGTTCGGGTGTGGTTTTTCAGAAGGATACGGCAATGATTTTGACATATCAAAACTACGCTATGACAAGATCATCATCATGGCAGATGCGGATGTGGATGGAGCCCACATCTCTACGCTGCTCCTTACGCTGTTCTACCGGTTTATGCCGGAGCTGATCTACGAGGGGCATGTGTATATCGCTATGCCGCCACTGTATAAAGCAATGCCGAAGAACGGAGAAGAAGAATATCTCTATGATGATAAAGCATTGGAAAAGTACAGAAAGACACATAACGGACCGTTTACGCTGCAGCGTTACAAGGGCCTTGGCGAGATGGACGCTGAACAGCTCTGGGAGACAACGCTGGATCCAGAGAGACGGCTGCTCAGGCTGGTCGAGATCGAGGATGCCAGGATGGCGTCAAGTGTAACGGAGATGCTCATGGGAACGGAAGTGCCGCCGCGGCGCGCATTTATCTATGAGAATGCGACAGAAGCGGAACTGGATATCTGATAAAATGTGAGGAGAAAGAACATGAACAGTGAATCACAGATCATAAGGACAGAATATTCTGACCTTATGAAAAAGTCTTATATAGATTATGCTATGAGCGTCATCATCGCCCGTGCGCTTCCGGATGTGAGGGATGGTCTCAAGCCGGTACAGCGGCGGACTCTCTATGATATGTACGAGCTGGGGATACGCTATGATAAGCCGTACAGGAAATGCGCACGTATCGTGGGAGATACGATGGGTAAATATCATCCCCACGGAGACAGCTCGATCTACGAGGCACTGGTTGTTATGGCTCAGGATTTTAAAAAGGGACAGGTCCTTGTGGACGGACATGGAAACTTCGGTTCCATCGAGGGAGACGGCGCTGCCGCCATGCGTTATACGGAGGCAAGGCTGACAAAATTCACCCAGGAAGTCTGCCTGGCGGATCTGGATAAAAATGTCATCGATTTCGGACCGAACTTTGACGAGACTGAGAAAGAGCCTCTTGTGCTGCCGGTGCGGGTGCCGAACCTTCTCGTAAACGGCGCTGAAGGCATTGCAGTCGGTATGGCGACCAGTATCCCGACTCATAATCTGGGAGAAGTCATTGATGCAGTCAAGGCATACATGAAAAATGACGCGATAAGTACAAAGCAGCTTATGAAGCATATCAAGGGTCCGGATTTCCCTACGGGCGGTATCGTAGTAAATAAGGATGATCTCCTGAACATCTATGAGACCGGACAGGGCAAGATCAAGATCCGCGGCAAAGTAGAAGTCGAAGATCTAAAGGGCGGCAAAAAGCAGCTTGTGATCAGCGAGATCCCGTACACTATGATCGGGACCGGGATCAGCAAATTCCTGAATGATGTGGCGAATCTGATCGAGACGAAGAAAACAACCGATATCGTGGATATCTCCAACCAGTCCTCAAAAGAGGGGATACGTATCGTTCTGGAGCTTAAAAAAGGCGCGGATGTAGAGAATCTGAAAAACATGCTCTACAAAAAGACCCGCCTTGAAGATACATTTGGCGTGAATATGCTGGCTGTGGCAGACGGAAGACCGGAGACGCTGGGACTTAAAAAGATCATCGAACACCATGTGGACTTCCAGTTTGAACTTGCCACCCGCAAATACCAGACGCTCCTTGCAAAAGAAAAGGAAAAGAGCGAGGTGCAGGAAGGTCTGATCAAAGCCTGTGACGTGATCGATCTGATCATTGAGATCCTGCGCGGAAGTAAATCGGTAAAAGACGCAAGGGCATGCCTTGTCAACGGCGTCACAGACAATATTAAATTCAAATCAAATATCTCAAAGAAGATGGCGGCTCTGCTGCGGTTTACCGAGCGTCAGGCGACGGCGATCCTGGAGATGCGCCTCTACCGTCTGATCGGACTGGAGATCGAAGCTCTCAGGGCAGAGCACGAACAGACGCTTAAGAATATCGCGCGGTTTGAGGATATTCTGAATAATTACGACTCTATGGCAGGCGTGATCATGGAAGAACTGGACGGCTTTAAGAAAGCATATGCACGGAAACGCCGCACAGTCATCGAAAATGCGGAAGAGGCAGTGTATGAAGAGAAGAAGATCGAGGAACAGGAGGTCGTCTTCCTGATGGACCGCTTCGGGTACGCAAGGACGGTCGATACATCGGTCTACGAGCGGAACAAAGAAGCCGCCGACAGTGAGAACAAATATGTAGTACACTGTATGAATACCGGAAAGCTCTGTATTTTTACCGATACCGGCAGGATGCATCAGGTCAAAGTGCTGGATGTGCCGTATGGAAGGTTCCGCGATAAAGGAGTACCGATCGATAATGTCAGCAACTATTCGACCGGCGATGAACAGATCATCATGGTATGCGATGCGGAGCAGATGCGGTTTGCATATCTTCTGTTCGCAACAGCGCAGGGGATGATCAAGAAAGTCGAAGGGACAGAGTTCCAGGTGACCAAGCGTACCATCGCAGCTACGAAGCTGCAGGATGGGGACTCCCTGATCGCCGTGAAGGTAGTCAACGACAGCCAGCAGACAGTGCTGCAGACAAGGAACGGCTATTTTCTGAGATTTCCTGCCGCAGAGATCCCGGTGAAGAAAAAGGCCGCCGTGGGCGTGCGCGGGATCCGGCTGCAGAAGAAAGACGAGCTGGAGAATGTGTATCTTTTTGAAGAGGGAACAGAGACAAAGATACATTATAATGAAAAGGAAGTAACGCTGAACCGGCTGAAACAGGCGAAACGTGACGGGGCAGGAACCAGATACAGGGGGTAAAAGTTTTTGATTCAACCCCTTGCAATCTGAGGAAACTGGTGGTATACTTACCAATAGTTACATAAGGAATCCGGCAGAAGAGTGGACGAAAGTTCACTCTTCTTTGTTGGTAAGGAGGAATTACAGCGTGTCGAAAAGAGAAGAATACGAACAGAAGACAGAAGAGCTTCTGGAGCCGATCATATCGGAACTGGGATTTGAACTGGTAGATGTGGAATATGTCAAAGAGGGAGGCACCTGGTATCTGCGTGCTTATATTGACAAACCCGGCGGGATCACTGTGGACGACTGCGAGGCGGTCAGCAGAAGATTTTCGGATATCCTGGATGAGAAAGACTATATCGAAGATTCCTATGTGTTGGAGGTGAGCTCACCCGGCCTCGGACGCCCTCTGAAAAAGGAGAAGGATTTTGCCCGGAGCGTCGGCGAGGAAGTCGAGATCCGGACATACCGGGCGATCGACCGGCAGAAAGAATTTACCGGGATCCTCAAAAGTTATGACGGGGATACCGTTACGATCGCATATGAAGATGACACAGAACAGACATTTGACAGGGCTGATATCGCCCTGATCCGTCTGGCTTTGGATTTTTAATTATTTTAGGAGGAAATGTAAAGATGAACACAGAGTTAATGGAAGCATTGACAATCCTTGAGAAAGAGAAGAACATCAGCAAAGACGTCATGATGGATGCTATCGAGAATTCTCTGATCAGCGCATGCAAGAATCACTTTGGAACAGCGGAAAATATTAAGGTGATCATGGATCGCGAGACATGCGATTATGCTGTGTATGCAGAAAAGCATGTGGTAGAAGAAGTGACGAATCCGGCGCTGGAGATCAGCCTGGAGGAAGCAGAGAAGCTTGATTCCGCACTTCAGGTCGGAGATGTGGCGCAGATCCCGGTGCAGTCCAAAGAATTCGGGCGTATCGCAACGCAGAACGCGAAGAACCTCATCCTCCAGAAGATCCGGGAAGAGGAGCGGAAAGTAGTCTTTGATCAGTATTTTGAGAAAGAGAAAGATATTGTTACCGGTATCGTTCAGCGCTATGTAGGAAAGAATATCAGCATCAACCTTGGAAGGGCCGATGCCATGCTGACCGAGAATGAGCAGGTCAAAGGCGAGGTGTTCAAGCCGACAGACCGCATCAAACTTTATGTGGTTGAAGTAAAGAATACACCGAGGGGACCGAAGATCCTCGTATCCCGTACCCATCCGGAGCTTGTGAAACGTCTTTTCGAGGCGGAAGTTGCCGAAGTAAGGGACGGAACAGTCGAGATCAAGAGCATTGCGCGTGAAGCCGGTTCCCGTACAAAGATGGCAGTATGGTCCAATGATCCGAATGTGGATCCGGTAGGAGCCTGCGTCGGCATGAACGGGGCGAGGGTCAATGCAGTGGTACAGGAGCTGCGCGGAGAGAAGATCGACATCATCAACTGGGATGAGAATCCGGCTCTTCTGATCGAGAATGCATTAAGTCCGGCAAAGGTCATCTCTGTTATGGCTGATCCGGAAGAAAAGGTGGCAAATGTGATCGTGCCTGATTACCAGCTCTCCCTTGCGATCGGAAAAGAAGGGCAGAACGCTCGCCTTGCCGCAAGACTGACAGGATATAAGATCGATATCAAGAGCGAGACACAGGCTATCGAGGCCGGCGACCTTCCGGAAAACTATATGGAGCAGATGGGCCTGATGGAAGAGGAAGGCTATACCGGCGATTACGATGAAGAATATGAAGATGGAGCTTACGACGGATACGATAGCGATGGTTACGGCGAGTCTGACGGATATGAGGAAGACTATGACGACTACAGCGGGGAAGAGCCGGAGGAGATCGGATTCGTCGAGACAGATAAAGAGTAATGATATGATCTGAGGGAGTGAATCGTTTGGCAGTAAAGAAGAAGATCCCCATGAGGAAATGCGTGGGGTGCGGTGAGATGAAACCAAAGAAAGAACTGATGCGTATACTGAAGACAGAGACCGGGGAGTTTGTGGTCGATGCTGCCGGCAAGAAAAACGGCAGAGGCGCGTACATCTGCCGTTCGACGGACTGTTTTAAGAAGGCGGTAAGATCGAAGGGACTGGAACGCTCCTTTAAACAGGAGATCCCGCAGGAAGTATATGACAGGCTGGAAAAGGAGATGGGCGAGATTGAAGCAGAAGGATAAAGTCCTGTCTCTGATCGGGCTTGCGATGAAAGCGGGAAGATGCACGAGCGGCGAGATGATGACGGAGAGTGAAACGAAGTCAGGGCGCGCCAGACTTGTGATCATCGCATCAGATGCATCAGAGAATACAAAGAAGAAATTTCGGGATATGTGTAAATTTTACAAGGTTCCAATTTATATTTACGGAGATAAAGATACCTTAGGGCATGCAATGGGAAAAGAATTCCGTGCATCTCTGGCGATATTGGACGAAGGATTTGCAGACGGGATTCAAAGAGAGCTTAAAGATCGAGAGGATATTGCATAAAGGAGGTAGTTGATATGACTAAAATGAGGGTACATGAGCTGGCAAAGGAGCTGGGCATGGATAATAAAGAACTCGCAGACATTCTCCAGAAGAAAAATGTGGAGATCAAGAATCATATGAGCACGATCGAGGACAATGTGGCTGATGAGATCCGCCGTGAAGTTTCTCAGAAAGGGGAAAAGAAAGCTCCCTCAGCGGAAAGCAAAGGCGGGGAACATACGGAAGAGCAGGCGGAAAGAAAAGAAGCGGCGCCCAAAAAGAAGAATCTTGCATTTGTGATCCGGCCGCAGAATTCCAGAAACAGCAGCAGGATCCAGGGAAACCGTCCCGCACAGCGCCAGGCTCGTCCGGGACAGCAGGGAACACGTCCGGGACAGGCGGCAGCCCGCCCGGCACGCGGCAGCCGTCCGGCAGGAGACAGACCGGTACGCCCGGAACGCGCGGCACATGGCGCACGTCCTGCGGCTGAGAACAGACCGGCTCCGGAGCCGAGGCCGTCAGCAGAGCGTCCGGCACAGGCTGCACGTCCGGCGCAGAGTGTACGCCCGGCAAGGGAGGCGCACCCATCAGGAGACAGACCGGCACAGGCTGCACGTCCGGCCCGCGCAGACCGCCCGGGACAGCAGGGACGCCCCGCAGCAGAAGGAAGACCGTCAACTGAGAGATCTGCACAGAACGCACGCCCGGAACAGGGAGCGCACGGCAACCGTCAGGCAGACGGAAGGGATAACAGAAATATGTCCGATCGCCCGGCAAGAGGCGAACGGCAGGGAGGCGACCGTCCGGCAAGAGGAGACAGAGGTCAGAGCGGACGCGGCTTCAACAATAACGGAAACGGCCGTCAGGGACGTCCGGAGAGAAACGGACGCGACCAGCGCGGCTCAGGTCAGGGACCGCGCGCCGACAGGAGAGATTCCCGCAGGGATGATATGAACACTTCTGTAATGGAACAGCAGAAGAGCCAGAGAAACAAGGCGAAAGATAAAGAACGCGATAACAAGAAGAAAGAATACAGAGACGAGGCGTTTGAAGGAAAAGGAAGAAAAGGCAGAAAGCAGAAACAGGTAGCGGAGGCAAAGAGACCGCAGCCGAAGGAAGAGAAGAAGGAAGAGAAGATCAAACAGATCGTGATCCCCGAGGTCCTTACGATCAAGGAACTCGCCGACAAGATGAAAGTAGTTCCGTCCGTGATCGTCAAGAAACTGTTCCTGCAGGGAAAAGTAGTCACAGTAAATCAGGAGATCGATTATGAGACAGCTGAGGAGATCGCACTGGATTTCGATGTGCTCTGCGAGAAAGAGGAAGTCGTCGATGTGATCGAGGAGCTCCTCAAAGAAGACGAAGAGGATGAAAGCCAGATGGTAAAACGTCCGCCGGTCGTCTGTGTCATGGGTCATGTCGACCACGGCAAGACTTCTCTCCTTGATGCGATCCGCCATACGAATGTGACAGACCGCGAGGCGGGCGGCATTACCCAGCATATCGGCGCTTATATGGTGGAGATCAACGGAGAGAAGATCACATTCCTTGATACTCCGGGACATGAGGCGTTTACTGCCATGCGTATGAGAGGCGCAAGCTCAACGGATATCGCGATCCTTGTGGTCGCGGCGGACGACGGCGTTATGCCGCAGACAGTGGAAGCCATCAATCATGCAAAAGCAGCCGGTGTCGAGATCATCGTTGCGATCAACAAGATCGATAAGCCGGGCGCGAATATCGAACGTGTAAAACAGGAGCTTACAGAATATGAGCTTATTCCGGAAGACTGGGGCGGCAGCACGGTATTTGTACCGGTATCCGCCCACACGAAAGAAGGGATCCAGGAACTGCTCGAGATGATCCTGCTCACCGCTGAGGTGATGGAGCTGAAAGCAAATCCGAACCGTGCGGCAAGAGGTCTTGTCATCGAGGCGGAACTTGATAAAGGAAAAGGTTCTGTGGCAACGGTCCTTGTCCAGAAAGGAACGCTTCATGTGGGAGATGCCATTGCGGCGGGAAGCGCACACGGCCGTGTACGTGCCATGATGGATGACAAGGGAAGACGTGTCAAAGAGGCAGGACCGTCCCAACCGGTCGAGATCCTTGGCTTAAATGAAGTTCCGAACGCAGGCGAAGTGTTCGTGGGCTGCGAGTCGGAGAAAGAGGCAAGGAACTTCGCGGAGACGTTTATCGCACAGCATAAAGTGAAACTTCTGGAAGAAACGAAATCAAGGATGTCTCTTGACGATCTGTTCAATCAGATCCAGGAAGGCAACCTGAAGGAACTTGATATTGTCGTAAAAGCGGATGTACAGGGATCTGTAGAAGCTATGAAACAGAGCCTGTTAAAGCTTTCGAATGACGAAGTGGTCATCAAGGTGATCCATGGCGGCGTAGGTGCGATCAATGAATCTGACGTGATCCTTGCTTCGGCATCTAATGCGATCATCATCGGATTTAATGTGCGCCCGGATGCGACTGCAAAAGATATCGCAGAGCGCGAGGGCGTGGATATCAGACTGTACAGAGTCATCTACAATGCGATCGAGGATGTGGAAGCTGCCATGAAGGGTATGTTGGATCCGGTATTTGAAGAGAAAGTGCTCGGCCATGCGGAAGTACGTCAGACGTTCAAGGCTTCCGGCGTGGGAACGATCGCGGGAGCCTATGTCCAGGATGGTATCTTTGAGAGGAACTGTTCCTGCAGGCTGATCCGTGACGGCATCGTAGTCTTTGACGGCCCGCTGGCATCGCTGAAGAGATTCAAAGATGACGTGAAGGAAGTAAGAGCCGGATATGAATGCGGCTTTGTATTTGAGAACTATAATGATATTAAGGAAGGCGACAATGTAGAAGCCTATAAAATGGTGGAAGTAGAGAGAAAATAAGTCTTCCGGAAAAAGGAGCGGCAATGAGAAAAAACAGTATTAAAAACACACGCGTAAACGCTGAGGTCCAGCGGGAACTGAGCAACATCATCCGCAGCGGGATCAAGGATCCGCGGGTTGCGCCGATGACTTCCGTGGTAGCTGTGGAAGTTGCTCCGGACTTAAAGACATGCAAGGCATATATCAGTGTCCTCGGGGATAAGAAAGCCCAGGAGGACACGATCCGCGGCCTGCAGAGTGCGGAGGGATATATCCGCCGCGAGCTGGCACATACGATCAATATGCGGAATACCCCGGAGATCCGGTTCATCGTGGACCAGTCTATTGAATATGGCGTGAATATCAGCAGAAAGATAGATGAAGTAACCAGAGATTTGGACAATGGAGTTGAAAAATAGCATGAATATTATTTTAGATGAAATTTTGAAAGGAAAGAAGAACGTTGCCCTGGGCGGTCATGTCCGCCCGGACGGCGACTGTGTGGGTTCGTGTATGGGGCTGTACCACTATCTGAGGGAACAGTATCCGGATATCACTGCGGATGTGTATCTCGAAGAAGTGCCGGAGGCGTACAGCATCATCAAAGACACAGATGAGGTAAAGACACAGATCGACGACAGTGCAGTGTACGATCTGTTCATATGTCTGGACTGCGGGGACGCACAGCGTCTCGGCTTTTCAAGGACTTTGTTTGAACATGCAAAAGAAACGCTGTGTATTGACCATCATGTCAGCAATGACGCGTTTGCAGACCACAATTATATCGTGCCGGACGCAAGCTCTACATCAGAGCTTATCTACAGGATGATCGACAAAGAGAAGATCAGCCTTGCGTGCGCAGAGGCTCTCTATATGGGGATCGTACATGATACCGGCGTATTCCAGTATTCCTGCACATCTCCGGAGACGATGGAAGCGGCGGCGGAACTGATGCGCAAAGGGATCAATGGCAGTGAGATCATCGACAAGACATATTATGAGAAGAGCTACATACAGAACCAGATCCTTGGACGCGCCCTTCTCGAGAGTATGCTGATCATGGATAAGCAATGTATCGTATCTGTGATCCGGCAGAAGTCTATGAAGTTTTTCCAGGCAAAGCCTTCTGATCTCGAGGGGATCGTAAGCCAGCTGCGCCAGACAAAGGGCGTGGAAGTCGCGATCTTTCTCCATGAGACAGCTCCGCACCAGTTTAAAGTGAGCCTGCGCTCCAAAGGCAGGGTGAATGTCAGCGAGATCGCACAGTTTTTCGGCGGCGGCGGACATGTGCGCGCGGCCGGAGTGACGATGGAGGGATCCAGTCATGATGTGATCAACAACATAACCGCCCGGATTGCGCTGCAGTTAAAGCATGATGAAGAACAGGATGAGAAACAATGAAAAGCGGGATCCTGAATATTTATAAGGAAAAAGGTTACACTTCCCATGATGTCGTCGCACGTCTGCGCGGGATCGTGGGACAGAAGAAGATCGGACATACGGGCACCCTTGATCCGGAGGCGGAAGGGGTGCTCCCTGTCTGTCTGGGACGTGCTACCAAAGTCTGCGATATGCTTACCGATAAGGATAAGACGTATGAAACGGTCCTGCTGCTCGGAATATCGACAGATACGCAGGATATCACCGGCAAGGTGCTCTCTGAACGTTCTCCGGATGATCCGGGACTTCCGGGCGGGGCGGTCACGGAAGAAAAGGCGGAAGCATGCATCAGCGGATTTGTCGGTGAGTATGACCAGATCCCACCGATGTATTCTGCCCTGAAGGTCGGCGGGAAAAAGCTCTACGAACTGGCAAGGGAAGGCAGGACGATCGAGAGGAAAAGCCGAAAAGTCATGATCTACGGGATCAAGATCAGGGAGATCGATCTGCCGCGCATCCGTATGGAAGTGAAATGCTCGAAAGGAACCTATATCCGCACGCTGTGCCATGATATCGGTGAAAAACTCGGCTGCGGAGGATGTATGGAGGAGCTGCTGCGCACCCGTGTCGGACAGTTCTCTCTGGAACAGAGCCTGAAGCTTTCCCAGGTAGAGCAGATCGTTCACGAGGGGAGGATAGACGAAATCCTCATGCCGACGGACCGAGTGTTCTGTGATCTGGAGGAAGTGTCTGTCAAAGAACGGTTCGATGCGTTCGGGTACAACGGGAACCCTCTGGAGCGCCGGCACCTTACAGGCGAGATTGCCCGGGTGTCAGACGGACAGCTGGAGGGCAGGCGGTTCCGTGTCTATGACAGTCGTGGAAATTTTATCGGCGTCTACTATTATGACAGAAAGAGAGACAGGTTCCGCCCTGAAAAAATGTTTCTGGACAGAGAAGAGGGTTGATATGAGATACATTACAGGGATCGAATCCTACAGCGGCCGGAAGAAGACTGCCGTTACACTTGGCAAATTTGACGGGCTTCATCTGGGGCATCAGAAGCTGATCGATAAGATCAGATCCTATGCATCCGATGACTGTGACAGTGTGGTCTGTGCATTCGATATGCACAGAGGATCACTTATGACGAACAGAGAGAGACGGGAACATCTCGAAGGTAAGGTGGACTGGCTGATCGAGCAGCCGTTTACAAAAGAGCTGCGCAATATGCAGGCGGAGAAATTTATCGAGGATGTTTTGGCAGGGACGCTCAGGGCGGCTCATATCGTAGTAGGTACGGATTTTAATTTCGGCTGCGGAAAACGCGGCAACGCGCAGATGCTCCTTGAATATGCCGAAAAGTACGGATACACTGTGGATGTGATCGAAAAAGAGCGTTACCTCGGAACGGTCATCAGCAGCACCTATATCAAGGATGCGCTTGCCCAGGGGGATGTAAAGCTTGCGGAGCGCCTGCTCGGTTATCCATACAGCCTGACCGGGATCGTACAGCACGGAAAGCAGCTCGGCCGCACGCTCGGCTTCCCTACCATGAATATCGAGCCCGAGGAGAATAAGATCCTGCCCCGTTTCGGCGTGTATGCCTGCCGGGTGCGGATCGACGGGAAATGGTATGGTGCCGTCGGCAATGCCGGGATCAAGCCGACCGTGACGGATGAACAGCGGCGGCTTCTGGAAGTATTTGTCTACGGATATGAGGGAGACGCCTATGGCAAGGAGATCACAGCGCAGTTCTGCGATTTTGAGAGACCGGAGACAAAGTTCGGCTCGGTGGAGGAACTGAAAGATAATGTGATGAGGGATATGCGTTACGGAGAACGGTACTTTGCCAGTGCCAGTGCCGCTTTTGCTCCGCATAAAAAATAACTTTACAATCCACAGGACGTATGCTATACTATGCAAGGTTAAAGCCGGTGTTCGGTAATCGGATCACTCCGGCCATTACTTAATACCAGGCGTTTTATCAAAGTATTTGAAGGAGGACATGAAAATGATCGCAAAAGAGAAGAAACAGGCAATCATCAAAGAGTATGGAAGAAGCGAAGGTGACACAGGTTCACCGGAGGTACAGGTAGCTATCCTGACAGCAAGGATCAACGAGCTGACAGAGCACTTCAAGGCTAATCCGAAGGATCACCACTCAAGAAGAGGACTTCTTAAGATGGTAGGTCAGAGAAGAGGACTTCTTGCATACTTAAAGAAAGTGGACATCGAGAGATACCGTTCACTGATCGAGAGACTCGGACTTAGAAAATAATCCGGGATCTGAAAGTGACACCGGCGGGGCAGAGAGATCTGCCCCGTTTGTTTTTGCGGATGAAAATATTTGCCTTGACAGTTTTATTGTGCTATAATATTTAAGATTGCGGACAGTTCTACGTAACCGAGACCACTGAAAAGCATATTACGGCTTTTTTAGTGTGTTTTTCAGTAGTTTCGGAGACACCTGTCCGCAGGAAAAATCGATTGATAAAAAAGGAGAATAAGATGTACAAAAAGTATGAAATGGAACTCGCAGGCAGAACGCTGCGCGTAGATGTCGGCAGAGTTGCAAAGCAGGCGAACGGCGCAGTCCTTATGCACTACGGCGACACGACTGTGCTCTGTACCGCAACAGCGTCCGACAAACCGAGAGAGGGGATCGATTTCTTCCCCTTAAGTGTAGAATACAATGAGAGAATGTATTCTGTAGGCAAGATCCCGGGCGGATTTAATAAGAGAGAGGGAAAGGCGTCTGAGAACGCGATCCTGACAGACCGTGTCATCGACCGTCCGATGCGTCCGCTCTTCCCGAAAGACTATAGAAATGATGTGACGCTGGAGAACCTTGTCATGTCTGTAGAGCAGGACTGCAGCCCGGAACTGACGGCGATGCTCGGCGCATCTATCGCGACAAGCATTTCCGATATCCCGTTTGACGGCCCGATCTCCACGACACAGGTAGGTCTGGTCGACGGAGAATTTGTATTTAACCCGACGGCAGCACAGAGAGAGGTTTCCGATCTTGCCCTTACAGTGGCATCCACGAAAGAGAAGGTCATCATGATCGAGGCAGGAGCAAGCGAAGTGCCGGAGGACAAGATGATCGAGGCAATCTTCGCTGCGCATGAGCTGAACCAGAAAGTGATCGCTTTCTTCGACACGATCGTGGCGGAGTGCGGCAAGCCGAAACACGAGTATCAGAGCTTTGCGGTTCCCCAGGAGCTTTTCGATGCGATCCAGAAGATCGTGACTCCGGAGGAGATGGAAGAGGCTGTATTCACAGATGACAAGCAGACGAGAGAAGAAAATATCCGTGTGATCACAGACAAACTTGCAGAGGCATTTGCAGACAATGAAGAATGGCTTGACAAGCTTGGCGAGGCTGTATATCAGTATCAGAAGAAGACTGTACGAAAGATGATCCTCAAGGACCACAAACGTCCGGACGGACGTGCCATCGATCAGATCAGACCGCTTGCGGCTGAAGTCGACCTGATCCCGAGAGTGCACGGATCAGCTATGTTTACAAGAGGACAGACGCAGATCTGTACAGTGACGACTCTGGCGCCGCTTTCCGAGGCTCAGAGACTGGACGGCCTTGACGAGGCTGAGACGTCCAAGAGATATATGCACCACTACAATTTCCCGTCCTATTCCGTGGGCGAGACGAAACCGTCCAGAGGACCGGGACGACGTGAGATCGGACACGGGGCGCTTGCAGAGAGAGCCCTGCTGCCGGTACTTCCGTCTGAGGCGGAGTTCCCGTATGCGATCCGCACGGTATCCGAGACATTTGAGTCCAACGGATCCACATCCCAGGCGAGCGTGTGCGCATCCAGTATGTCGCTTATGACTGCCGGCGTGCCGATCAAGGCTGCGGTAGCGGGAATCTCCTGCGGACTTGTGACAGGCGAGACAGACGACGACTATCTTGTGCTGACAGACATTCAGGGGCTGGAAGATTTCTTCGGAGACATGGACTTCAAGGTTGCAGGTACACACAAAGGTATCACTGCGATCCAGATGGATATCAAGATCCACGGCCTTACAAGACCGATCATCGAAGAGGCTATTGCGGCTACAAGAAAGGCAAGGCTCTATATCATCGATGAAGTGATGAACAAGGCGATCGCCGAGCCGAGACCGGAAGTCGGACCGTATGCGCCGAAGATCATCCAGATGCAGATCGATCCGCAGAAGATCGGTGATGTCGTCGGACAGAGAGGAAAGACGATCAATACCATTATCGAGCAGACAGGCGTTAAGATCGATATCGAGGATGACGGTTCTGTATCGATCTGCGGCACTGAGAAAGAGGGTATGGACAAAGCGGCAAAACTGATCCATACGATCGTGACAGAGTTTGAGGCCGGACAGGTATTTGAAGGAAAAGTCGTCAGCATCAAAGACTTCGGAGCATTCCTCGAGTTCGCGCCTGGCAAGGAAGGACTCGTGCACATTTCCAAGATCGCAAAGCACAGAGTGAATAAAGTAGAAGATGTGCTCGCACTCGGCGATGTGGTAAAGGCTGTATGCCTCGGCAAAGACAAGATGGGAAGATTCAGCTTCAGCATCAGAGATGTAGCGGAATAAGAACACCCCGGGGCAAAAGCTCCGGCTATGATGTAAGATGAGAAACAGGATATAAGACGTGTGGCAGGACTGTGGCGGCATAGCCCTGCTATGCGTCTATTTTATACTTTCAGGGAGGGCAGGCTGCCGCGGCAGTCTGTTTGTGTTCATGGAAAGTGAGGGACCGGTATGGAACAGATGTCATTATTCGGGAATAACAGGGCGATGACCCCGCTTGCCAGCAGGCTGCGTCCGGATTCGCTGGATGATTTTGTGGGGCAGGAGCATCTTGTGGGGAAAGGGAAGATCCTGCGGCAGCTGATCGAGAGGGATCAGATCTCCTCCATGATCTTCTGGGGGCCTCCGGGAGTGGGCAAGACGACTCTTGCCAGTATCATAGCCGGGAAGACGAAGTCGGAATTCATCAACTTCAGCGCAGTCACAAGCGGGATCAAGGAGATCAAGGAAGTGATGAACCGTGCGGAGATGAGCAGGAGAGTGGGAATGCGCACCGTCCTGTTCGTAGATGAGATCCACCGCTTTAACAAAGCCCAGCAGGATGCATTTCTTCCATATGTAGAGCGGGGCAGTATCATACTGATCGGTGCGACGACAGAGAATCCTTCTTTTGAGATCAATGCGGCTCTTCTGTCAAGGTGCCGTGTCTTCGTGCTGAAAGCACTGGAAGAGGACGATCTTGTAAAGCTTCTTGAAAATGCCCTGAAGAATCCTGCCGGTTTCGGCAATCAGAACGTGGAGATATCCGCGGAAAATCTCCGCGCTATCGCGGTATTTGCAAACGGCGATGCAAGGACCGCGCTCAATACGCTTGAGATGGCTGTCTTAAACGGTGAGATCAGTGCAAAGGGGATCGCGGTCACAACGGAAGGGCTTTCCCAGTGTATCAGCCGCAGGTCGCTTCTGTATGATAAAAACGGAGAGGAACATTATAATCTGATCTCTGCCCTTCATAAATCCATGAGAAACAGTGATCCGGATGCGGCGATCTACTGGATGATGCGCATGCTGGAAGGAGGAGACGACCCGCTCTATATCGCCCGGCGCCTGATCCGTTTTGCAAGCGAAGATGTGGGGATGGCGGACAGCCATGCGCTTCAGGTGGCTGTGGCAGCCTATCAGGCATGTCATTTTCTGGGGATGCCTGAGTGCGACGTCCATCTTACCCATGCGGTCGTCTATCTGTCCATGGCGCCGAAATCAAACGCCCTATATACAGCCTGCGAAGCTGCCAAAAAGGACGTCAGGACATTGCGGGCGGAGCCGGTGCCCATGCAGATCCGTAACGCCGTTACAGGACTTATGAAAGAGCAGGGATACGGAAAAGGGTATGAATATGCCCATGATACGGAAGAAAAACTGACCCACATGCAGTGCATGCCGGACAGCTTAAAAGACAGGACGTATTACCATCCGACACAAGAAGGCGAAGAGAAGAAAACCGCCGAACGGCTGGAAGAAAACCGCAGATTCCGGGAAGAGTGATTTTTGATCTTTCCAAAAGAAGCCAGTTATTTCTGCTTATAAAATACCCGGAAAAAGCTCAGACTATCCATAAGTGCTTTTAGAAAGGGATACTTATCGTGAAACGACTGAGTGAATACTTATTTCTGGGAACTCTGGGCGGAACGCTCTATTATTCTTTCGAGATGATCTTCCGGGGATTCTCCCACTGGTCCATGTTCCTGCTGGGAGGCGTCTGCCTTGTATTTTTTGCCCAGCAGGGCATATGGACCGGATGGAGTGCGCCCCTGTGGAAACAGGTGATCTGGTGCGCGGTTTTCGTGACTTCCTGTGAATTTATCACAGGGATATTCGTGAATAAGATCATGCACTGGAATGTGTGGGATTATACAGACCAGCCTTTTCAACTGATGGGGCAGATCTGTCTTCCCTTTACGATCCTGTTTTCCGGCCTGTGCGCAGTGGGAATCCTTCTGAGCGGATATCTGCTGCATTTTCTCTATGGAGAGAAGCGGCCGGAATTTCATGTATTATGAGATCATACTCCCCGGGGTTTATCACAGGAAGCTTTCCGTGGAATAAGGAGAAGAAGCAAAAGCGCGGCGATCAGTACGATGGTCACGGAGAATCCTCCTTCTGCCCCGAAAGATCCGCCGTTCCAGAATGTCTTTTCCGGATCAGCCGCCGACGCAAAGAGAGTGCAGGAGAATTTCATGCCGCTTACTTCCATTCCGAATACATTCCCCTGCACGAAATTCCAGACGGAATGCATTGCCCCGACGCCCCATATATTCCCGGTGCGCAGAAAATATATGGAAAAAACGATCCCTACCAACATAATATTGACAATTGCGATCAGGGAAACCCCGGGATTTAGAAGATGCAGCAGAGCAAAAACAAGGGAATTAAGCAATATGGCAATGATGACAGGATATCTCCGCCCGATGGATACCATAAAATAGCCGCGGCAGAGAACTTCTTCCGCCATGCCCTGGATCCCAAAAGCTAAAGCAAACAGGATGAACATTAGAGGAGAAAAGGTGATTGATATCCCCTCGATGGTCAGAGACCCGGTCAGTACATTGAGCAGTGTGACTGCTCCAAAAAGAAGAAAGCCGATCCCGGCGCCCGCAAGATAATGCCTCAGCGCTTTTGCCCTGACAAATCCCATGGAAGCAACTGTCCGCTTCTGGATGATCACGCAGAACAGGATGACAAGAAAGATCATGACAGCATTGGAAAAAAGTGAGACCAGCATAAGGGGATCCGACTCCATCAGGCTGTTTACAAAAGCTGCGACCTGTTTAGGATTTCCCGGCTCTGAAAACGCCAGGAACAGTTCACGATCTGACAGAAATACAGCGATCATGCCTGCCAGCAGGACAAAACTCATGGCGGTGGAAACGACAAAATAGACAAGGAAAAAGATCAAAAGCTCAATGAACCAGTTCTGGCCTTTCTGCCGCCTGGAAGCTTCTTTCATGTAGTGTGGAAATTCTGGTAAGTGTATCATGTTGTGACCTCCTGGTAATGTGATGTTCCAAGTGTATCATGAACCGCCGTAAATATCCATTTCATTTTTCAGCAGTTGAAGTCGATTCTCAAAAATGCTATAATACATCCGCAGAAAAAGCGCTCTGACAGACAGATGAGGGGAGGAGGGCGCAGACAGAGAAAAGGAGTACGAATGTGGCTGAATTAACACCAATGATGAAACAGTATATGGAGACGAAATCCCAGTATCAGGACTGCATTCTGTTCTATAGATTAGGCGATTTTTACGAGATGTTCTTTGACGATGCGCTGACTGCATCGCGGGAACTGGAGATCACACTGACCGGCAAGAACTGCGGCCAGGAAGAGCGGGCACCCATGTGCGGTGTCCCTTATCATGCTGTGGAGGGGTATCTCAACAGGCTGGTATCCAAAGGATATAAAGTGGCGATCTGTGAGCAGGTGGAAGACCCGAAGACTGCTAAGGGTATCGTGAAACGTGAGGTGGTTCGTATCGTTACGCCGGGGACGAATCTCGACACCCAGGCGCTCGACGAATCGAAGAATAATTACATCATGTGCATCGTCTATATCGCGGACCGGTACGGAGTCTCTGTGGCGGATATCACGACCGGGGATTATTTTGTGACCGAGATCGAGGACGGGGCGAAGCTGATGGATGAGATCTACCGTTTTTCCCCGTCAGAGATTATCTGCAATGAAGCGTTCTACATGAGCGGCATGGACCTGGACGGTATGAAAGACCGGCTGGGGATCACGATCTATTCGCTGGATGCATGGTATTTTGACGATGCGGTATGCAGGCAGAAGCTCCTGGATCATTTTAAAGTATCTTCATTTGCAGGACTCGGTCTGGCGGACTATGACTGCGGGGTGATCAGTGCAGGCGCGCTGCTCCAGTATCTTCTGGAGACGCAGAAAAATGACCTATCCAACCTGACGCATATCACTCCCTACGCATCCGGGAAATATATGATGCTTGACAGTTCCACACGGAGAAATCTGGAACTGTGCGAGACACTCCGTGAGAAGCAGAAGCGGGGCTCTCTTCTCTGGGTGCTCGATAAGACAAAGACAGCTATGGGAGCCAGGACACTCCGAAAATACGTGGAACAGCCTCTGATCGATAAGAAAGAGATCGAGAAACGGCTGGATGCAGTACAGGAGCTGAAAGATCAGGCGATATCCAGAGAAGAGCTGAGAGAGTACCTGTCGCCTGTCTATGACTTAGAGCGCCTGATCATGAAGATCACTTACGGATCGGCGAATCCACGGGATCTGACAGCGTTTCGGACTTCTCTGGAGATGCTCCCGCCGATCCGGTATATCCTGCAGGATATGCAGTGCGGACTCCTTCAGTCGATCACGGAAGACCTGGATCCTCTGGAAGATCTGTGTACCCTGATCACCAATGCGATACGGGAGGATCCGCCGATCGCAATGAAAGAGGGGAATATCATCCGGGACGGCTATAATGAAGAAGTGGATAAGCTGCGCCGCGCCAAGTCAGACGGCAAAGACTGGCTCGCCAAACTGGAGAATGACGAGAGAGAGAAGACCGGGATCAAGAACCTGAGAATCAAGTATAACAAAGTGTTCGGTTATTATCTGGAAGTGACCAATTCTTATAAGGATCTGGTGCCGGAATACTACACCCGCAAGCAGACGCTTGCCAATGCCGAGCGTTACATCACGCCGGAGTTAAAGGAACTGGAGGATATGATCCTGGGAGCGGAAGATAAGCTCTACGCTCTGGAATATGAGCTCTATACGGAAGTCAGAGAAACAGTTGCCTCCGAGGTGGAGCGGATCCAGCAGACGGCGAAGGCAGTGGCGGCCCTCGATGTGTTTGCCTCCCTTGCGCTTGTGGCAGAGCGGAATAACTACGTGCGTCCGAAGATCAATGAAAAAGGCGTGATCGATATCAAAGACGGGCGGCATCCGGTAGTAGAGCGGATGATCCCCAACGATATGTTCATTGCAAACGATACATATCTGGATGACAAGAAACACAGGATCTCCATCATCACAGGCCCGAATATGGCAGGAAAGTCTACTTATATGCGCCAGACCGCTCTGATCGCCCTGATGGCACAGGTGGGCTCCTTTGTTCCGGCGAAGAGTGCCAATATCGGGATCTCCGACAGGATATTTACGAGAGTCGGCGCTTCCGACGACCTTGCTTCCGGACAGAGTACGTTCATGGTGGAGATGACGGAAGTGGCGAATATCCTGCGGAACGCGACGTCGAAGAGCCTGCTGATCCTGGATGAGATCGGCAGAGGGACCAGTACGTTTGACGGACTCTCGATCGCGTGGGCTGTGGTGGAGTATATCAGCGACAGTCGGCTGCTGGGCGCCAAGACTTTGTTTGCGACCCATTACCATGAGCTGACTGAGCTGGAAGGCAAGATCGAAAATGTAAACAACTACTGCATCGCCGTCAAGGAAAAGGGCGACGACATCGTCTTCCTGCGAAAGATCGTCAAAGGCGGTGCGGATAAGAGCTATGGGATCCAGGTGGCAAAGCTGGCAGGAGTGCCGGATCTCGTGATCAACCGGGCGAAAGAGATCGTGGAAGAACTCAGCGAAGAGGACATCACCACAAGGGTCAGTGAGATCGCAATAAAAGATAAAGTATCGAAGAAGAAACCGAAAGTGAAGAAATATGATGAGGTGGATATTGCCCAGATGTCGCTGTTTGACACCGTGAAAGACGATGATGTGCTCGAAGAGCTGAAGAATCTGGATGTGGGAAATATGACGCCCATCGATGCGCTCAACACGATCTACCGACTGCAGAACAAGCTGAAGAACAGGTGGTAGCTGAAGAGCAGTTGGCAGCTGAAGAACAGTTGGTAGAGGAGAACAGACGGCAGAGAAGGACAGATGCCGGAGCAGAAAGGAGACAGATATGCCCCACATACATGTACTGGATCAGGTGACGATCGACAAGATCGCAGCCGGCGAGGTGATCGAGCGGCCCGCTTCGATCGTGAAAGAACTGGTGGAAAATGCCATCGATGCGGGAGCGACGTCCGTGACCGTAGAGATCAAAGACGGCGGTATTTCACTGATCCGCATTATGGATAACGGGTGCGGGATCCCACACGAAGAGGTCAGGAGCGCTTTTCTGCGCCATTCCACAAGTAAGATCAACAGTGTGGAGGACCTGGCCCATATCAGTTCTTTGGGATTCAGGGGTGAGGCTCTCTCCAGTATCGCTGCCGTGACACAGACAGAGCTGATCACCAAGACCGAGGAGGAAGAACTGGGCACCCGGTATGTCATCGAAGGCGGAAAAGAAGTTTCCATCGAAGAGACCGGGGCGCCCAACGGAACAACATTTCTGGTACGCCAGCTGTTTTACAATGTACCGGCGAGAAGAAAGTTTTTAAAGACTCCAATGACAGAGGCAGGGCACGTGCAGGACCTGCTCATGCATCTGGTGCTTTCCCATCCGGAAGTCGCATTTATTTTCCTGAATAACGGTCAGGAGAAACTGCGCACTTCGGGGAGCGGAAAGCTCAAAGATGTGATCTATAATGTATACGGCCGCGACGTGGCGGCAAATCTTCTGGATATCGACTACGAAAAAGGGGGACTGAGGATCACGGGATATCTTGGAAAACCTGTGATCACACGAGGAAACCGAAACTTTGAGAATTTCTTTGTGAACGGACGTTATGTAAAAAGCCCGATGATCTCCAAGTCACTGGAAGATGCATACCGGGATTTTACGATGCAGCATAAATTTCCGTTTGCGGTGCTCCATTTCCATGTGGACGGGGAACAGATCGACGTCAATGTCCATCCGACGAAGATGGAACTGAGATTCCAGCGACAGCAGGATGTCTATAATACAGTATTCGAGGGCGTTCACAGGAGGCTGTTGGAGCCGGAACTGATCCTGCGCACAGAAGTGCCGGATCCGGTGTCATCTGATGACAAAAAAGGAGAGAAAGTACAGGCGGTGAAAGAAAGCCCGTTTCTCCTGAAGCCAAGGACATCCGGAAATGTTCCGCAGGGAGCCCGACCGGTGAGCTCTTCGCCGGTGAACCGTCCGGCTGTGCCGGATGTCGGAAAGCCTGAAAATTCAGAAGCTTCGAAGGCTCCTGTGGTTCAGAGTGCAGCGGGGGAATCCGCCCGGAGCGGAGAAAAGGATGCAGCTTCTCAGGAAAGCAAAGAAGAAGTCCATGACGAGGATTACTTCATCCGGAAGATGCGGGAGCGTGTCATGGCGTACCATAACAGGGCGTCCTCGGCGGAAGTGTCTGACAAAAGAGGGATCTACCGCCAGGAGGAGCAGGCGGACCGAATCCGGGAAGCGGCAGTATATAATGCACAGCCTGCAGAAAGCAGAACGGGTGACGTGCAGAGAACTGCTGACAGAGATGCAGCTTCCTGCGCGCCGGAAACAAGTTCCCGTGAAGTGAAAAAATCCATACAGCCGAAACCGCAGCAGCTTGATCTTTTTGAGGAGAATTTTCTGAAACGGGACATCCGCGCAGAGTACAAATTGATCGGGCAGGTGTTTGACACATACTGGCTCGTCCAGTATCAGGACAGCCTTTATATCATAGACCAGCATGCGGCACATGAGAGAGTGCTCTACGAGCGGACGCTGAAAGGGATGAAGACACGGGAGTTCACATCCCAGTATTTGAGTCCGCCGATCATCCTTTCTCTGTCCATGCAGGAAGCGGAACTTCTGAAGGAGAATATGGACCGCTTTGCACGCATCGGCTTCGAGATCGAACCTTTCGGGGGCGAGGAGTATGCGGTCAGGGCAGTGCCGGACAACCTGTTCGGGATCGCGAAAAAAGAACTTCTGATGGAAATGATCGACGATCTCGCAGATGGCATTTCCAGTTCTATGACGCCGGAGCTGATCGACGAGAAAGTTGCATCTATGTCATGTAAAGCAGCTGTGAAAGGAAATAACCGTCTCTCGGCGCAGGAAGTAGATGCACTGATCGGAGAGCTGCTTACACTGGACAATCCGTATCACTGTCCGCACGGAAGGCCGACGATCATTGCTATGACGAAGAGAGAACTGGAAAAGAAATTCAAGAGGATCGTATAATAAGTTCCAAATGAGAGGATCATGTTATGGACAGAAAACCGCTTATCATACTTGCAGGACCTACAGCAGTGGGAAAGACTTCCCTTTCGATCCGTCTGGCGAAGGAGACCGGAGGAGAGATCATATCCGCAGATTCTATGCAGGTATACCGCCATATGGATATCGGGTCTGCGAAGATCACGAAAGAAGAAATGGGGGGCGTACCCCATTACCTTGTAGATGTGCTGGAGCCTGAGGAAGAGTTTAACGTGGTGCGCTTTCAGCAGATGGCAAAGGAAGCGGCGGAAAGGATATGGAAGAAAGGAAAGATCCCGCTTGTGGTGGGAGGAACCGGCTTCTATATCCAGGCACTTCTCTATGACATTGACTTTACAGAAAATGATGGAGACGAGTCGTACAGAAGACAGTTGGAGCAGAAAGCATCCGATGAAGAGGGAGCTTCTGAGCTTTATGAAATGTTAAAGACAGTTGACCCAAAAGCCGCACAGGAGATCCATCCACGCAATATCAAACGGGTCATCCGCGCGCTGGAGTTTTATCACCAGACCGGAAAGAAGATCTCCGAACATAACGAGACACAGCGTCAAAAGGAATCGCCGTATCATTATGCTTACTTTGTATTGACGGATGAGCGCAGCCGTCTTTATGAGCGGATCGATCAGAGGGTGGATCTTATGATGGAGGAGGGCCTTCTTGACGAGGTGTGTTATCTGAAAGAGCGCGGCGTCCGGAAAGATTCTACGGCGATGCAGGGGTTGGGATACAAAGAACTCTATGAATATCTGGAGGGAAGATATCCTCTGGATGAAGCAGTCCGCATCATCAAGCGGGATACCCGGCACTTTGCGAAACGGCAGCTTACATGGTTTAAGCGCGAACGGGATGTGATATGGGCGGACAAGTCCGTGATCGGACAGGAAGAGGAGAAACTTGCAGACTATATGCTGGGATGTCTGAGAGAAAAAGAGATCATATAACTGGCATCAGCTAAGAGGATAATTACAGATAACAGAAAACAGTTAAAGGAAGAGGCAGATGGAAAATACAGAATCACGATATATATATGAACAGCTTGGCATATCCGCCGATGTCTGGGCGTACGGTCAGAAGATCGAAAAGAGCCTGAAAAAGCGTTTTCAGGAGTTTGATGAGACGGCAGAGTATAATCAGCTGAAAGTGATAAAGGCGATGCAGGAGAACCGTGTCAGCGAGGGCTGCTTTAACTATGTCAGCGGATACGGCTACAATGATATGGGAAGAGACACCCTGGAAGCTGTGTATGCATCGACATTTCACACAGAGGCGGCGCTGGTGCGTCCTCAGATCACATGCGGGACTCATGCACTGGCGCTTGCCCTTGCGGCGAACCTGCGGCCGGGAGATGAACTTCTCTCTCCCGTTGGAAAGCCATACGATACGCTGGAAGAAGTGATCGGCATCCGGCCGTCCAAGGGCTCCCTGGCGGAATACGGGATTACTTACCGTCAGGTAGAGCTTCTGGAAGATGGATATTTTGAATATCCGGCAATCGAGGCGGCATTAAATGAGCGGACGAAACTGGTGACGATCCAGCGCTCCAAGGGATACCAGACCCGGCCGAGTTACTCCGTAGAAAAGATCGGCGAGCTGATCGCATTCATTAAGGAGAGAAGACCGGATGTGATCTGCATGGTCGATAACTGCTACGGAGAATTTGTAGAGCGTATCGAGCCAAGCGACGTGGGGGCGGATATGATCGTCGGCTCTCTGATCAAGAATCCGGGAGGCGGACTTGCGCCGATCGGCGGCTATATTGCGGGAAGAGAAGACCTGATCGAGAACTGCGCTTACCGCCTGACTTCCCCGGGGCTCGGGAAAGAGGTGGGCGCGTCCCTCGGAGTGATGCAGTCATTCTATCAGGGGTTCTTCCTTGCGCCGACCGTCGTGTGCGGAGCGCTGAAAGGCGCTGTGTTCGCAGCAAATATTTATGAGGGTCTGGGTTATCCTGTTGTCCCGGACGGCAGGGAATCCCGCCACGATATTATCCAGGCTGTGACCCTTGGAAGTGCAGAGGGAGTGATCGCGTTCTGTAAGGGCATCCAGGCCGCAGCGCCCGTAGACAGCTATGTGACGCCGGAGCCGTGGGCGATGCCGGGATATGACAGTGATGTGATCATGGCCGCCGGCGCGTTCGTGCAGGGATCCTCTATCGAGCTTTCGGCGGACGGCCCGATCAAACCGCCGTATGCAGTATATTTCCAGGGAGGACTGACCTGGAATCATGCGAAGCTTGGCATCCTGAAATCCCTCCAGAGCATGATCGATGATGGCGTGGTCGACATTGCGAAAGTACGCAGTCAGATCTGACAGAAAAATCCGCTGCGGAGACAGATATGAAACAGAGACGGATATGAAACAGAGGCGGGCGTGAAAAGGAGACAGGAATGAAAGGAAAACAGAGAACAGTTGCAGTGATCGGCGGCGGCGCCTCCGGTATGATGGCGGCCGTGACAGCGGCTTTAGAAGGAGTCCGTGTGATCCTTCTGGAGCATAAAGACAGGATAGGCAAGAAGATCCTCTCAACAGGAAATGGAAGGTGCAACTTCACAAATATCCATCAGGAACCGATCTGCTATCATTCAGAAGATCCGATGTTCCCATGGAAGATCGTAGAGAAGTTCAACGCGCAGGCTGTGATCTCGTTCTTCCTCCAGCTGGGCGTATATTCAAAGAACCGGAATGGCTATATCTATCCGAACTCCGATCAGGCTTCCGCGGTGCTGGATGCGTTCCGCATGGAACTTGACAGGCTGAAGGTGGAGATCCGGACAGGTGTTGAATGCCGGGAGATCCGGCCCGGAAAGAAAGGGTTTACCATTCTGACCGGCCAGGATCCGGTGCGCGCTGACCGCGTGATCCTCTGCGCCGGATCCAAAGCCGCGCCGGCTACCGGATCCGACGGTTCGGGGTACGATCTGGCGAAGAAGCTGGGGCACAGGATCATTCCGGTGCTTCCGGCGCTTACGGCGCTTAGGTGTGAAGAGAAGTTTTTTAAGAGTATAGCCGGGGTGCGGGCAAATGGTTCCGTTTCTATATGGTCGGAGGGCGAATGTATTGCGAAAGATACAGGCGAGATCCAGCTGACAGATTATGGGATATCCGGAATCCCGGTATTCCAGGTGAGCAGGTACGCTTCGAAGTTGCTTTATGAGAAAAAAGAGACGGAAGCTGTGCTGGATCTTATGCCGGACTTTACAAAAGAACAGACAAACGCATTTCTGAAAGCTCGGGCAAAGACAAGGCCGGATAAAACCGCTGAAATGTTTCTGATCGGACTTTTTCATAAGAAATTGTGCGATCTGTGGATCCGCCTGTCAGAGATCCCGCGGCAGAGAAAGGCAGGAGAACTTACCGAAGATGAGATCGCACGTCTTACGGATCTGATCAAGGAGTTTCGTGTCCGTGTCAGAGAGACGAATCCCTATGATAAGGCGCAGGTGTGCTGCGGCGGTGTAGACACGGGAGAAGTCGATCCCGGGACATTGGAGTCCATCTACGTGCCGGGAGTCTATTTTGCCGGTGAGATCCTTGACGTGGACGGCATGTGCGGCGGGTATAATCTGACATTTGCCTGGGCGAGCGGATACGCGGCAGGGCAGGCGGCCGCTTCAGAGGCAGATTAGTTACTATAGGACCGTGAGTTTAAGATGAACGAGGAGATGATAGATATGAAATACGGAATCGGAGATACATGTTATGTGATCGAGGATGATATGGTGAAACGCGCAAGGGTGAGTGCAAAGAAGGACGGTCAGTATTTTGTCCAGTTTGTCGGCTCCTGCGGTGCTCTTGCAGTCCCGGAGGACGAGATCTACCGTACGCCGGAAGAGGCGGAGGCAGGGATGAACAGAAACAGAAGCATCCGCCGGCCGGTAGAATACCTGTAAGCCGCACGAAATGCAGAGAAACGGTATTATAAAAGACAGATACAATATTATAAAAGATAGAAACAGAAAGCAGGAAACGCAATTATGCTGCGAATCAGTCAGTTGAAACTCCCGGTGACACATACACGGGAACAGCTTGAGCAAAAGCTCTTAAAGATGCTGCGGATCAGTAGAAAGGATTTAGGACAGTACTACATCCGTAAGCGTTCTCTTGATGCCCGGAAGAAACCGGAACTTTATTATGTATACTCGATCGACGCAGAGATAAAGCACGAAGAGCGTGTATTGAAAAGCATGAAGGGAAACGTCCGGAAAGTATCCGGCCGTCCTTACAGTGTGCCGGAACACGGCACGGAAAGATTGTCTGACAGACCGGTGGTCATCGGGAGCGGCCCCGCGGGCTTGTTCTGCGCTTATCTTCTTGCCAGCGAGGGATACCATCCTCTTATCATTGAGAGAGGAGCACCGGTAAGGGAACGCAAAAGAGATGTGGAGAAATTCTGGGAGACAGGAGTGCTTGATCCGGAGTCTAACGTACAGTTCGGGGAAGGCGGCGCCGGGACATTCTCGGACGGCAAACTGAATACGCTTGTGAAAGATCCGGCAGGGAGGAACCGTTATGTACTGGAAACTTTCGTGAGACTCGGCGCGCCGGAGGATATCCTCTGGGAGCAGAAGCCTCATATCGGCACAGATATCCTGATCGATGTGGTAGAGGCGATGCGCAGGGAGATCGAGAAAATGGGCGGCGAGTTCCTCTTCCACAGCCAGGTGACGGATCTGATCCCAGAAGAAAAAGTCCTTGTTATAAATAACGAAGAAAAAATAAGGGCAGGAGCAGCCGTTCTTGCGGTAGGCCACAGTGCCAGAGACACGTTTTACATGCTCTGTGACCGCGGATTCGATATGGAGGCAAAAGCATTTGCGGCAGGCGTCCGCGTAGAGCATCCGCAGCGTCTGATCGACGAAAATATGTACGGGAGAGAGAATAGAGGAGATCTTTCGGCAGCCTCTTATAAGCTGACAGAAAAACTGGCCAACGGAAGAGGCGTGTATACGTTCTGTATGTGTCCGGGCGGCTATGTGGTCAACGCCTCCTCGGAGCCGGGACGCCTGGCGGTAAACGGAATGAGCTATCACGGGCGGGCAGGAGAAAATGCCAACAGCGCTGTTATCGTGACAGTGACGCCGCAGGATTACGGGGCGGATCATCCCCTTGCAGGCGTAGAGTTTCAGAGAAAACTGGAGAGAAGAGCGTGGGAAGAGGGAAAAGGATGCGTACCGGTCCAGAGATTTGAAGATTTCTGCGCGGATAAGAAGACAGTGGAACTTGGCTGTATAAAACCAAATATAAAAGGACACTATAGGCTTGGAAATGTGAGAAATATCTTTCCGGAGGAGCTTTCCGCCTCGATCGAGGAAGGGATCCGGGCAATGGACCATAAGATCCGCGGCTTCGCCGATAAAGATGTATTATTGTCCGGTGTGGAGAGCAGAACATCATCGCCGGTCAGGATCAACAGAGACGACAGTTTCCGGAGCAATATCCCGTGGGTTTATCCGTGCGGAGAGGGCGCCGGATACGCAGGCGGGATCACATCAGCGGCTATGGACGGCATAAAAGTGGCTGAAGCCCTGATCCGGAAGTTCACAGAATTTTAATGGGGAATCCCTATACACATTTTTTAAAGTGTGCTAAAATAAATCGTTGTATTGTATCATCGCGCTGATCTAAGGATCAATTTATGAAAACAAGCAATACAATCAAAGAAATGTATCAAGAAGAGCGTCCCTATGAAAAATGCGAACACTTCGGAGCAGAACATCTGACGGATGCCGAGCTTCTGGCGGTTATATTACGGACCGGCACGCGGGGAGAAAATTCACTGGATCTGGCGAGACGCCTGTTACATCCTGATTTTGGGAATCCCGGACTCCATAATATCCACCAGTGGACAATGGAACGTCTGGTGCATGTCCGGGGCATTGGAAAGGTAAAGGCCATCCAGATCCTCTGCCTGTCAGAATTGTCGAAGCGCATGGCGCGCGAAGCGGCGGCGGAGGGACTGGACTTTTCATCGCCGACGACGATCGCCCGTTACTACATGGAGGATATGCGCTATAAGAACAGAGAAGTGCTCAAGCTGCTGCTCCTGAATACACGATCCAGACTGATCAAAGAGATGGATGTGTCGACCGGTACAGTGGACATGGCGCTGGTATCGCCGCGCGAGCTGTTTATAGAGGCATTTCAGAAGAATGCGTCTGCGATCATACTTCTGCACAATCATCCGAGCGGCGATCCGACGCCGAGCCGGGAGGATGTGCGGATCACAAGACGGGTGCATGAAGCAGGCATGATGATCGGGATCGAACTTCTCGATCATATTATTATAGGGAACAATTGTTTTATCAGCATGAAAGAAAAGGGGTTCTTTCAGCAAAAAGGGAGTTGACCGTCGCACGTAAATTGATAAGGGGTGGTTTTTACTATGGCGGGGAGAGTTTACGGCCTCGATCTCGGGACCTATGAGATCAAGGCTTTTGATAAAAAGAATGACCGGATATGGCGTGAGAAAAACGCTATTGCAATGAAGAACAAAAAATATATCTTTGCTGTAGGGAATGAAGCTTATGATATCTTCGAGAAAGCTCCGACAGATATCAAGGTCGTATTCCCCATGAAAAGAGGAGTGATCGCACATTTCGACGACATGCAGTATCTGCTTGGAAATCTGCTTGGAACAGAGCGGCGCTCTGTGTTCGGGGCGGAATATGTAGTAGCTGTCCCGACGGATGTGACTGAGGTGGAGAAGAAGGCGTTTTATGATCTTGTCCTTCACTCGGAGGCAAAGGCAAAATCCGTACGGATCGTAGAGAAAGGGCTGGCGGATGCCATCGGATCCGGCATGGATGTGATCGGTGAAAAAGGGATCTTCGTCGCCAATTTCGGCGGCGGTACGACGGAACTTTCCGTCTTGTCCCAGGGAGGGATGGTCATGAACCGGCTGCTCAAGATCGGCGGGGAGAACTTTGACGTCTCGATCGCGGATCTGGTCCGCCACAACCGGGAGTTTATGATCGGAACTCTTACAGCGGAGAAGCTGCGCCGGGAATTCGGTGTCTTTGACCAGAGCACGGACAGTGCGATCACCGTATCCGGAAGAGATCTTGTCACGGGGGTGCCTGCGCAGACGGACATTCCGATCAGCCTGGTCAGGGCTGCGATGAAAGAGCCGCTGGAAGAATGTGTGCGTGCGATCCGGACTATGATCGAGAGGACTCCGCCGGATGTCCGCAGGGCGATCGAAAAGAAGGGGATCTGCCTTACCGGAGGAATGGCAAATCTGCGCGGACTCTCTACATATCTTGAGGAGAGTATCGGCCTTCCGGTCCTTACAGTCTCCGAACCGGAACTCTGCGTCGTAAACGGCCTGAGAAAGATCATTTCCGATCGCAGTTATTATAAACGTCTTACGTATTCTATGTTGGATGAAGATTACAGGTGGTTAAGATAATGAAAAAAAAGAATCAGACATCACATACAAACAGATATATCCTGCTCGGACTTTCTCTGTTCTGCGCGCTCATGATGGTGCTCTCGTCATTTTCAGAGCAGGCGGCCGGCCCGTTTAAGGTCCTGGCGAATATAACAGTTATTCCTTTGCAGCAGGGGATCAACCACGTTGGGAGATGGCTGGGGGATATGAAAGACAATTTCTCGACGATGCAGCAGCTCCGGGCGGAAAATGAGGACCTGCAGGCCCAGATCGATGCACTTACGACGGAAAACAACTATCTTCAGGAAGAGAGATACGAGTATGAACGTCTCCAGGAACTGTATCAGCTGGATCAGAATTATGCGGAATACGAGAAGACGGCGGCTCATGTGATCGGAAAGGAAGCCGGGAACTGGTTCAGCACATTTACGATCGATAAAGGAAGTATGGACGGGATCGCAGTCGATATGAATGTACTGGCCGGAAGCGGTCTTGTCGGCATTGTTACGGAAGTCGGACCTACATGGGCTAAAGTACGTTCGATCATTGATGATTCGACCAATGTGAGCGGCATGGTCCTTTCTACATCTGACACATGTATCGTAAGCGGCGATCTTTCCCTTATGAGCAGCGGACAGATCGCGTTTGACCAAATGGAAAACAATGATAATGTCGTGGCTGTCGGAGACCAGATCGTCACATCCTATATCAGTGACAAATACCTTCAGGGGATCCTGATCGGGTCGATCAGCGAGATCAACGTAGACTCTAATAATCTGACACGTTCGGGTTATATCATACCGGCAGTGGATTTTAAGAATATCCAGGAAGTGCTCGTGATCACAACCACAAAGGCGGAACTTACCGGCGAGGACGAGACGGGCGAGTAAAGGAGAACATTTCATGAAAGCAGTTAAGATAAGACGGATCGTTGTGACGGCGGTGGTCGTGCTTGCAGCGTATCTTTTGCAGTGTACGATCTTTCCGTCACTGGAGATCGCGGGGGTCAAGCCGAACCTCATGCTTATTGTCACTGCATCGTTCGGATTCATGCGGGGCCCGCGCGAGGGAATGCTTGTCGGGTTTGCCTCTGGTATGCTGATCGATATCCAGTATGGTGACATGATAGGATTTTATGCTTTGATCTATCTGGCGGCAGGGTATGTTAACGGGCTCTTTGAGCAGATTTATTTTGATGAAGATATCAAATTACCGCTTTTTCTGATCGCCGGAAGCAATGTTGTCTATGGACTTGCTGTCTATTTTCTGACTTTTCTGCTCAGAAGTGACTTTGACTTTCTGTACTATCTGAACAGGATCATTGTTCCTGAGGCTATCTATACGATCGCGGTTACCCTTATCATTTACCCGCTGCTCCTGTTTATCAATCACAAACTGGAGGCAGAAGAGAAAAGGAGTGCAAGTAAATTTGTTTAGAGAAATCATTGACAGGATAAAAGAAGGCGTGGAATATATCATGAAGTCCAGGCTTATGGTGCTTATTATAGTATTCTGCCTGACTTCGACCGTTCTGATCGGACGTCTTTTCTATCTCCAGATCGTGAGGGGCGGGGAGTATCTGGAAAACTATGAACTGCAGATCAGAAGGACGAGTGAGATCGCTGCCACCCGGGGAAACATTTATGACAGGAACGGCAATCTTCTTGCCTACAATGAACTGGCGTATTCGGTCACGATACAGGATACAGTGCCTACGAGCACAAGTTCAGATGATAAGAATAAGATACTCAACAACATACTGGATAAAGTGCTCCGGATCGTAGAAGCGAACGGAGATTCTGTTATCGACAGTTTCGGTATCATACTGGATTCTGCGGGAGAGTATCAGTTTGCGGAGACGAATGAGACGCTCAGGCTGCGCTTTGTGGCGGATGTATATGGGAAAGTATATACAGATGACCTGAAAGCGGAAGAGAGAAACCAGTCGGCGGCGGAGATCATGCACTATCTCTGCTCCGAACGCTATGGACTTGATGATAAGAACAATGAGCCGGATTATATCTTAAAGATGGTCAATATGAGATATGCGATGGGGCTTAACAGTTATCAGCAGTTCTTGTCTACCACGCTGGCATCTGATGTCAGCGATGAGACTGCCGCGGCTATTATGGAAAACCAAAGTGAGCTGAGCGGCGTAGATATTGAAGAGGAGTCACTCCGCCGGTATCCGGACGGGGAATACTTTGCGTCTATCATCGGATATATCGGCCCTATGTCCCAGGAAGAGTATGATGATCTCGACAAAGACGATAAAGACCGGTACTCCCTGTCCGACCTTGTCGGGAAGTCCGGTATCGAGCAGGCTTATGACAGTACACTGCAGGGGGAAAAGGGCAAATCCACATTTTATGTAGACAGGCTGGGGAAAGTCATAGAGACAGTGAGCAGGACCGAGCCGAAGGCGGGAAATGATATCTATCTGACGATAGACAAGGACCTGCAGATCAATGCATATCATCTCCTGGAAGAAAAGATCGCGGGGATTGTCTTAAGCAAGCTGACCAATATCCTGGAATATGACCCGTCAGTGACAGAAGATGCAAGTGAGATCATCATCCCTGTCAGCGACGCATACCATGCATTTATCGCAAATGAGGTGATCGACACAGATCATTTTGCAAATGAGAAAGCGGGAACTGCGGAGAAACAGGTTTACGCTGTGTTCCAGCAGAGAAAAGAAGAGGTCCTCTCTGAGATCATGTCCCAGCTTCAGGATCCGGATGCGGCGGCTTACCGGGATCTGTCGGATGAGATGCAGGCATATATGTCCTATATCTGCAATGATGTCCTGACAAGCAATACCGGGATCTTAATGCAGGATCAGATCGACACTTCGGACGAGACATATACCGCATGGCGGACAGACGAGACGATCAGCCTCAATGCCTATCTGAACTATGCAATCTCCCAGAACTGGATCGATACGTCAAAACTCGGAGACAGCGCTTATTCCAGTTCGGAAGAGATCTATCAGGCTCTTCTGGCTTATATTGAAGAATATTTGACGGATGACAGTGATTTCGACAAACTTCTCTATGAATATCTTATAAAATCAGGGAGTGTCACCGGAACACAGATCTGCGCGATCGTGTATGAACAAGGTGTACTGCCGATGGAAGAGGATACTTATAACGGACTGCTGAGCGGTTCTGTGGATTCTTACAGCTGGCTGTATGACAAGATCAAGACGTTGAAGATCACGCCGGGACAGCTCGGGCTTGAACCCGGGTCCGGAGGGCTTGTAGTGACAGACCCGAACACGGGGGACGTGCTTGCATGCGTGTCTTATCCGGGATATGACAACAACCGTCTTGCGAATACGATGGATTCATCCTATTACAATCAGCTGAACAGCGGGACTTCGCGGCCGTTTTACAACAGGGCTACACAGGAGGAGACTGCGCCAGGATCTACATTCAAGATGGTTTCGGCTACAGCCGCTCTGGAGGAAGGCATCGTCAATGCGGATACTACGTTTTACTGTGACGGCCAGTTCTCTGAGGTTGAGCCGAGCCCGCGCTGCTGGGTCTATCCGAATGGCCACGGCTCCTTAAACGCGGTGCATGCCATTGAGAATTCGTGCAACGTATATTTCTATAACGTGGGATATGAGCTGGGAATGGACTCCGAAGGAAATTATGATAGTGACCTCGGTACGGACCGGCTTGCAAAATATGCCGAGATGTACGGGCTTGGAGAGAAATCCGGTCTTGAGATCGACGAGGCGTCCCCGCACATATCGGACGAGTATTCCATTCAGTCCGCGATCGGCCAGGGCAACAATAACTTTACCGTCAGCCAGATAAACAGATATGTCACGGCAGTTGCTAACAAAGGCACCGTCTATGACCTGACGCTGATCGACAAGATCACGGATTCCAGCGGAAGCCTTCTGCGGGATAATGAGGCAGAGGTGGTAAGAACGATGGATGATATCAGCCAGAGCACATGGAATCAGCTTCATGGGGGAATGGAACTGATGGTAAGCAGTCATGCCACATTTTCCGGACTGGAGTTCTCGATGGCGGGAAAGACAGGAACAGCACAGCAGAATGAACTCCATCCGGACCATGCGCTTTTTGTCGGATATGCACCTGCCGATTCACCGGAAATATCTATCGCAGTACGCATTGTGAACGGATATAATTCAGGATATTCCTCTGAGATAGGAAGGGATGTGGCGCGGATCTATTTTAACCCGGATCTGAAAGATGAACTGATCACAGGCGCAGCGGCTGATCTGGGAAGCGGGATGGCCGGAGATTAATCACAACGTCAGAACTTATGCAGGAGGAAAGCAGTATGGGAGAGGTTATAGTCATAACATCAGGAAAAGGCGGTGTCGGGAAGACGACAACGACGGCGAATATCGGTATCGGACTGTCCAGGCTCGGGAAAAAGGTGATGGTCATCGACACGGACCTTGGCCTCAGAAATCTGGATGTGGTACTGGGACTTGAAAACAGGATCGTATATAATATCGTAGATGTGATCGAGGGAAGCTGTCGGCTGAAACAGGCTTTGATAAAGGACAAACGTTTCCCTGAACTTTATCTGCTCCCGTCTGCGCAGACTAAGGATAAGACAAGCGTTTCACCGGAGCAGATGAAAAAGCTGATCGACGATATCCGTGATGACTTCGACTTTATCCTGCTCGACTGCCCGGCGGGGATCGAACAGGGATTCCAGAATGCGATCGCCGGGGCGGATCGTGCGATCGTGGTCACGACTCCGGAAGTGTCAGCGATCAGAGATGCAGACAGGATCATAGGACTGCTGGAAGCATCGGGGATCAGGAAGAATGAGCTATTGATCAACCGGCTCAGGATCGATATGGTAAAGCGCGGGGATATGATGTCCGTCGAAGACGTGACAGAAATACTGGCTGTAGACCTTCTGGGGGTCATACCGGATGATGAGCAGGTCGTCATCGCTACCAATCAGGGGGAACCTGTTGTAGGGGAGGACGGACTGGCAGGAAGCTCATATATGAATATCTGCCGGCGGCTGCTGGGCGAGGAAATCCCCATAGAAGACTATATGAAGCCGGAAGGATTCCTTGAAAAGATCTCCAGTTTCTTCCATCGGAATTAGGAGGAACTGCGGATGAGTGTACATTCTGTGTTTGTTGCAAAGGAAAGACTTAAGAATCTGTTGATCTCCGACAGAATACAGTGCACACCCGATGCGGCGGATCGTCTGACAAAAGATCTGTATCTTACAGTTTCAAAGTATATGGAGATCAATCCGGATCATTTTGACATTGAGATCACAAGGAATGATATACATATCAAATACGCGGGAGAAAACAAGTGAAATCATTTTTAAAAAACCTAAAGATACATTATAATATCAGAGATTACAAACTGGGAGTGGTCGTGCCGGTGATCGTTCTGTCGATCATAGGGGTGCTCATGGTGCGAAGCGCAAGACCCGACCTGATGGGCAGACAGATGCTGGGCGTGCTGCTTGGGATCGGCGCGATGATCGTGATCTCGCTGATCGATTATAAGTGGGTCCTGAATTTTTACTGGCCGATGTACTTCCTGAACCTGATCCTCCTGGCTGCGATCTGGATCCCGGGCCTCGGCGTAGAGTCCAACGGCGCAAGGCGGTGGCTGAACCTGGGGATTACCCAGCTGCAGCCCTCCGACCTGACAAAGATCCTTATGATCCTGTTTTTTGCAAGATTTCTGTCAGACCGGGAAAGATCGATCAATAACCCCAAGGTGATCCTGCAGGGGATCGCACTGATCCTCCCGTCTCTGGTCATGATCTACAAGCAGCCAAATCTTTCTACGACGATCTGTGTCGCTGCTCTGTTCTGCGCACTGCTCTTTCTAGCCGGACTGAGCTACAAGTTTGTGGGGACTATGCTGGCGGTCACAGTGCCGACAGTTGTGATCTTTCTTGCCATAGCGGTACAGCCGAACCAGCCGTTTCTCCATGATTACCAGCAGGAGCGTATCCTTGCATGGCTGGAGCCGGAGAAGTACGCGGATGATGAATCCTATCAGCAGCTGAACTCTGTCATGGCGATCGGATCCGGCCAGCTGTCGGGGAAGGGATATGACAATGACGATACGACATCTGTAAAGAACGGCAATTATGTCCCGGAGCCGCAGACAGATTTTATTTTTGCGATTATCGGAGAAGAATTAGGATTTGTGGGTTGTTGTGTCGTTATATTTTTGCTATTATTAATTGTGATAGAATGTATTATGGTTGGCTTGAAAGCGAAAGATACAGGGGGACGCATCATCTGCGGCGGCGTTGCCGCACTGATAGGGATCCAGAGTTTTATCAATATCAGTGTGGCTACTTTGATCCTTCCGAATACAGGATTGTCGCTGCCCTTTGTAAGTTATGGACTGACTTCCGTTGTGTGCTTTTTTATGGGGATCGGTTTCGTATTGAATGTCGGTTTGCAGCCTAACAAATATCAGTAAGGAGAGAGGGACAGTTATGAATATCGGTCTGATCGCACACGATGCAAAAAAAAAGCTGATGCAGAATTTCTGTATTGCCTACCGCGGGATCCTCAGCAAACATGAGTTATATGCCACGGAGACGACAGGGATCCTCGTCGAGAGCGTAACTAATTTAAGTATTCACAAGTTCCTGGCAGGACATCTTGGCGGAAAACAGCAGCTGGGATCCCAGATCGAGCACAATAATATCGATCTGCTCATATTTTTCAGAGATCCGCTGGCACCCCGCCCGCACGAACCGGATGTCAATGACATTGTCAAGCTTTGCGATATGTATAATATACCGATCGCAACGAATATCGCGACAGCGGAAGCGCTGATCCTGGCACTTGACAGAGGTGATCTGGACTGGCGTGAAATGTATAAGTAAGAGAACAATACAGGGGATGTCATAAAAATGGATCAGGGGATAAGAAGAAATGCAGCAAGAAGAAGGAGACGCAGAAGACGTCAGAGGCGTGCAGCGGTCCTTCTGATCTGTCTTGCCGTACTGGTTGGTGCGGCATTGACAGGCGTGGTCATTATTATTGAGCAGACCAGGAATTACACCGCATCTTATGAAGAAGATAATTATAATACGACGGTATATCAGGGGACAATGTTTGCCGCAGATCTCTGTGTGGCGGCGGATCAGGTCGATCTTGCTGGATTTGAGCCGGATGCAGACCTGCACGCAGCCGGGCTGTTTGATCTTGAAGCGGACAGCGTCCTGTGCGGATATAAGCTTTATGATCGGCTGTATCCTGCAAGCACTACAAAGATCATGACTGCGCTCATCGCACTGAAATACGGCAATCTGGATGACGAGGTCACCATAAGTGCGAACGCAACGGATTTTAACTGGGACGAGGTGACGAGCGGACTCCGAACAGGAGATAAAGTCACTCTGTATGATCTCGTATGCGGACTGCTCCTGCATTCCGGAAATGACTGCGGCACGGCTATCGCCGAGCATATAGCGGGAAGCGAGGAAGCCTTTGCTGAAATGATGAACAAGGAAGCGGCTGCTCTTGGGGCGACCGGAACACATTTCGTGAATCCGCATGGTCTGCATAATGAGGATCACTATACAACAGCATATGATCTGTATCTGATTTTTAATGAATGTATCAAAGATGAACGTTTTGTGGAGATCATATCCATGGATTCCTATGACGGGACTCTTACCGGTGCGGACGGAACGGTCCGTAAACAGACTTGGACGCCCACACAGGCATATGGTGCCGGTGAAGCTACAGAACCGGAAGGGATCCGGGTACTCGGCGGCAAGACGGGGACGACTCAACAGGCCGGGAACTGTGTGATTCTGTACGATGAGGATCTCAGCGAACATCCGTACATTTCCGTCATTATGGGAGCAGACGGGACAGGCAGATTGTACGACCAGATGAATAAGCTCATGCAGGCCGGGATCACCGGGACAGCCGGTCAGCCTTCGGGACAGGATCAGCAGACAGCAGGATAACGAAATGGAAAATAAGTCTCCGGAACCGGATAAAACGGCGCCGGAGACTTATTTGTCTGATATTTTATATCTATTCTGACATGCCCCTGATCCTGCCGAAAAAGCTGAGAAGATATAATCCGCAAAGCCCTACGAGCGTATAGATGATCCTTGAAAGCCAGCTCAGGTTGCCAAACAGAAATGCTACAAGGTCAAAGCGAAAGATCCCTACAAGCAGCCAGTTGACTGCACCGATGATCACGATCGTCAGTGCCGTGTAATCAAACCATTTCATTTCATTTCCTCCTTTATCATCTCAATATTTTTATTATTCCCGTAAAAACTGGAAATATACATCAGAAAATGTTATACTGTCTAAGCTGAAGATAAACAGAAATCGAAGACATCGGGAGGTGAAGACCTGATTTGGCATCAAATAAGAACAAATCAGTCAGTATAAGAAAGTATAAAAACAGACGGCAGCTTAATCTTGGTATTTTTCTGTTTGCGATCGTTTTTATCTACCTGATCGTTACTGTTATCCTGTATTTTACCGGCGATACGATCTCCGTATACGAGGTAAGAGAGGGAAGTATCGTGAGGGATAACTCATATACCGGTCTTATCCTGCGGCAGGAGACGGCGGTGACGTCTGAAGGCAGCGGTTATATCAGCTATTATCAGAATGAAGACAGCAAGGTCAAAGCCGGCACGGATATCTATGCTCTCTCACAGCAGCCGCTGAATACGGATGATGAGACTGCCGGGGACGGGCAGACTGCAAGCATTTCTCAGGAAGTTCTGTCAGGGATCGCCCTTCAGATACAGAATTTTAATGAAAACTATAAGCCGGGAGATTTTTCTGCTGTTTATTCTCTGAAAAATGAGATCAATAATTCGCTGCAGGAGACATACAGCGAGACAAGGATGGAGCATCTGGGAGCGGTGATCGAGGCCAGCGGACAGGAAGTAAGCTCTTATACAACAGCCAGGGACGGTATCGTCGCATTTACTGTCGACGGTTATGAGGGACTTACGAAAGATACTTTTCAGGCGGAAAACTTCGATATCACGAAGTATGAGACTACTGCATTGTCGGATCAGATGAAGATAGAGACAGGAGATCCGGTCTATCGCCTGATCACAAGCGAAGACTGGTCGGTGATCGTTCCCCTTGATAAAGAGACGACAGAGCAGTTGATATCAGATGAAGTGAAAAGCATAAAAGTAAGGATCGACAAGGACAGCGAGACGATGCGCGCCGCTCTTACGGTCATCGAAAAAGACGGCGGTTACTACGGGTGTCTGGACTTTGATAATTCGATGATCCGTTATGCTGATGAAAGGTTTTTAAATGTTGAACTGATCCTCGAAGATGAGAGCGGACTTAAGATACCGAAGTCATCTGTCATTGAGGAAAAGTTCTATGTTATCCCTGAAGATTATATCACGACAGGAGGGAACAGCTCCTCCGAAGGTGTGATGATCCGGCAGAAGAACGGCAGTGTGGAATTTACAGCGATCGATATCTATGACCGTTCAGAGGACAAAGAGGTATATATCAGCCGGGATGAGCTCAGAGAAGGGGATATACTTGTTATGCCGGAATCAAGTGAGACCTACACAGTAGGCAAAACGAAAGCGCTGAAAGGTGTCTACAATATCAATAAAGGATATGCCGTGTTTAAAAAGGTAAGTATCCTCTGCGAGAATGATGAATATTATATCGTCCAGGAAGGCGAAAGTTACGGGCTGTATAATTACGATCATATCGTCCAGAATGGTACGAGCGTCAGTTCGGATGAGGTTGTATTTCAATAAGTAAACCAGGCAGATCCCGGCGATACAGACGGGATCTTACAGAAAGGAAGTATGGTAATATGCTGAAAGAAAATCTGGAATCGGTGGAATCAAAAATCCAGGCGGCATGTGACAGAGCCGGCAGGAAAAGGGAAGAAGTCACACTTATTGCAGTGAGCAAGACAAAACCTGTGAGTATGCTGCAGGAAGCCTATGATCTCGGAGTGCGGATATTCGGTGAAAATAAAGTCCAGGAAATCCGTGACAAATACGAGGCACTTCCGAAAGATATCGAATGGCACATGATCGGACACCTGCAGACAAATAAAGTAAAATATATCGTCGATAAAGTGAAACTGATCCATTCGGTCGACTCGCTGAAACTTGCAGAGACGATTGAAAAAGAAGCGGAAAAGCATAACTGTATTTCAGATATCTTACTCGAGGTAAATGTGGCGGAAGAGGAGAGTAAATTCGGCCTGAAAATTGATGAAGTTTTACCTGTATACGAAAAAATATTACAGTATTCTCATATTAATGTGCGGGGACTTATGACAATTGCTCCTTTTGTTGATAATCCCGAAAAAAATCGCACAATTTTTGCAGATTTACACAAATTATATGTTGACATTAAGGAAAAAAACATTGATAATGATACTGTGAGCATACTTTCGATGGGGATGACCAATGATTTCGAGGTTGCGATCGAAGAGGGCGCTACTATGGTCCGGATCGGAACAGGGATCTTTGGTGCCAGAGATTACAGCGTATAACTATGTATAACTGTTTTTGACGGAACGAAAGTGTGAAAGAAAAAAGAGTGCTGCCCCGAACTGACAGCACAGGATAGGAGTGTAAAAATGGGTGTATTTGATAAATTTCTGGACATCATGAAATTAAACGATGATGATTACGATGACGATGAATTTTATGATGATGATGAATTCTATGATGATGATAATTACGAAGAGAAACCGCAGCGTCATTCATTGTTCGGAAAGAAAAATACAAAAGAAGATAACTACAATGATTTCGATATGGAAGAGGACAAAAAATATCAGCCCTCTGTGAATAATAAAGTGACACCGATGCGGCATCCGTCTGCAAAGAGCAGCGGCCACATGGAAGTCTGTGTAGTGAAGCCGACTTCTGTTGATGATTCAAGAGAGATCACGGAGACACTTTTATCCGGACGTACTGTGATCCTGAATCTTGAAGGAATGGATCTTGAGATCGCCCAGAGGATCATCGATTTTATATCCGGCGCTACTTTCGCGATCAACGGCAATCTCCAGAAGATCTCAAATTATATTTTCCTTGTCACACCTACGAACGTTGATATTTCCGGTGATCTTCAGGATCTGCTCGGCGGTTCGATGGAGACTCCGAGTGTAAGAGGAAGGTATTAAGAGGCGGATCATGAATCAGGACAGAGATGTTCAGAATCTTGAAAAGCGGTTCGCAGAGTTGTCCCGGCTGGCTTATCAGAGGGATATCATAACATATTCGGATTTTCTGAATCTTAATGAACAGAACATATTACATACGCTGCCGAAAGATCAGATCTTCACAAGGATCGTATCTTTTGGCGGCTATGAAATGGCAGAGCGTCAGATGGCGGCATTCATTCCTGATGCTCTTTATTTGCGTTACGGCAAAAAGGAATCAGCAGACGCCAAGATCGGTTATCCCTTTTGCGCTCTTGAGATCAGACCTGTAAACCTCAAGTTCGCAGAGCCGCTCACTCACCGCGATTACCTGGGCGCTGTCTTAAATCTGGGGATTGAGCGGTCCAGGACCGGGGATATACTGCCCGGGGAGGACGGCGCTCTTATGTTCGTCCACGATGATATTGCGGAATTTATATGCAGTGAGCTGTCAAGGATCAGACATACATCGGTCCGGGTATGCCAGGTTCCGCTTTCAGACGTAAGCTATACTCCGAAAGTGGAAGAAATACGGGGGACAGTTGCTTCTGTCCGGCTCGACAGTCTGCTGTCGCTGGCATTTTCTCAATCCAGGAGCAAACTTTCCGGTCTGATCAGCGGCGCAAAGGTATATGTGAATGGAAAGCTTATCACAAGCAATGGATATCAGCCTCAGGAGGGGGATATCATATCTGTGCGTGGAATGGGCAGATTCCGATATGAATATGCGGGGGCCAGAACGCGCAAAAACAGGATCAATGTCGTGATAGCAAGATACATATAGGACAACAGAGTGGCATGCTCACGACGACGGTGAAGCATGCTTAACGACGACAGAGTGAGGATGGACAATTATAATGGATCAGCAAAATACAGGAATCAAACGATATCTTATCGCGCTGCTTGGTATCGCAGGGGCAGTTATTACAGACCAGATCACCAAATATCTTGCAGTATTGTATCTGAAAGGTAAACCTGCGAAAGTGATCATCGACGGCGTGTTTGAACTACAGTATCTTGAGAACCGCGGCGCTGCGTTCGGGATGATGCAGAATATGCAGTACGCTTTTGTTGCAGGGGCTGTTGCGATATGTATCATTATTTTTTATCTCTATACCAGAATGCCCTGCACACGCAGATATTTTCCATTAAGGGTATGTGCCGTCCTTTTATGCGCGGGAGCGATCGGAAATATGATCGACCGCATCAGGCTGAATTACGTGGTCGATTTCTTCTATTTCAGTCTGATCGATTTTCCGATCTTCAATGTCGCAGACTGTTATGTCGTGATCGCGTGTATAGCTTTTGCGCTTCTTATCCTTTTCTATTACAGAGACGAGAATGATTTTAACTTCCTCAGCAGAAAGAAAGGATGATCTGACAGAATGGATGTTATAAACCTTACAGCCCGGGATTCAGGGGAAAGGATCGACAGATTTTTGAGTAAAGATCTTGAGAACCTTTCCCGTTCTTATTTACAGAAACTTTTAAAAGACGGGGATATCCGTGTAAACGGCAAACCTGTGAAAGCCAATTATAAGGTGACTGAGGGCGATGAGATACAGGTTTGTATCCCGGAGCCGGAGAACCCTGATATCCTGCCGGAGGATATTCCTCTCGACATCCTCTATGAAGACGATGATATCCTTGTCGTGAACAAGCCGAAAGGCATGGTCGTACATCCGGCTCCGGGGCATTACAGCCATACGCTTGTGAATGCGGTGATGTATCACTGCAAAGGACGCCTTTCCGGCATCAATGGAGTCCTGCGTCCGGGGATCGTACACAGGATCGATATGGATACGACAGGCTCCCTTCTGATATGCAAAAATGATCATGCACATCAGATACTTGCAGAAGAATTGAAGGAGCATTCCATAACAAGGCGGTATCATGCGATCGTGCATGGAAATATAAAAGAAGATACAGGTACTGTGAACGCTCCGATCGGAAGACATCCCGTAGACCGGAAAAAGATGAGTACGAAAGCACCAAACGGAAGGCACGCGGTCACACATTATAAAGTCCTGGAACGCTTTGGAGATTACACATATATAGAGTGCGAACTCGAGACCGGGCGCACACATCAGATCCGCGTCCACATGTCCAGCATCGGCCATCCGATCCTGGGGGATCCTGTATATGGGCCTGCAAAATGTCCATATAAGCTGCAGGGACAGACGCTTCATGCAAAGATACTCGGCATTACACATCCGGCAACCGGCGAATATATGGAATTTGACGCTCCGCTGCCGGGATATTTCTCTGATCTCCTGCAGAGACTTCGAAGAAATTTGTAAATTTTCATTGTAATACGGTTGGATCATGGTTATAATAGTCATATAAAATGTGTTTTGCAGAAAGATTTTTATGCAAAATCACAATTAAATGACGTAAAGGAGAGTGGCCCAAATGAAAACAAATACCATCATTACAATAGGACGTGAATTCGGAAGCGCGGGGAGAGAGATCGGATATAAAGTCGCCGAAGCTTTTGACATTAAGCTGTATGATAAAGAAATGCTGGCGCGAGCTGCTAAGGAAAGCGGTATATGCGAGGAAATATTCGAGACTCATGACGAGAAGCCGACAAACAGTTTTCTGTATTCGCTTGTGATGGATACATATTCTATGGGCTATTCCGGAAACACCTATACGGATATGCCGATCAACCATAAAGTATTCCTCGCACAGTTCGATGCGATCAAGAAGATAGCGGATGAAGGACCATGCATCCTTGTCGGACGCTGTGCAGACTATGCATTGGAGTCCTATCCGAATGTTGTAAGTGTATTTATCCATGCTGATCTTGAGGCGCGTATCAGAAGGATCGCCCGTATCTATGATCTCACGGATGCAAAAGCAAAGGATATGATCCAGAAAACAGATAAGAAGCGCTCCAGTTATTATAATTACTATACAAATAAGAAATGGTCGGATGCGGAAAGCTATGAACTCTGTCTGACCAGCTCGGAACTGGGGATCGAGGGAACAGCAAAGGCGATCATTGATTATGTTCAGCTGAAAGAGAGCATCAGTAAAGAGAAACGATTTGTATAATGAACCATCCCGCTGCAGGCAACGGGATATTAGATCCGTGAGCGAATAAAACATCTCCCGGCAGATACCTGTTCTGCCGGGAGATTGATTTCTCATGGTTCAGTTATTCTTTGTGCGGTTATGTATCTGGCGTTTTGGCCAGCCGGTCAGATTTCCGGACAGGATCGCGTGGAACATCCGCTCTCTGGCACCGGGATGCTCTGTATTGAGCTGTTTCAGCAGCTCTTTCGCATACTGACGCTTTGTGTAGCCGTCAACCGGACATTTGCTCTTTACTACCGGGAGATTATATTTGTTTTTAAAACCGATGACATCCATTTCGTCGACGAACATGAGCGGACGGATCACGGTAAGATCCATCCGGTCCAGATAAGTTCTCGGCGAAAATGAATGAAACCGTCCTTCAAAGATCAGGGAGAGGAGCATTGTCTCGATAATATCATCTTTGTGATGAGCATATGCGACTTTATTGCAGCCCATTTCCTTGATCGCCTGATTGAGAGCTCCTTTTCTCATCTTGGCACAGAGAGAGCATGGGTTGCTTTCTTTACGTATGTTGAAAAGAATGTCATAGATTTCAGATTTAACAATCTTATAAGGAACCTGCATTTCACTGCAGAGTGACTGGATCGGAGAGAGATCAAAGTCTTCAAACCCAAGATCCACTGTTATGGCGCTGAGCTCGAATTTCTTCGGATAAAAGCGCCGAAGGCCGTGGAGAGCATATAAGAGCGTCAGGCTGTCCTTCCCGCCGGATATCCCTACTGCGATATGGTCGCCTTCCTGTATCATATCATATTCATCGACGGCCTTTCTTGTATAGCTTAATAAACGCTGTAACTGCATAATTTTGTCGGATCCTTTCTCTTTTGATACACATTTTTATATTATACTGATCAAAAGACAGAATTACAAGAGGTGTGAGTATGAAACGAGTCAGACTGCCGTAAGATAAAACGAGCTTTTGATCATATCTCCCGGAGTTTGACGGCTCCGGCGGCTTTCCGTCTGCGGTTCTCATCGATTGCCGCATAGTGCTTTTTGGTCGTATTTACGTCCTTGTGGCCTAGAACATCCGCAACGAGGTAAATATCACCTGTCTCCTTATAGAGCGCCGTACCGTAAGTGCTGCGAAGCTTATGGGGGGTGATCTTCTTATTCGGGGTCACCTCGCGGGCGTATTTCCTGACCATATTCTCGACAGCCTGCACGCCCATACGTTTTCTCTGGGTGGAGAGAAAAAGAGCGTTCTCGTGGCCGGGGAGCGGGATAGTAGTCTTACGTGTCGTATACATATAGGTCTTGAGGGCGTTTTCAACTTCTTCACCAAAGTAGACAACCATTTCATTCCCGCCTTTGCGCGTCACTTTGATCCCGTTGTTCTTGAAATCGACGTCCTGTATATCCAGCCCCACGCACTCGGATACACGGATGCCCGTCCCGAGAAGAAGGGTCAGTATCGCAAGGTCACGGTTCTTTGTCTTTTCATAATATACTTTGCGCTGACCGGTAAGATTGTCTCCGCCGTGGTCTACATAATCGAGAAGTTTAGCCACTTCATCGGTATCGAGACGGATGATCGCCTTGTCGTGCAGTTTCGGCATATCCACAAGCAGCGTCGGATTCTTGCTGATCGCCTGCCGTTTGTAGAAATAACCGTAGAAACTTCGAAGAGCAGACATCTTGCGCGCAAGTCCTTTTTCCGTATTCGTGATCTGTTTCTTTTCGTCGTTTTCATACACCTTAAGATATTCCTGATATTCCTCGATATCTACAGGCTCCAGACGTTCCAGATCCTGCAGCGTAAACTGGTCGACCGTATAGTTTTTGTATACAGGATTATTTTCCATTAGAAAATGAAAGAAAACGCGGATATCGTATGCATAAGAAATTCGTGTCCTCGCCGACGTAGTCGGTTCGACCGCGCGGAAATAATCTTTTGCGAACGGCGGCAATGTCTGAAGGATCGACCTGAGCCGTAACGTATTGTCAATATATTTCTGTTCATGATAAGTTTTTGATATTTCTGTATTTTTTGTAGTCCCCATTAATGATTTACCCCTTAGCTGATGATCAGATTGACTTGATGGATATAGAAAGTGTTTTATCCATTTACAGACTAATTATAGCCGGGATGTCTCTTTTTGTCCATACATCTTTTGGAAAAATCGGTATTTGCCGTATAGATGGAAATGTGTGGATAAGAGGCCGGATCAGACTTCTTCCGTACTGCTCCGGCCTTAAGTGGGTGTATAATATATATCAATACATAGGGATGTATATTGATACCGTCAATATAATTACACGATCATGTAATTACAGCGTGTAATCACAGTCATGATATTACGATCAATATAATACGGAATCATTATAGGCAATGATCAGATCCTGACCAGCCTGTATACGATCTGAATCAAGGTTATTCATGTCTTTGAGCACCTGTACATATTCTGCAACAGAATCGTATTCAGCCGTCATAGTGTCTTCAGCGATCGCCCAGAGCGTATCCCCCGGCTGGATCTCGATACTCTTGTAATATTTGTAGACAGTGTCATCCGCAGCTGTTTTCTCATGTGCAGATACAAGAAATGCACCGAATGATACACAGATCGCCAGCATCAATATGACGCCTGTAAAAATCTTTCTGAAACGTCTTCTTACGGAATTGCGTGATACTCTCTTTTTCATCTCAAAAACCCCTTTTCATTCGTTGAAATCAATACTCTCATTACTCATTTTTACTGCATGAACCAAATTGTATACAAGTATACTTTAAATCGAATACCTGTTCATGCAAACAACTGTTCTATATTTGATATTATAGCCTACGAACATCTGTTTGTCAAGAAAAATATCGAACATATTTTCGCAACAAATGTTTGCTTTTTCGGATTTGCTGTGGTAGTATAATAAGTAGTAAAATTATCGGAGGAAGTTATGGCTAAGGGAAAGATAAGTAAAAAACAGCAGGAAATATTAGAATATATCAAGATGCAGATCTTACAGAGGGGATTTCCGCCGGCAGTCCGCGAGATATGCGAAGCGGTGAATCTGAAGTCCACTTCTTCTGTTCATTCCCATCTTGAGACACTTGAGAAGAACGGATACATAAGACGGGATCCGACGAAACCGAGAGCGATCGAGATCCTGGACGACAATTTTAACCTCACGAGGCGCGAGATGGTCAATGTTCCTATTATCGGTCAGGTTGCCGCGGGCCAGCCGATCCTGGCTCAGGAAAATATCGAGGACTACTTCCCTATCCCGATCGAGCATATGCCGAACAAGCAGACGTTTATGCTGAAGGTAAAAGGGGAAAGCATGATCAATGCAGGGATCCTTGACGGAGATATGGTTCTTGTCGAGGAAGATCATACCGCTTCTAACGGTGATATGGTAGTCGCGCTTGTAGACGACAGCGCGACGGTAAAGACATTCTATAAGGAAGAAGGCGTCTACCGTCTTCAGCCGGAGAATGATTTCATGGATCCGATCATCGTAAAGGAAGTATCTATCCTTGGAAAAGTGATCGGTGTGATCAGGCTTTTTAAATAATACGATCCCGGATCGGGTGACTGCGAAAGATTGAAAGCGGCAGTCTGTAGTTTGAAGATTCTACAGGTTGCCGCTTTTATGCTGCTTCGGATGTGTTTTGAATTCGGGATTATCCGTTCCGGGGTTATTCGGAAAGTTCTTCGAGCGTGATATCCCTTCCGTCTTTCCAGATCCTTTCCAGGTCGTAGAACAGACGGTTCTCCTTGTCAAATACATGGACGATGATGTCGCCGAAATCGAGCAGGATCCAGCTCGAACCTGACCGGCCTTCACGCTGCTTGAGGGGATAGCCGGCTTTGTGCAGCTCTTCCTCTACATTGTCAACGAGAGCGCTTACCTGACTGTCGCTGCTTCCGTTTGCAATGATGAAGTAGTCAGCGAGCACCGAGACTCCGGTGATATCGATGATCTTGATATCCTCCCCTTTTTTGTCGCTGAGCGCATCGTATGCGATGCGCGCCATCTCTTTTGACTGGTTCATTTCATACCTCCTGTCTTCTATGATTTATAAACTGTACTTGATTTACGGACTGTACTTTTATTTATTTCCTATTTCTTATAATATTCACAGGTGCTTATTGTCATTGGATCTACCGCTTTCCCGCCGTTATCCAGATACCGGACGGTATTTTTTGCAGACAGATATACTGCCCTGTCGATATCCTGAAATACAATACTGCGTATTTCCTCGAGTCCGGGAATGATCTTACGGTTCGGTTCGATATAGTCAGCAATATATATGATCTTTTCAAGCAGCGTCATACCCGGTCTTCCGGTCGTATGCCAGGTGATCGCATCAAGGATCTCCTGGTCTTTGACCCTGTATTCGTGGTGGGCGAGATAAGCGCCCAGCTTTGCGTGGATGAGCGCAGGCATCTCCAGCTCCGGATCCGTGAGCCGGATATCATATTTCCTGCATAGTCTGATCTGATCCTTTGAAGAACAATATTTCCCGCAGTCATGAAGAAGTCCTGCTGTCAGTGCTTTCTGGATGTCTGCGCCATAGCGCATTGCAAGCGAAGCTGCAGTATACATAACGCCGATCGTATGTTCAAAACGTTCTTTCTTGAGTTTTTTCGACAGATCTTTGCGGATCTCGAGAAGTTCTTCTGTCATAACGGTCGGATCCTCCTTTGCTCTGATTTAACCTTGCTCTGATTTAACTTTACTCTGATTTAAGCTTGTAGAGCGCATTGCTCTGAATATATTCGGATACGATGTCAGGCACCATATAGCGGATGCTAAGCCCCTGCTCTGCCCTTCTGCGTATCGTAGTAGAGGAAATCTCTACAAGCGGCGCCTGAAGGAGCCGGATATCCGCTCCGTATTTCTCATTGAGATAGCGGATCTGGGTCTGCATACTCTCTGTGTCTTTATCGTCCCTCATTGCCGCAAGGATCGTACAGGAAGGGAAGATCTCGCGGAAGTTCTTCCACTGTTCGATGGAAAACAGCGAATCGGCGCCGAGTATGAAGAAAAACTCATGCCCGGGATACATTTCGCGCAGCGCTCTCATTGTACTGTAAGTGTACGAATGCTTTTTTGACGTCGCCTCATAGAGATTCAGATGGAAATAAGGGATATCGTCCGTTGCAAGCCTGACCATCTCAATGCGGTCGTTTAGAGATACCCCGCTCTCATCCGTCGTCTTATGAGGCGGATTCCCGTTGGGGAGAAACCATATTTCATCCAGACGGAAGTTTTCATATGCAAATTCTCCGAGGAGAAGATGTCCGATATGGATCGGATCAAACGTACCGCCCATGATTCCTATTTTCATATTATCCACCCTGTTATCCTACTGCGGGAGGACGATCTTCTTCTTATCGTCTTTTCCCTCGCGGTAAAGCACGATCTTCTTGCCGATGACCTGTACGATCTGCGAATGCGTGCGTTCTGCAATGATCTCAGCCAGTTCGCGGGGATCGTCGGCACAGTTCTTGAGCACGCTGATCTTGATCAGTTCCCGGGCTGCGAGCGCCTCTGAGACCGCTTCTGTGAGACCCGGCGTCATGCTGGATTTGCCGACCTGGAAGATCGGTTCCATTGTCATTGCCAGGCTTTTTAAATAAGCTCTCTGTTTTGTTGTCATTACTTTCTCCTTCTATATCTGTAATAACGGTATTAACCGCATCATTTATAGTAGTCAAACTGCAGGCCGTACATCCTGACCGTATCGCCTTCCTGGATGCCTTTTGCCTCCAGTTCGTCGAGAATGCCGGTCTCCTTTAAGAACTTCTGGAAGAATGCAAAGCCTTTCTCTGAATCCAGATTCGTATAACCGAGCATCTTCTCGATCTTCGGGCCCTCCACAACATACATGCCGTCTTCTACCTCCACTGTATAAGGCAGCTCTTCGTAGATCAGCTCGTCCTCCGGGAAATACTCCTGTTCAAATACTACAGGAGTGCGGTCCATGGTATCGAGCTGTGCGCTTACATAATAGAGCAGCTCGGACACGCCTTTTCCGGTAGCTCCGGAGATCGGGAATACACGGATGCCCTTCGGTTCGAATTCCTGTTTCAGGCGCTCGACCGGATCTTCGTCCGGTTCGTAGATCAAGTCTGTCTTGTTGGCTGCGATCACCTGCGGGCGTTTCGCGATATCCGGATTGTAAGCCTCAAGCTCCGCATTGATCTTATAGATGTCATCGATGGGATCCCTGCCCTCTGTCCCGGCGGCGTCAACCACATGGATCATAAGCTTCGTGCGCTCAATGTGGCGGAGAAATTCATGTCCCAGTCCGACTCCTTCGGAAGCTCCTTCAATCAGTCCGGGAATGTCTGCCATTACAAATCCCTTTGCACCGTCCAGGTCTACGACGCCGAGGTTCGGGCTGAGCGTGGTAAAGTGATAGTTGGCAATCTTCGGCTCTGCGTTTGTCACTCTGGAAAGGAGGGTGGATTTCCCTACATTCGGGAAACCGATCAGTCCGACGTCGGCGATCACCTTGAGCTCAAGGTTGACTTCAAGTTCGCGCGCCGGCTGTCCGGGCTGCGCATACTTCGGAACCTGCATGGTCGCGGTTGCAAAATGCTGATTGCCAAGGCCGCCTTTTCCGCCTTTTAATACGACCTGACGGCGGTTCTCTCCTGACATATCCGCAATTACTTTTCCTGACGCCGCCTCTTTGATGACGGTGCCTTCCGGTACATACAGAACGAGATCTTTGCCGTCTTTGCCGTGGCATCTGCGTTTCCCGCCGGGTTCACCGTCTCCGGCCGCGTATTTGCGTCTGTGGCGGTAGTCGGACAGGGTATTAAGTCCTTCGTCTACTTCAAAGATCAGATCGCCGCCGCGGCCGCCGTCACCGCCGTCCGGTCCGCCGTTTGGCACATACAGCTCTCTTCGGAAGCTGCAGTGTCCGTCGCCGCCCTTGCCGGATCTGATATATATTTTAGCTCTGTCAGCGAACATAACGTCTCCTTTTCTCTGATAATGTGATAAAAGCCCCAGACTGTAAATGTCTGGGGCCTGACTGTTTTACTCAGCTACCGGATAGATAGAAACCTGTTTCTTATCTCTTCCTTTTCTCTCGTATCTTACGACACCGTCTACCAGTGCAAACAGAGTATCATCTCCGCCGCGTCCTACGTTCACACCCGGGTGAATCTTTGTTCCGCGCTGTCTGTAGAGAATGTTTCCGGCTTTTACAAACTGTCCGTCAGCTCTCTTCGCACCCAGTCTCTTAGCCTCTGAGTCACGTCCGTTCTTTGTAGAACCAACTCCCTTTTTATGAGCAAAAAACTGAAGATTCATTTTCATCATGGTTCTTACACCTCCTTGAAAATAATGTCAATGTATGGTTCGTATTCGTTGCTGTCCTCTATCTGTTCCAGACCGAGAACCATGGAATCCAGCAAAAGCGAGGCATCATGCGAGGGGATCTGTCCGAACCGGAACTCGATCGCACCTGAATCTTCATCAGAAACACAGCTTGTCTTGTCATCCGTAAACTGACCGATCGAATTGATCGTATTGATCACGATGGCGGAAACTGCCGCACATACGATATCGCTTCCGGATTCAGAATACTCCGCGTGTCCTGAGATATCAAATCCCGCATATTCATGCCTGCCGGTCTTATAAATGGTCGCTTTGATCATAGGGATGATTAAGCGTTGATCTTGTCGATCTTAACAGCCGTATACTGCTGTCTGTGACCATTTTTCTTATGATAGCCGGTTTTTCTCTTGTACTTGTAAACGACAACTTTTTTTGCTTTTCCGTCGCCGATCACAGAAGCTGTAACTGTTGCACCTTCAACAGTCGGATTACCAACGACCAGCTTGTCATTATTTACAGCGAGAACCTGGTCAAATGTGTAAGTCTCTCCGGCATCTACACCAAGCTTCTCTACTTTAATGATATCGCCTTCAGCTACTTTGTACTGTTTACCACCTGTTGCTATAATCGCGTACATATGGCACCTCCTATAAACATTACTCGCCAGCTTCGGTGTCTGCGGATTTTGCAGAACTTGGAAAACCTCGCTGTGCGGCATACTAGTGTAGTATAGCATATGAAAAATTGAGCCGTCAATAGTTTTCCGGCAAATTTTTCAGCTTTTCGTAACAATATTCAATGATGCTCTTCCGGGTCACGATCCCGATGAACTTTTTCTGGTCGTCAATGACAGGGACAAAGTTCTGATCCATGGATTTGCGGATCAGGTCTTCCATATCAGAGTCTATGGAAACCGGAGCATAGTCCACTTTGCGCGGGAAATCCTGGATAAAGATATTCTCGGCTTCCTTTAGATTCAGGTTGGTATATCTTTTGATCCCCCAGAGGAGATCGCCTTCCGTGATCGTTCCGACATACTCCCCTGCCTTGTTCAACATGGGGATGGAGGCATATTTATGATATTCCATTGTCTCCAGCACCTGCCGGAGTGTGCCGTAGTCGTATACATATGCGACTTCGTTTTTCGGTTTTAAAAAGAACAGGATATTCATTTTTAAATATTCTCCGTTTTTCCTAAATCTGCGTAAGGACAAAAATTTCATACAGCGCGCGGATTGCCGCCTTGAAATCTTCGTGCCGGACTCCGATGATGATATTCAGCTCGCTGGAACCCTGGTCGATCATCTTAACATTGATATGGGCATGAGCCAGCGCGGAAAAGATCCTTCCGGCAGTACCTCTTGTCGACTTCATTCCGCGACCTACGACAGCGATCAGAGCAAGGTCAGATTCAAGCTCGATGTGATCCGGGTTTACAGTCTTATTGATATCGGAAAGGATTTTCTGCTCCTTTTCTTCAAAAGAGTCTTTGTTTACAAAAATCGACATTGTGTCGATGCCGGACGGCATATGTTCGATCGATACTCCGTTATCTTCAAACACCTGAAGTACTTTCCGGCAGAAGCCGACCTCGGAGTTCATCATTGCTTTTTCAACAGTGATCGCGGCAAAGCCGTCTGTGCCGGCAATACCTGTGATCGTGTATTTCGGCTTGCGGCATGTGCTTTCGACGATAAGAGTACCTTTGTCTTCCGGCTTGTTCGTATTGCGGATATTGATCGGGATGCCCGCCTTGCGTACCGGGAAGATCGCATCCTCGTGAAGTACGCTGGCTCCCATGTAGGACAGCTCGCGCAGCTCTTTGTAGGTGATCGTCTCGATCGATTTCGGGTTCTTGACGATCCTCGGATCTGCGATCAGGAATCCGGATACGTCTGTCCAGTTCTCATAGAGATCTGCTCCGACCGCAAGAGCTACCAGCGAACCTGTGATATCAGAACCGCCGCGGGAAAATGTCACAACCTCCCCGTCAGCCTTTGCGCCGTAGAATCCCGGGATCACTGCGGTATGCTTATCTTTCAGCTTCTCAGAGAGAAGATCGTTTGTGACGTCCGCATTGAATGATCCGTCGTCATCGAAACGGACAACCTCCGCCGCATCGACAAAATCAAAACCAAGGTAGGCAGCCATTACTTTTCCGTTCAGGAATTCGCCGCGGGACGCAGCATAATTCTGTCCGGCCTGACTGCTGAAATCTTCGCGGATCTTTTCAAAATCTTTATCCAGTGAAAAGGAAAGATCCAGCCCGTCGATGATCTCCTGATAGCGCTCTTTGATCTGATCAAGCTGCTCTGTAAAGTCTGAGCCGCCCGCAGCCGCCTCATAGCAGGCATAGAGCATATCTGTCACTTTGATATCGCTGGAAAAGCGCTTTCCGGGAGCCGACGGCACCACATATCTTCTGGACTCGTCCCCGCCGATGATAGCGCCGACCTTTTTAAACTGATCAGCGTTAGCCAGAGAACTTCCGCCGAACTTAACCACTTTCTTCATTTCTTTCACTTCCTCCAATTGTGTCTCTTCATTATAATAATCTGTCATTACGAAACAGTCCGTCCCGCATCCGGTGCAGAAAAATACCACGATGTTATCTGCATGTCTCTGTGCGGGCGCTCTCGACTCCATATTATAACGCTGTATTTACCGGTTGTAAACGGAAAAATGTGAAAACTACCGTTCTTCTTCATACAGAGGGCGCCGTATTTTTTTCCTTGTGACTTCTACAAGGCCGAGCGCTGTCATATCGACGAGCGTAGTCTGGATGGGATCCTGCGCCAGACAGTATTTGAACTCATGCAGCAGTTTCTGCGTGTTCTCCTCACTCTTTTGATTAATAAAATCTACAAGGATGATCCCGGACAGATTGCGGAGCCGGATCTGGCGGGCAGCTTCCCTGGCCGCTTCAAGATTTACTTTCAGGGCGCCTTCTTCGCTGTCCTTCTTCGATGTATTCTTTCCGGAATTGACGTCAATCACGGTCAGCGCTTCCGTGGGCTGTATGATCAGATATCCGCCGGTCTTCAGCCATGCCCGTTCCATGAGCGCCCTGTCGAGTATCGTCTGTGTGCCGTAAAGCTTATCGAGCGGAAAGGACGGATCATCATAGAGTTTCAGAAGCCCTGCTTTCTCAGGAAGTTCGGACTGGAAAAACAAACGTATACGTGTATACAAATCTTTATCCCCGACTATGATGGCTTCCATACCGTCCATGTATACGTTTTTCAGATCCGCTATGTATGACGGCGGAGCGGATTTCAGACAGGAAAAGCATACTCTTGTCTGAGCCGTGCGGATGAGATTGTAATACTCATCTTTCAGCGCGCTGATCTCATCTGTTACATCCTCAAAAGGAGCGTCCTTTGCATTTGTGCGGACAATGATGCCGAACTCATCGTTCTGAAGGCCGCCCAGTTCTTTCTTATACGTGTCTCTTAAAGACTTCGGGATCTTCGAGGAGACGCCGATCCGCGTGTTCCCGTGCGTCAGCACGGCATATCTTCCGGTAAAGCTGAGATTGCCTGTCACAGTGGGGGCTTTCGTCTTGATCGCTTCGCGGCTGATCTGAACGACCAGCTCGTCGCCGATACATAACGGCTTTTTCCCTGATCTGTGTGTAAATATGGCGGAAGCTGCGTCTTTCATATCGTAGTAGCAGTTTACGCCCTTCTCGATCTCGATGAAGGCTGCGCCGATGTTGGGGACAATATTGCTGACCTTGCCGATGTAGATATCCCCCAGCCGGTGCCTGTCTTCTTCCCCGCCGGATGCGGGAGAACTGTGGATCTCGACGATATCATCATTTTCAAGAAAGTAAGTCCGTATTCTGCCGTCTCTTTTTTCGATCAGAAGCTTTCGTTTCAATGGATTTCACCTCCGAGAGACTCCAGTGTAACAAGATTTCTCATGCCGTCTTTCCCTGTATCTGCATACATTTCAAGGCGCCTGTAAGTAAAAGACTGTCCGTTTAATGACTGAGAGACAGCGGAGTCTGCCTCTGCCGGATCCGTCTCTTCCGCGTTCGCAGAGACAGAGCCGGCAGATCTCAGGAATGTATCCATGACAAGGTCGGGCTTTAAGTTCTCGGCACTTCCTGCGGCAACACGGATAAAGATCGAGCCGCCTCGAAACTCCCAGTCATAGATCAGCGGGCGCAGGTCGACTTCCCGTTCGCTCCGCTTTGTCTGTTTCATGACGCGGATCTCTCTCTGCCCCATAAAATCACGGAACTGCTCTTTCCAGCCAGTGGAGAGACGGTTTGCAGAGCTGTCCTCTGCAGAGCCGCTCTCCGGCAGGATCTCCTGCTTCGGGGTGATCAGATAATCAGCCGCGGCGAGGATCGTCATGCCGGTCATCTTCTTCTCTTCCGCGATCTGCCGGAGACTGAGCACCTCGATGCCCTCCACGCCGGCTTCATTCATCCTCCGGACGGCTTCACGGCTTGCAATCGGTTCTGTGAGCTCGATATCCAGGTATTCCCCGTCGCTCTCAAGACCGATCCCGAGAGGACTGGCGAAAGACATGATCATGTGGGGGCTGAACCCGCCCGTAAAGGCGATGGGGATGTCCGCCCTGCGCATCACTTTCTGGAAGTAACGCATCACGTCAAGGTGTCCGATAAACTTCAGGGCACCGTATTTTCTGAATTTAATTCTTGCCTTCATAGCAGACACCTCCTCCGAAACCTGCTGCCCCGCAGCCGGAACATTTCTCCCGGCAGTTTGGAGTCACAGTCTCATTCATTGCACGCTCCCACTCCCGATAGAGGAAAGAGCGGCTCACACCGATATCGATAAAATCCCATGGGAAGATCTCATCTTTTCCACGCACACGCTGATTGTAGAAAGAGATATCCACATTTGTATTCTCAAATGCCTCCATCCAGAGATCATTGCGGAATGTCTCTGTCCACGAGTCAAAGAGACAGCCCAGACGGTACGCTTCTTCGATCACAGGCGCGATCCTGCGGTCGCCTCTTGCCATGACGCCTTCAAGAACAGTCACCTGCGCGTCGTGCCAGTTGTATTTCAGGCTCTTGCGGTTGAGCTGTCCGCGGAATTCATCATTTACGATGTGCGCTCTGCGGTCGTACTCTTCTGCTGTATACATGGATGCCCACTGGAACGGCGTGAACGGCTTCGGTACAAAGAACGAAGAACTTGCCGTGATCTGGCATTTCCCGTGCCGCTGCTCCTTCGGGATCTCGTAATACCTGCGCGCCACCCGGTCGGAAAGCCGGGCGATCTCTTTCATATCTTCTTCCGTCTCGGTCGGAAGCCCCAGCATGAAATAGAGCTTCACTTTCGTCCAGCCGCCCTCGAAAGCCTGTCCTGCGCCGGTTATGATCTCCTCTTCTGTAAGTCCCTTGTTGATCACATCGCGCATCCGCTGGGAGCCTGCCTCGGGGGCAAATGTGAGACTGCTCTTCCTTACATCCTGCACCTTGCTCATGACGTCAAGGGAGAATGCGTCGATGCGCAGGGACGGGAGCGAAATGTTGATCCCTTTGTCCTTGAACTCGTCGATCAGGAAGGTGACAAGCTCGTTCAGTTTCGAATAGTCGCTGGAGCTTAAAGAACTTAAGGATATCTCTTCATGCCCCGTGTTCTTGAGCATTGTACGCGCGTATTCTTTCAGCGTCTCCACACTGCGCTCTCTGGTCGGACGGTAGATCATCCCCGCCTGACAGAAACGGCAGCCGCGGATACATCCCCTCTGGATCTCAAGCACGACTCTGTCCTGCGTGGCTTTGATATAGGGAACGACCGGCTTCATCGGATAAGAAGCATCGGTCACATCCATGACTACCTGCTTCCTCACTTTCGCAGGAGCCGCGGGATCGTTGGGAACAAAGGATCCGATCGTGCCGTCTTCGTTGTATGTCACATCATAAAACTGCGGTACATAGAGCCCCTCGATCCGGGCTGCCTGGCGCAGGAACTCCTTCCTTGATGCGCCGGACTTCTTCCATTCCTTATATGTGTCGAGAAGCTCATCGTAAACCGTCTCACCCTCTCCGATATAGAAGATATCAAAGAACTCTGCCAGCGGCTCCGGATTGTACGCGCACGGTCCGCCGCCGATCACGATAGGATCCTCTTCTGTCCGGTCAGACGCATGGAGCGGGATGTGGCTTAAGTCGAGGATCTGCAGGATATTGGTATAGCACATCTCGAACTGGATCGTAATGCCGAGAAAATCGAAATCCCGCACCGGATCCTGGGATTCCAGCGCAAAGAGCGGGATATCCTTTTCTCTCAGGACCTTGTCCATATCAAGCCATGGCGAGTAGACACGTTCGCACCATGTGTCCTCCCTGCGGTTGAACATGTCGTAGAGGATCTGGATGCCCAGATGGGACATGCCGATCTCGTAGACGTCCGGAAAACACATAGCAAAGCGGATGTCCACTTCATCTTGGTCCTTCATTACAGAATTGACCTCGCCTCCGATGTATCGGGCGGGCTTTTCTATGCTTAATAATATTTCATCACTTAAGGCTAATTTACGCATTGCTCCTCCTGTTCTCTGCTGCTTTTTACGGAAGTATCCTGTGTAAGTATACACGAATCAGCCGCTTATGACAAATAAAACTATTATATTTTAAGGACAAATGCCTCATAGGGCCGCACCGTTACCGTATTCTCTCTGCAGGAGATATCGCCGTAATTTCCGATCAGAAGCTCCGCGCCTTCCTGCGTCCATCCTTCCGGAAGTTCCATTGGCCGTGTATTTCCATAGAAATTGCACACAACGAGCAGTTTCTCGCTTCCGAGTGTACGTGTGTATACATACAGTTCTTTATCATCCGGCAGGAGCAGGTCATAACTTCCGTACACGATGATCTCATGCTCTTTTCTGAGCCAGATCAGCTTCTGGTAATAATGGAAGACGGAGTCCGCTCTTTCCATCTGGTCTTTGGCGTTGATCTCTTTGTAGTTCGGATTCACCATGATCCACGGTGTTCCTGTCGTAAAGCCTGCATTTTCCGTATCATCCCACTGGAACGGCGTGCGGGCGTTATCCCGGCTTTTATACCGCAGGTATTTCATCATTTCTTCTTCTGTGAACACGCCCTGTCCGACCAGTTCGTGATAAGCGTTGATACTGTCAAGGTCGCGGAAGTCGGAGATATTTTTGAACGGAACATTTGTCATGCCGAGCTCCTCGCCCTGATAGACATACGGAGTCCCCTGCATCATATGGAGACAGGTAGCCAGCATTTTGGCGGACAGTTCCCGGTACTCGCCGTCGTCACCGAATCTTGAGACAGAGCGGGGCTGATCGTGATTCTCCCAGAACAGGCTGTTCCACGCGATGGTATCAAGTCCTTTCTGCCATTTTGTCAGGATTGATTTCAGGTCGCGCAGATCCATCTTCTTATCCGACCATTTATTCGAGCCGTCGGCGTCCACATCCATGTGTTCGAACTGGAATACCATATTCAGTTCTTTCCCGTCGCTCCGGGCATATTTTTTTGCCTCTTCCAGCGTGACGCCGGAACACTCTCCTACGGTGAGGGTATCCCTGCCGTCCAGCACTTCTCTTCGCATCTCCTGAAGATATTCGTGGACATGGGGGCCGTTGGCGGGCTCGTTGAAGCTTGCGTAGCCGTTGATGCCCGGCGCTCCGTCCGGAAATGTCTGATCCTTGGAGATAAGACTGATCACATCCATGCGGAATCCGTCCACGCCCTTGTCCAGCCACCAGTTCATCATGTCGAATACTTCTCTTCTCACCTTCGGGTTATCCCAGTTCAGATCCGGCTGCTTTTTCGAGAAGAGGTGAAGATAATACATATCGGTCGTGCTGTCATATTCCCATGCGGAGCCTGAGAAGCAGGAGCCCCAGTTGTTCGGTTCCTTTCCGTCTTTGGCAGGGCGCCAGATATAGTAATCCCTGTACGGATTCTCCTTTGAGCTGCGGCTCTCGATAAACCATTTATGTTCGTCCGAAGTGTGGTTTACCACAAGATCCATGACGATACGGATGCCCCGCTTATGCGCTTCCGCGAGCATCCTGTCGTAGTCATCCATTGTACCGAACTCTTTCATGATCGCGCAGTAATCGCTGATGTCGTAGCCGTTGTCGTCGTTGGGCGACTGGTAGACCGGGGAGAGCCAGATCACGTCGATCCCCAGTTCTTTCAGGTAATCCAGCTTCTCCGTGATGCCGTTCAGATCGCCGATCCCGTCCCCGTTACTGTCTTTAAAACTTCTCGGATAGATCTGATATACTACGCTTTCTTTCCACCATTTTTTATCCATTGATTTTTCCTTCCTTTTCTGAAAGGTAGTGTCAAAACTACATCTTTTTTTATTGTAAAAGTTACGTTTTACCTTGATTTTCGGAGGTTTGCAAATAAAAAGAGCATTGACCTCCCTTTTCTGGTATAATGTCAATCGCCAAACCAACATCCCCGAAAGGAGCCAATGCTCATGGACATTATACTTTATCTTCTCACCATCATTCAATACCTTTATCAGATGAATTGCTGGTTATTAAATTTTATCTGCAGATATATCCCACTCAAGCAGTGGGCGTTTGATGACTCCCATTCCCCGAAATACCAGAAGTACAAGATTGATGAACTTCCTTTGATCACGGATTTCCGCCAGGACTGGACTTACATAGAACTGATCCCTTACTTTGAAAAACGTTACAAAAAGAAGATCCGTCCCATCAGCCGTCGTTCCGAATGTGACATCCCCGATGACTGTACCTGCCCCCGCTGTCAGGCTCCAAAGCCCTATCTTTACAAGAACAACGGATCCAAAGGACAGCTCTCCTGCAAGGTCTGTGACGCAAAGTTCTCACAGCAGGATAACCGTTTCTCCTCCATGAAGCTGCGCTGTCCCCACTGCGGGAACGCTCTCGTCCCCAAAAAGGACCGGAAATTTTTTATCCTGCATAAGTGTGTAAACCCGAAATGCTCTTACTATCTCCACAACCTTAAAAAAGTGGATCCTGAACATCTCAAGGAGGCATATGGCAAAAATAAATACAAACTCCATTATATCTACCGTGAATTCACTGTGGATTTCTTCCGCATGGATCTAAACTCCCTTCCAAAGAATGCTTCTTCGTTGAAATTCAGCCGCCACAACGCCCATGTCATGGGGCTCTGCCTGACTTTCCATGTCAATCTCGGACTCTCCCTGCGCAAGACCTCTGAGGCTCTCAAAGATCTTTACAACATCCGGATCTCCCACCAGCAGGTTGCCAACTATGCCAGGACTGCCGCCCTTGTCATCAAGCCTTTCGTTGACAACTATGACTATAAAAGCGGAACCACCTTCGTTGCCGATGAAACTTACATCAAAGTCCGCGGGGTCAAAGGATACATCTGGTTCATCATGGATGCGGTATCCCGTTCGATCCTTGGCTATCAGGTCTCTGACAACCGGAGTGTCGGTCCCTGTATACTTGCCATGCGCATGGCTTTCCGCAAGTTGAAAGAACTGCCGGAAAACTTCCGCTTTATTGCCGATGGGTACAGCGCCTATCCTCTCGCAGCACAGCAGTTCTTCCATCAATTCGGTGAGAAGTTCCGTTTTGATATCACCCAGGTCATCGGGCTTACTAACGAGGACGAAGTCTCCAAGGAGTTCCGCCCTTTCAAACAGATGATCGAGCGTCTCAACCGTACGTTTAAAGCCTCCTACCGCATCACCTGCGGCTATGACAACTATGAAGGTGCCAACTACAATGTTGCCCTCTGGGTCGCTTATTATAACTTCCTCAGGCCACATCAGCACAACAGCTATCGTGTTCTCAATAAAGTAGAACATCTGGAAAATGCTGACAACATGCCCGGCAAGTGGCAGCTGCTCATCTTCCTGGGCCAGCAGACGATCCTTCAGATGCAAAAGTCTCAGGCAGGAAGCGAAGTCTGTTCCTAGATTCAGAGCCGGAGATAACAACTCAGCCATCCCGGAGGGATTTACCCTTGATGGCACATAAAAGCAATGCTACAATGCTGTGACCCAGACGGAGAAACCAGCCTGTTCCTGAGTTCTTCGCCGTCGATAAGGCGTTCAGAGCATTGCTTTTGTGTGCTGTCAAGGGTGGCGTAAGCTGCCATTAAACATCATATCTGCGATTTTCAAGGTTCAATCTGAGCCTATTTTTTAGGCTTCATTTTTTCATAACTTATTTGACACTACCTGTGTAAAGAGACCGCCGTCCCCGGTTCCCGTTCCATCGATGAACACATCTAGGAGACTCAGCCATGCATCTCCTCTGGACGGGTCGAGATTGATCGCATCCCGGTAATAATCCACTTTTTCTTCCTGCGTGGCGGCGTTGGACGCTGCCCTGAGATAACCGTCGTAACTGTTCTTTATCGTCGAATTCTCTGCGAATTTGAAGCCGAGACACCCGATCAGCGATACCGCCGTCAGAGAACATGCCGCGAGGAACGCCCCCCATTTGCGTTTCTGCTGTTTCCTGTATTCGATATCCAGCTCGTCGTAATGCTCCAACGCATACATCAGCTCCGCGCAGGACTGATATCTGTCGTTCGGGTTCCGCTGCGTACATTTTGTAACGATCGCCTCGAGTCCGGACGAAAGCGACGGATTCCACTGGCGGATCGGATACATCTCATAGGGCGGGAGACTGGGGTTATGCCCGGTCAGTAAGTGATACATCGTAGCGCCCAGATTGTAGATATCCGTCCTTGCGTCCGTCTGTCCGTGCCCGCCGTACTGCTCCGGTGCGGCGTAGCCCTGCGTACCCAGACACTTCGTATCCTCGATGCTCTGCTCCTTGAACTCGCGGGCCGTACCAAAATCTATGATCCTGATCTTTCCGTCCGGCTTGAGCATAACATTTGAAGGTTTTAAGTCCCTGTATATGATGGGCGGTTTTCTGGAATGAAGATATCCCAGCACATCACAGATCTGCTTCGCCCATTCCACCACTCGCTCCTGAGGCTGCGCCCCCTCTTTCTTGAGCCAGTGATCCAGCGTCCTTCCCTCGATATAATCCATGACGATGAGAAATGTATCGTCACAGTCGATCACATCGATGATACTCGGAAGATGCGGATGATTGAGGCGCTTCAGGATGTCCGTCTCTGCGATCAGTCCCTGCTTTACGACCTCGTAGTCCTTGGTGCCGTCTTTTCTGACCTCTTTGATCGCCCACTGCTTATTGGCTCTCTCATTCATCGCCAGATAGACGACGCTCATACCGCCCTGTCCGATCTTATTCAAGATTTTATATTTACCGTCGATTATTGATCCTATTTCCAGCATATATTTATCCTCTAACACGTCTTCAGAAGAATGACGGATATGTTGTCTTTCTCCTGACGTGATTTATTCAATTCCGTAAAATAGACCGCAGCGTTCTGCAAGTCTTTCTCTTCTTTTATCTGGCCGGGAGCCATGAGCTTCACAAATTCTTCCTCCGTGATCACGTGCCGGAATCCGTCCGAACATATCATATAGACTTCATCCGGTCCATACGTCCCGTGTTCGAATTCCGGGATAATGACCTCACTCGCCCCGACGCACTGGAGCAGTACATTTCTCTGCGGATGCGTCTTCGCTTCCTCGGGAGTCATCCGTCCCATATCGATCTCTTTCTGTACAAATGTCTGATCCTTTGTCAGCCGGCTGATGGTCTGCCCTTTCAGCCTGTAGACTCTGGAGTCCCCGATATTTAATATGTAATATCTTCCTTCCGCGAACAGGATCATCGCCGCCGTCGTTCCAAGCGCCGCGTGAAACTGCTGCCCGTATGCCGAAATTCTCGAATTCACATCGAGTATCAGCCTGTTTAGATCATTTTCCATCTCGATCCGGTCGATCCCGTCCGCAGTCCTCTTCTCGTACAGGAACACCGGAAATCTGTTTTCAAACCAATCTGAAAAAGCCCTGACCAGAGTGGCACTGGCGACCTCGCCTTTCGCGAGACCGCCCATACCGTCACAGACCGCGGCAAAGAAAACTTTGCCGTGGTCCGTGATCGCCTCTTTGATCAAGACAGAATCCTGATTTGTATTCTTTTTTATCCCTTTATCTGTATGTACAGCACTCAGAAATTCCATCTTTTTCCACCCGTTTATCTGTTATGATACATGAAATTCAAACTCTTCATCCGAAAGCTTGAGCGTAGACCTGTCTGTCAACAACGTCTCCTGATACGGGCTGAGCTGTACGCCGTTTACAAATGTGAAGTTGCTGGACTTCTGATCTGCCGCATAGTAGTCAGAGCCCTTCTTCATGATAACTACGTGGTATCTGCTGACCGATGTATTATCGGAGATGCAGTAGTTGACTCTTCGTCTCTCTTTACCGATCGCAAAGTTCTGTGATGTGATCGGGATCTTCTCGCCGTTCTTCTTGCGGATCAGGTAAGCGCCGCCCATGCCGCCGCCAAGAAGTGTCGTCTCGCCTGCTCCGTCGTCCTGCGGCATTGTCGGATATCCGCCCGGCTGTACCGGAGATACCGGAGGTGTGTTCGGCTGTATCTGCTGTACCGGAGGCGTCACTTTCTGCTGTACCGGCGGAACCTGTTTTGCTTTTTTCTTCTTATTGCCGTTTACCACGACAATGATGATCACTACGACAACGATCACGATCACTACGATAGCGATGATGCCGCCGATCAGGAACCAGTTCGGCCCTGCCGGCTCTGGTTCTGGCTCAGGCACTTCTTCTTTCACCAGTCCGCTCTGTGCTGCTGAGAGCGCATCGATCGCTGACTCGATCGCCGCGGAATCCGGACTGCCTGCTGCTACACTCTCTGCCTCAGCGATAGCATCCTGGAATGCCTTTACGCTCTCTTCTGTGTATCCGTCAAGGCTGAGTGCCTTTGCCGTATCGATCTTGGCCTGAAGATCTTCTACTGTCAGTTCTGCCGGCTCTGTACCACCGCCGTTGTTTCCGCCTGTGCCTGGCGTATACGGGATTCCCCATGTATCAAGGATCTCTTTGATCGCATTGATCTGGATCGAGTAATTCTTCTGGTCTACGATGAACTCGTTGATACCTACGACTTCGCCTGCTTCATTGAGAAGCGGTCCGCCTGAGTTTCCATTGTTCAGCTGTGCCGTATGTTCGATGATATCTACGCTTCCAGTCACAGTCACCTTGGAAACGATTCCTGATGAGATCGACACATCGTCTTTTGTATTGAAGTTCTTGTTGGAGATCGAATCAGCCGGGAAACCATACGCATATACGTTATCTCTCTGCTTGATCACATCGCTGTCCCCAAGAACGAGCGGCTGTCTTCCGTAGATCTTCTCTGAAAGCTGCAGAGCTGCAAAATCAAGCACGTCGCTCTGCGCATTCTCATGGACTGTCGCCTCCACATTTGTATCGCGGTTCGCAAATACGAAAAGCTTCAGATGCGGATCATTGTCCGGCAGTTCATCCAGCCCCAGGGTCTCCATGATAACTTCACGCGTTGTAAGCCCTGTCGCGGAATCAACCACATCGAGATCAAAGATATGCTTGTTAGTCACTACATATTCTTCATTGATCAGGAAACAGGTCCCTCCTGTAAAGTAAGTCCTCTGTCCTCCGTCGTCCTCATAAGCGAGCATCACCTGCAGGATACCGTTCGCCGGATCCTCTGTCGTTGCTGTCACTGCGGTGCCGGCTTCATCGCCTTCGGCTGCCTGCACGGGTAAGGCCATCCCTATCACCATGCACATTGCCGCCATAAGTACCAGCAGTTTTTTGATAAACTTTTTGCCCATACTTAAGTCCTCCTGTAAAATGTAATATTTTGTCATTCTGTGTCTATTTTACGGATTTTCCCCCTTGTCCCTCAATATGTGTCACCTTTTGTGGTCACGTTTTTTTCACATATTTTATAGATTTTTTATACTCTTTTGCATATAATGTAGTTTGTTTTAGTTTGCCTATCGGGAGGGGGAGACTTTTCGCCTTTATATACCCCCCGTGGTATTTTGGGACGATCGGCCGCTGCCCGGATGACAACGGCTTCTTAATATCTGCTGTGAAGGGGGATAACTATGTCGGAATTTTCATATGTTCTTTCCAGGCATGTTCACGGAAAAAATATCAAAACATATGCACTGGCACAATACTGCGGTCTTGACCGCTCGAATATGTATAAGATCATAAACGGCAAGAGAAAACCGACTTCTCTTGAAATGGTCCATAAGATGGCGCGGTTCATGCATCTGTCGCCTGCCGAGGAGCAGGAGCTGGAAGAGGCGTACCAGATCACACTGACTGGCTACGATAACTACTACCAGCGCAGGGATGTCATGAATTTCTTTTCGGAATTCACGCTTTCCACAGCGTCTCTTCCTGCATTTAAATATGGGGCGGAACAGCCCGGCAGCGGTCAGGAGACCGCACTGCTCGCTTCTCCTGCTGAAGTCAGACAGGCTCTCTTCCGTATGATATCATCGGAAATGAGCCGGCAGACAGACGGACACATCCGTCTCCTGATCCAGCCTGACGCATCCTTCCTGATCGACCTGATCCACGCAGGAAGCCAGCCTGACAGGGCAATACATATCGAGCATATCATCTGTCTGAACAATAATTCAGAAACGACACAGTCGCAGAAAAACTATAATCTGAACTGTCTGAAGCAGATCCTGCCACTGTACGGAAGCTGCCCGCATTATGAATGTTTCTACTATTATGATGACATCTCATCCAGGACCGGAAAGCTTACGCTGTTCCCATACATGATCATCACGTCTGAATGCGTATGCCTGCTGACTTCCGGACTGGACAGAGGCTATGTCATGCGTTCTGACGCTTCGCGCAGGATGCTCTCGGATATGTTTGCCGATTACCGCAAGGCGTCGACCGTCCTGCTCAAGCAGATCAGCAATGTCGCGGAGCAGTTGGATTATGCCCAGAGTCTTCTCCGGGAATGCGGCCCGGGCTACTGTTTTCAGATGACGCCCTGCTTCACGCCGTTTATCACACTGCCTATGGCTGAAAAATACATCACCATCGACTCGCCGTCCCGCCCGGCTTTTATCGATCGTTTTCAAGGGTACATCAAGGAAATGAATGTCTGGCAGGAGCAGGGGAAGACTGCATGTATCTTCTCATACGACGGCGTCAGACATTTTTTGGAGACTGGGAGGATCGGCGAGTATCCGCAGGATGTATACCTTCCATTTGACATGCATGACAGGATCAGCCCGATCCGGAAGCTGATCCAGTCATGCCGGAGCGGACACTACCGGATGCTGAATGAATCGATCGGGAATCCGGAGCATGAACTGTATCTGTTTGTCAATCAGCAGAACGGGTATCTGATGTTTTCATCGCCTTATACCCGGCAGCCGGTCTATCTCAATATCGAGGAGCCTGGGCTGCTCTTTACATTTTATGACTTCTGCGAGAATCTGGATGACAACATGTTCTATACGCCCGAGGAAACAGAAGCCCTGCTGAATGATCTGATCTGAAGTGATATTAACGAAGAAAAAAGGAAAGCATTAAGACCGGCAGCTCCGACCTTAATGCTTTCCTTTTTCTTCGTTGACCGATCAGCCCGTACAGTCAATGCTGATCGTCTCCACCAATCCGGTGTCCGGTGTGATCCCTGCGTTGCAGCTGCTTATATTAGATCCTTCTCCGTACCAGAAGTATGAATTGCCGTATGCTTCATCCTCATAAGAATCATCTGCCTCTCCATACGCGGCCAGCAGATCCGCCTCTGTGGATCCGACCTGGATCCCGCCCGGGAAGATCACTTTCAGACTTCCGTTCGTCAGGTTCCAGGCGTCCGCAGAGATCGATCCCACCTGGCAGTCTTTGATCTCAGCCGGCTCTGATCCCGGATTGAGCATACTGACCATGATGCAGTCCCCGCCGGCATCTTCAAACCAGGCAAGTTCATACTCGCCGGCATTTACGACATAGTCCTCCGGTGTATATTCACTGTCCAGCTCCACTCCTGCAGCCTCGAGTTCTGCGATCGTACACGGAAGTGTCACCACCGTGTCATTGATCTGCACCGTATAGCTGTCCCAGCTGTCCCCGAGCGCATCGCTTGCCTCCACCGGTCCGGCCGGCTTCACATCGCTCTCATACATTTCGCTGTCAGCGCCTGGCAGCTTGAGTCCACCATCCGACATATCCATCGCCCCGGAAATCGCCTCCTCCGGCACCGTGATCTCTCCGACAGAATCATACTCCATAAAATTCACGTCCACATAACATTCCGACACAGTCACTCCTGCGTCCTGAAGCAACGCTGCAAACGCGTCCGTCATTTCAAAATATATCCGCGCGGGGAGGATACTGTCCCTGTAAATATCTATCGTACACGGAAATACCATATCCGACAGCTGATCCTCGTCAATGCCGTATCCTGTAAGTGAACCGATCAGCTCCGTCTGCATAAGCTCGCCGAAGATATCTCCGTCAAGCTCGCCGGTAAGCTCGAAACATTCCTGATCATTGACTGTGGCCAGCTCTTCCGCCAGCGTAAACTGATCTGCATATTCGGCCATGCTCTCAGACATGCTGTCCACCTCGCCTGTCACGTCGTCTTCATCCGACACCTCTCTCGTCCACATATCATCCATCATGGTATAGGTGACATACTCATCATCTTCTATGACAGAATACATCTCTGCCGGGATGTCGAAATCCATCCCCATCATCTCCATAGAGACCGTCCCTTTCCCGTGCGATGCCTCCGGCTCCGCCGTCACCTCCAGGTCCATGTCCATCCCGAAGTTCACATCATCCGAATCATAAGACATAGCCAGATCCATCTTAAAATTCATAAGCGTCGATCCCACTTCTTCAGAACTCTTCTCCATGTCCCGCAGAAGATTCTCCGGCGTGGCTTTCGTACCGCATCCTGCCAGCAATACCGCCGTCATCGCACCAGCAAGCCCCACTGCCATAATTTTCTTCCTTTGTTTTCTCATACTTTTCCCTCCCTGGTTTTCTCTACTTATTTGACACTACCTTTCTTTTCACGGTCCGGTTTCCACCGCTGATTTCTTAATATCTTGCTGCTCTTATATCATATCACTTTATATCATATCATGGAAATACGCAACGATCAGATCCACCATCCTGTTATAACTCTGCACGCCGTCCGCCTGTCCGTTGGCCTTCAGATAGGTGTCATTGATCCGTTCCGCCGTCTCGGATATGGTTCCCTCATATCTGTCCCAGAATGCATTGTTCGCCGTCAGATCCGGCTCTGCCTTCTCATCCAGCATCCCACGTACTTCCTGCCAGCTCTCATAGTCCGCCCGGTACAGCGCATTCATACAGTACACCCATCCGGACAGATATCCGCTGTACTGGAAGTCCGTCCGTTCGGATCCGGTACACGCGAGAAATGCGATAAAATTCGCCTCCTGCTCTTCCATAAAGCCCCGGAGATGCGACAGTTCGTGACATACGGTGAACGGTTTGTCGTAAGCCGGCATATCCCCGTTGTAATTTGCCTCCACGGCAAACGGCAGATAGATGCCGGTCAGTCCCTGATAAGACAGTATTTCTGACAGGATCAGCGCTTTCGGCTTCGGATAGTAACCGGCAAGAGATGGAAATTCTCCGGCAAGCTTCCGCATAGCCTCCACGCCGCCGTCCTGCTCTGATGCATCCAGAACGAGCAGTCCCTCCGCATCTCTTGTCACCTCATCCGCACGGACATTCACCTCTTCTGTTAGCCAGAGACAGATCTCTTTCAGATCGTCCGCACTGTACTGATATGTAACGATCCCCTCCTCTTCAGAAAAAGATCTCCTGTGATAGTTGATCCCGCAGCAGGCTGTGTAGAGGAACGCCAGGATCCCCGCTGCCAGGAGAACTCCGGAGAACCACGAGACAAAGATAGCGGCAGATGATCCCCCCGTCTTCTTTCCCGCAGTCTGTCCGGCTATGCCCGGCTTAGTCGCCACATTTTCTCGCCCGGTCCTGCTTCCCGCAAGACTGATGACCATGCGGACCAGTGTCACAAAGAATGCTGTCAGCAGGATATAGATCCCGATCTCCGAGACAGAGAACGGGAACAGCCCGCTGATCCTCCCGATGCTGTTCACTGTCAACGGGTATACCGCTCCCGAATACCACTCGGCAAATGCGGGAACATTGGCTGAAAGGATCATCAGGGCGGCGCTTGATACAAGCAGGAGTGCGGCGGCAGTACATCGCCGCATACTGCCGCTGTGCATGAGCTGAGGACCGCTCCCTGTGCTTTTTGTCATCTTGTCTCCTCCGTTCTCTTCCATCTTTCGTGCCTGTGACTATATGTTACGCCCAATTATATTTCTTTACAAGTAAAAAGAACTGTAAAAAAATGCCGGGCACTTTCAAATCAAAAGTGCCCGGTACTTCTGTGTATTTTTGTTCTTTTTTGTTCTTGATCCTCCGTTTATCTACGGCGTCTGCGGATCATGATTACTGCGATCGCAATGACCGCCAGCAGTGACGCCAGCAGCGCAGCCACTACAGGTATAAACTGTGCAGTGTCGCCTGTCTGGACATTTTCGTGTCCGCCAGATGTATTTCCCGGATCACTGCCGTTGACGACGTCATTTTTACCATCGTCCTTGCCACCGTTATTATCATCAGACGGCGGAGTTACTTCCGCGGTATTGGTAATCACCGCACCGTCTTCCCCATAGGTCACTTTGGCTTCAAGGCTTCCCAAACCATTATCGGTCACACTTACATGAACCGTTCTGTCAGGATCCTCATCATAGATGATGCCACCCTGTCCATCGTTTACTTCGGTAATTGTGTAGTCGTACTCTCCGACAGAATCAAATGTGATCGTGTCAAATAATACGGAACCATCTGCCGCATTTGTCACAGTATCTTTCTCCGGCATCGGCGCGCCGCTGCTTCCGGTCAGAGTAAATGTAAACTGACCCTCTTTCAGATCTGCACCATCCAGCTTCTTGACAACTCCAAGATTTGCAGACGCCGGTGACGCCTCATACCTATTTATAAATGTCATTCCGGCAACAGGCATCTCCGTGTCAGCGGTATTGTAATAGGTTACCTCCGCCTCAAGTTCATGAGTCTCTGTGTTCTCCGTTACTTCGACTACAACCGAATAGAGAGTCGGATCATAGTCAACCCCACCTGCGCCACTGCCAATCTCACTCACAGTATAATAGTGTGTGCCAACCTTATCATAGGTGATATCGTTAAAGGCAAATGTCCCGTCAGCCGCGTTGGTTACACGGTCAACTTCCTGATCTCCTTCAAGCAGCAGGAAAGTAAATTCACCTTCCTTCATCTCACGCTGACTGCCGTCGGCAGCTTCGAGCGTCTTAGTACCGCCGATCTGCACGTCGCCGCTTGGACCGACCGTTACCTCCGCAGGCATATACTCATTAGTGAAGACGATATCTTTGTTCTGCACATCAGCGGAAACGCTCAGTCCGCCGTGCGCACCCTCAGCGCCTTCTGCCTGAGAAACAACCACTGTCACGGTGTACGCTTCCTTGCTATATGTAATATTGCTGCTATCGGTGCCGCCGGTACCATTACCGCCGTCCGCGCCGACCTCGTATACCGTGTAAGTGTGAGCCTCCGGCTCGGTGTAAGTGATAGGATCGAACGCAAATGCCGCGCTGTTTCCTGCCGGTGCACCATTCTTTACAGTCTGGATAACCTGACCATTTTCCACCAGCACGAAGCTGAACTGTCCGGCTTCCATCGTAAACTGGCCGTGCTCATCCGTTACCGACTTGGTTCCGGAGAATCCCCAAGTCATGCTTGCAGACAGGTCAAGAATGAACACCGTATCGGTTGGGGTAAGTCCCACGGTATTGGTTGATGTTGCCAAGGCTGAATAGGTGACCAGGAAGTCGGAGTTATTGGTTACCTGTCCTGCATCTTCAAAATCGACCGACGCTTCCGAACTTACCGACTTATCCACCCAGACACGGCCATTATAACGTGTAGATGTTCCATCACCGATTGAGTAAGCATCTTTCGTATCCCCATCGGCTGTCCGTGTCGCATCCGCCGTTGCCGCCCGCGTCTGCGCCCCGGCATCCGTCTCATCATCCCTGAATCCGAAGAAATCGGCGATGGACTCGACTGCATTGTGCCAGAAGCCGCCGCTTTACTCAGTGCCGTCTTTTTCAGCTGCAAACACTGTCGTCGGATTCGCCAGCGTCAGTATCATAGCCAGAGACAGGACTGCGGCAAGCACTTTTCTTCCTGACTTTCTTCTTTCTTTTGTAACAGGATTTCTTTGTTTCATAGTCTCTTCCTTTCTGTTCTGAAATGTTCTTCCCTGCTTATGCAGTTCAGACTTTGACCGCCTGCTCCCCCTTATGAGAAATCCATTTAGTCCGTTTTATTTTACTGCTGCCTTCGTGACTTATCAACGATTTGAAGCCTTTTCCAGTCCCTTCCTGATAATTTTTCAGACTTTCCAGACTTGAAATATGAAAGACAGTATGATAGACTCGTTTTATCTTAAGCGGCAGGCTCATCGCCATATCTCATGCCGCCAGAGATTCTGGTCGTTCTTTGCCTCAGTAATCCGGGGCGAAAATCAACCGCTTGTAACTTGCAGTGACATCCTATATAATGGAGAAAGAAAAAGCCTATGAAAAATGAACTGGCCGGGGATATTGCTCTGGCAAAAGGCAAATCTGTGAAGGAGATTGCAGATGAATTAGAGGAGGACGAACAGGTTATCCGTAAAATATTGGAGAAGTTATAAAGGTTTGTTTTTGGGGATGAAAGAAATTATTAACGAGGAAAACGAGGGCGGTCACGTCCTCGTTTTCTCTCTATAGCTGCATCCTCAGATCAGCCAAACCGGCACATACCAGTTCTTTTCATTTACGGGCAGTAAGTCGTTTGCCATGCAGACCACGCTTCCTGTTCCGATTTCTACCTTTAGAGACTCCAGGCCGTCGAAATGTTCCGCCCTGGTCACAGGCTTTAACACATCGAAATTCTTGATCGCGGTCTTTCCTGGGGACGCTGCTTTCTTGATCTCAATCGGAGAAAGCACGCCGTTTTGATAAAGCAGCAGATCAATTTCTTTTTGATCTCTGTCCCTGTAATAGAATACAGGCGGTTCTTTTCCCGCGTTTAAATAGCTTTTATAGATTTCTGAAAACACATAGCTTTCAAAGAAAGCGCCGGACATTGCCCCCTTTTCCAGTGCTTCGGGATTGCCCCATTTTAAGAGGTAAGCGGCTAATCCGGTATCAAAAAAATGAAGAAGAGGCATTTTGACAACACGTTTCAGCGCATTATTGTGATACGGCTGCACCAGAGCGATGATATGGGAGGACACCAGGATGGAGAGCCATTTCTTTGCCGTTGGCGACGAAACTCCAGCCATGTTTGCAAGTTCCTCATAGATCACAGGCTTTGAAGTATGAGCTGCAACAACTGTCATAAAGTTGTAAAACTGCATTTCATCAGCTACCTGTGCAAGATCGCGAATGTCGCGCTGCAGGTACGTATCTACGTAAGAGCGGTAATATATCTCCCAATCGATATTTCCATCCGCATACAGTTCCGGCATGGAGCCCTTGAAAATTCTGTTGTAGATTTCATTTAACCCGTGTGGAGTCCTCACTTTCAATCGGTTCATCAAATATTCCGGCTCCGTCTGAAACGGTTCACTTGGCTCTTGGTAGATCTCCGCATCGGACAGCCCTAATAAATTCACAATGCCGACCCGTCCGGCCAGACTTTCACTGACGTTATTCATAAGCCGGAAAACCTGTGATCCGGTGATCCAGAATCCGCCTTTTTCCCTGGAACGGTCCACGCTCATTTTTATATAAGGAAGCAATTCTGTTGCGTACTGGATCTCGTCGATCAGCACCGGAGGGGAATATCTCTGCAAAAACAATGCAGGATCATGTTTCGCCAGATACCTCGCATCAGGATCGTCCAGGGTTACATACTTCCGCTCCTTCCCCTTGCTTCTCTGCACTTCTGCGAGTTTCTGAAGAAGCGTGGTCTTTCCCACCTGTCTGGGTCCAGTCACTAACAGTACAGGGAACATTTCAGAGAGCCGCTCGATCGTATCTTCTGCGGCACGTTTGATATATGTCATGTTGTTCTCCCCCTTCCTAATGCCAGTATAAACAATTTAACCGGAAATATTCGGCAAATCTAAAGTGTGATTTTATTATAGCCAGACATCATCTGCCTGTCAATGCACAATATGGCAAATCTAAAATGGCAATTTAAATTTGCCGTAATATGCAGGATTCAGTATTCTATAATGGAATGTCCTCGCGCCTGTGACCAGCGAGCAGTATAATTCTATTTCACTTTCCAATAACCAAAATATCATCTTTTCCCGGCTGTGGTATACACCCCCAGGCTCCCGTTTTCTTTCCTCACTTCAAAGACGAACGGATGTCTCTCTTCCCATCCGGGATCTTCCTGCCGCCGGGCTTCTCTCATTTCTTTCCATTTATGATATGCTTCTATGAATCCCTCATGGATCATCTTCTCTGCATCAAGTCTTGCGGCCACAGCGTCCTCGTATTTATCAAATGTCCCGATATAGAAACGTTTTCCTTTGAACCCGATATCCGCCCGGTAGCGTCCGCTTTTCAGCCGGAACACACCGCGAAAACCGCTTGTATTGTCTCTGCGGTATTTTCTGTTCTCAAGTATCTCGATGCATGTGCCGTCGATTCGGTGGAGCTGCCCGGCGATCTTCTTCTGGTTCTCTTTCTTAAGGCAGCCGCAGCTTAGGTATCTGCCGTGAACGAGCATATCTTCCGTATACTCTGCCTCGCCTCCGCAGTCGCAGATACACCGCCAGTACACAGAGCCTTTGCTGTTCCTCCGCCCGGTCGGCTCGACTGCTGTCAGTCTGCCGAATCTTCTCCCGGTCAGATCTATCCTGTTGTGGTCATGATCATGTGTGTGGCAGCCTCAGCTCTTTACTTTCCCGGCTTTTAAGTCCTGCGCGGTCACAGCTTTTTCCCTGCCGCAGTCGCACCGGCACATCCAACAGGTCCTGCCCCTTTTATTCTCCGTTCTGTACAGAGCGGTCAGGTGTCCGAATACATGACCGGTCAGATTCTCCGCTTTGCCGATCACTGCCAGACGCCCGGAGACCTGTTCTCTCTGCTCTGTCTTTTTTGACACTTCTATCACCTTACCTGTCTGATCTACATCGTTCGATCGAGTTATTTTGTTCGCTATGAAACAGGCGGCCAGAAGAACATTCTCTTCTGACCGCCTGCATTGTTACAGCTTGCTCCCGCTGTTATCTGCGGCGTCTGCGCATGATGATCACTACAACTGCTGCAATAGCTGCAAGTGATGCGATCACTGCGATCACCGCCGGGATGATCGGCGTTGTATCGCCGGTCTGTACTGCCTTCGGCGTACCGTCCGCCGGTGCGGCATTGTGTTACCGTACATTCTCCTATACGCCTGATAGATCCTCGATCCTGTGATCCCCCGGATCACATTCGCCGCGCATCTCTTCAGTGCCGTCACATCCAGTTCACCGTCCCTGACTTTCTGCTTAAGCTCTTTTGCAGCGCCTTTTCCGCCCGGCATGATCAGGTCGTTCCCGGCTTCGATCGCAGCGCTGTGGCTGCCCACGCCCTTTCCTGTCGCGAACCAGTCGGTCATCACCACGCCGTCGAATCCCCACTCATTTCTCAGTACTTTTGTGAGCAGGTCATAGCTGTTGTTCACATACGTGCCGTTGACCTTGTTGTAGCTTGTCATAAGAGCCTGTGCATGTCCTTCCTGCACGGCGATCCGGAATCCTCTCAGATAGATCTCCCTGAGCGCCCGCTCATTTACATTGGCGTTCGTATGGTTCCGGTTATCTTCCTGATTGTTGCAGCAGAAATGTTTGACGGTCACGTAGCATCCTCTTCTGGACTGTACGCCTTTACTCATAGCAGCCGCCATCTTTCCGGAGAGGAGCGGATCCTCCGAGTAATACTCGAAGTTTCGCCCGCACAGCGGATTTCTGTGGATATTCATTCCCGGCGCCAGCCAGTAGGTCACGCCGTATCTCTCCATTTCTTTTCCCACTGCTTTGCCGACACGCTCTACAAGAGCGGTATTCCACGACTGCGCCAGAGCGAGCCCTGTCGGAAATGACGTCGCGAACTGGTAGACGCACGGCCGTTTTTCCGGATTTCCCAGAACGAATTTCTTCGCAAGATCCGGGATATAATTCATCGCCGAGAGCATCGGCTCCACGCTCTTCAGCCTGCCATTGTGCATTACGGCTGAGATCTTCTGGAGACGCAGTCCCGCAGGCCCGTCCGCCAGGCAGACATTGGGCAGTCCCTTATCGATCAGCTCTCCCGTAGTATATCCGGCGGAACCCGGCGCCTCGAAGAACTTCGGGCCTCCTCCCGTCACGCCGGCGCCTGTCACCACGTCGCACAGTTCCTCATCCGACAGGACGTCGAGGACTGCATCGGTCACCGGAGAGGAATAAATCTCCGGCTCTTCATACAGGTGTCCGACCGTCGCGATGTCCGCCGCTTTCACCGGGATCCGCTCCAGATCTGTATCCTGTTCTTCCTCCGTGTCTGACAGCATCGGCGGTTCCATTTCTTTTACCTTGAGTACGACAGGGCAGATGTTCTCACACTGCTCTGTCACGATGTCTTCGTCCAGGATCAGTGCCGCCGCTGCGGAAGTATCCCTGCTGGAAGTTCCGAGTCTCAGGATATAGTCGCCCTTTTCCAGTACGTAAGCTGCATCTTCCTCGCGGTAGGAAGCCAGATCCGCCAGATCGAACGCAAGCGATATCTCTGCGCTCTCTCCCGGCTTCAACTCTTCTGTCTTGGCAAATGTCGCCAGCTTCTGGTATTCTTTCGCCATGCCGGTCTTCGGGCAGCTCACATAGAGCTGGACAACTTCTTTTCCGCTGTATGCGCTGCCGGTGTTGGTCACTTTTGCCGAGACTGCCACCTTGCCGCCATCTGCCGTGACCGTTTCCTTTTCTACTTTAAAGCTTGTGTAGGAAAGGCCGTACCCGAATGGATAACGCGGCTCTACGTCATAGCTGTCAAAATAGCGGTAACCGACGTAAATCCCTTCCCTGTAATATTCCTGATCCACATCGCCGTTCAGATAGCTGTAGTCCATAGCGAACGGGATGTCTTCATATTTCTTCGGCCATGTGTCCACGGTCTTTGCTGACGGTGTGGCTTTCCCGCAGATCAGATCGGCAAATGCATTGCCTCCCCGCATTCCCTGCTGCCCATAGTACACTACCGCGCCGATCCCCGCGATCTCATCGAGGAAACTCATGTCAAACACAGAGCCCACGTTGATCACAACGATCATTTTCTCATAATTCGCCGCGCACATCGCGAGATTTGCTTTCTCTTCATCAGACAGGGAATACTCGAAGTTCTTCAGCTTCCGGTCTGCGCTCTCGCCCGCCTGACGTGCCACTACATAGATGCAGGTATCCGTATCAGAATCATGGATATCTTCGATTGTGACCGGCGATCCGAACGGATGCTGATATGGTGTTCCCATCATATTTACTATATCGAACTTCAGCATCCTGCGCCGGAACTCCGCCGCATATTCTTCCTCGCCCTTCCTGTACTCCTCTTCGTATCCCTTGAGCCAGTTTTTCGTCGTCACGGTAAAGCCTGCCGACTCCATTCCCTCCAGGATCGAGACCGCATGGCGCTCATTTACTTCGCCGGATCCTGTCCCTCCTTTGATGGTCATGCCTGCCCCCGCTCCGTACAACGCTACCTTGCCCGGTGCGATCGGAAGTATGCCGTCGTTTTCCAAGAGCACGATCCCCTCCAGCGCAGCCTCATAAGAGACCTGGGCGTTTTCTTCTTCCAGCGGCGTCACTTCATCCGTAAATGCCGCTTTGTTACGTATTTTCATTTTCATCGGATACAGCCTCCCTTATATTATTCTGCCGGATGATCGTCCGTTCCTCCATCTGAAAGTATAGACGGTCACAGCGTTTTCTATGCTTCCAGCATATCGGCTTTCTTCGCAAGGATCGCTTCCACAGCTGCGCATGCCGGGCAGTCGCAGTATTTTGCGCCCGCTGCCTTGATCTCTTTCGCGTGGGCCGCTACTTCCTTCGTCTTCTCGGCGCCGAATACCTGTGCCCCGCCCTCTGACTCTGCGAATGCGATCAGATTGTCGATCGGCATGATGTCCGCTTCAAGCTCTGCGATATACTTCTCTGTCTCCTGCGCTTCGTTCTCCGTCCCGACTGCATCCAGCCACGCCTGTCCGGCAGCCTTTGCCTCCGCGCTGCAGGAATGCGCTTCCATCATCTCATGTGTTTTCTCCACTACATAGTCCAGTACTTCTTTCTTCATTACTAAAGTCTCCTTTCTGTTCCTGATATCTTCTATTCTATCACACACAGGAGCAATTTCGTACTCCTGAAATTGCGGCTGAAGTCTCGGCATGATATCGCGGCTGAGATCAGACGGCTGAACTGTTCCCCGTTATTGTATTCCCAGGGACGCCAGCTTCATATCCTCATTAAATGCAAATGTAAAGTGTATCTCTGCATTTTCATAATCTGCTGTCACATACGCCACTGCCGCTGTCACACCCCGCTGCGTCACTTCCATTGCGGTGATGTCCGACACTTCCTGGAATGCTCCCCAGTCTTCCGATACCCTCGCCTTCGCCTCGTCCATTCTCTCTTGATTCATAATGGAGGACATCTCATCGACAGACATCGCTTTTAATCCCTCGAAGTCCTCTTCATTGATATAGTTCACCGCCTGCCGTGCGAGCGCTTCGATCTCCGCCTGGTCGAAGATACTGCTCTGTGAAAGATCCTTATTTTTCGGCATTGCGAAGTAGATCGCCACTGCCGCGATCACCAGGATCACTGCCGTTATCACGATATTTCTGGTTCTTTTTCTCCTCTGTTCCGCCGTCTGGACCGGCTGGAAAAATACATGCTTCTTTTTCGTCATAATTTATTTCTCCCTTTAGTACTTTTTCCACAAATCCTTTCCTCTTTGGAAAGATTTTAAGTTTTCTATTTTCCTGTAATACAGCTTTTTTAACAACGGAATCCTGATCTGTCGTTCCACAACATCCATCTCATAAATTGAAAAATCCATCTCTGCTTTATCGATATCCACAAGTAATCGATCCCGTACATATTGAAGCAGCCTGTTTTCCCGCTCTACAAACGAATGAGTCCTGATCTCGTCCAGTTTTATATAAGACAGTTTTTCATAAGGTGTGTTATAAAACATCGAATTACCCGAATCATAGATCGGAGCAAAACCCAACAGTCGCAGTGTGTCCGGATCCCTCATAATTGCAATGTTGTTCATATGTCTGTCCGTATTGCTTATAAGATAATCTGTCATAATCTGATAATCGAGAAAACGTGTAAAAGCCTCTTCATCCATTCCCAATTCAAGGCATACATTTTTTAATGGATAGTAATAAGATTCATTTTGCCTGACTTTCACTGTCTGCAATAATTCCCACGCACTGATGCACTCGATATTCTCACTGCAAAAATCATAGCACATACATCCTATTCCTTCAATATTTCCGTCAGTCTGTACCTGGACAAGAGAATACCGGGTATAATGAGTAAATCTCTGCTGTTCATGTAGCCTTGTTGCAAATACCTCATTCAGACTCTGTTGATAAGACTGCCCATAATTACCTTTGATCATATAACGCCGTCCATTTTTATCTATACACCATTTTTTCTGCAGTTCTCCCTGTGAGGTTGCACAATTAAATCTGGTTTCTTTTCTGAGATCGATCATATGATCCTGATTAATCGTAAGTTCTCCAAACGTGTCAACAAAATCATTTGTAAATAAATTAACATCCTTCCATGTCAGATTTTCTCCACGAGGACGGATCCAGTAACAGTCGGACAGACTTAACGCAAGATTATTAACTAAGGCACTATTCGTTGATGAATATCCCAGTCTTTGAAGCGCAGTCTCTGCTCCATGTCTTGTCTTTGGTATCGCCCGATCCCTCCACCATTCATGAAATTTCATATTATTCATCTGACCACCCAATGGGAAATGATCCGCTGCCGCTTCATTTCTCCTTACACGCCCTAATGCTCCGTCATCTGAGATTTCCATCAGGCACACCGGAATATCTTTATGCATCAGATAATATTCTTTAGCATATCTTGCCATACATTCTCCCCTTTCCCTAGCTCCACAAAATGTCTTCTTTTTTGTCATATTGGCAGTCTTGTTCAAATCTTTCCTGTATCTCATAAAAGCTTTCATACAGATCTTTCAGATACAGCACCAGGTTCTGTTCTTTTACCCCTTCCAGATCTTCCCTGATGTAGATCTTGTTTCCGCGCGCGTCCGAAACTGCCTTTTGATTTTTATCGTAATAAAAAACCGTCCCGTCTTTTCCTGCTATTTTTTTAAGTCCGGAGTCTGTGGCAGGCAAGGTCCTTGCGATCAGGTTTACGACATACGGAGCCGGTGACGCCTCTCCCTGTTCCCACTTGCGTAAGGTACTAAGCGGTATTCCATACATCGCGGCAAACTTCTTCTGTGTCAATCCTGTAGATTCCCTGAGTTCTTTTATCACGTAATACATGTTCATCCTCCACGAAAAATACCCAATATGGATATACTGATTTATATTATATCCATATTGGGTATTCCCAGTCAATATTATTATTAAATTAATGCCACAGCGTCAATTTACAATTCCTTGATCACACTTCGCGGATCATTTCTCAATATCTGCTATAACGGTCTCATATCCCCGCAGGCAGATTTTCTCTTTCTCAATATTAACGTCCTTATGATTAGACAGCAGGATTTTCTTCACATTCCATCCAAACGGCAGTTCCTGGGGCGCTGCCTTCAGATTACAGATGACCAGGACGCATCTGCCCTGATATTCTCTCTCATAGGCGATCACGCCGTCTGTCTTCTCATAGACAGGAGTGAGGCTCCCGTAGATAAACAGCTCGCTGTACTCGTCTGATTTCCGCAGGGCGATCATCTTCCGGTACCAGTGGTACAGGGATTCTTCTTTCCCTTTCTCTGCTTCCAGATTGACCGTTTTATAATTCGGATTCACGGCGAACCAGGGCGTCCCGTCCGTAAATCCGGCGTTTTCCTGTGCATTCCACTGCATAGGTGTCCTGGCGTGTTCCCGGGATTCCACATTGAGCTTCTCAAGCGCCTGTTCCTCCGTCATACCCTCCTGGAGATAGCCCCGGTACATATTGAACGTGGTCGGATCCCTGAACTCATCTATGCTCTTCTTCCTGTAGTCCAGCATCCCGGTCGCCTGCCCCTGATACAGAAATACGATGCCGGGGAAGAAGAAGTTGACGCTTCCCAGTGCGGACATGCTGTGATAGCCGATGTCCTCCCGCGGGATAAACCTCTCCGCAGATCTCGATGTGTCGTGGTTATCAAGGAAATTACAGAGGAATCCCCTTCCGTTTACATATTCCTGTTTCTGGAACAGTGCATCACGCAGGTCATTTATCATCTCCACCGGGCGGTCTTTCCACTTCGGGTCATTGACGTGGTATCTTGTATGGCAGAAGTCAAATATACTTGAAAAATATCCGTCTTCGCCGATAAAGTCCTCCAGATCTTCCGGCGCCACGTCGTCCGCTTCCGCCAGTGTAAATGCATCGTGCGGCAGGAACGTCTCTTTCTTCAGCTCATTTAAGAAGGTTTCAATTCCTTTTACATTCCTGAAATACGGGAATCCGTTCACATAACCGTCCACGCCGTCCGCCGGAAGGTTCTCATAGGTAAAGTCTTTTTTGAGGTGGCTGATCGCGTCTATCCTGAAGCCTCCCAGCCCCATGTCGAGCCACCGGTTGATCATCGCATAGATCTCTTCTCTTACTTCCCTGTTCTCCCAGTTCAGGTCAGGCTGCCACTTGGTAAACAGGTGCAGATAATACTTGTCCGTATCTCCGATCCGCTCCCAGGCGCTCCCGCCGAAGATGGATCTCCAGTTGTTGGGCTCTTTTCCGTCCTTTCCCTCGCGGATGATGTAATACTTTCCATACCTGCCGTCCGGGTCTTCCAACGCTTTCTGAAACCATTCGTGCTCGGACGACGTATGGTTCACGACCAGGTCCATCAGCACCCGGATCCCTCTTTTGTCCGCCTCTTTGATCAGACGTTTCATATCGTCCAGCGTACCGAACATGGGATCGATCTCGTCATAATCCGAGATATCATATCCGTGATCCGCCATCGGGGATCTGTTGACTGGACACAGCCAGATCATATTGATCCCGAGCTCTTCGAGGTCGTCAAGATGTTCTATGATCCCCGGGATATCCCCGATGCCGTCTCCGTTCGTATCCTGAAAGCTTTTCGGGTAGATCTGATACCCGATCGCATTGTGCCACCATTTCTTCTGCATTATGTCTGATTCTCCTTGTTGATTATTGTCCGGCTTCTTGTCTTATCCTTTCACCGCTCCGCTCGTGACGCCCTCTACATAGAATTTCTGCATGTAGATAAAGAGCAGGGAGATCGGGATCGCGATAATGACGCATCCGGCGGTAAAGACTGTAAACATTGTGTTTACATTTGCCTTTGTCATCATTGTATACAATCCAATGGCAATTGTATAGTTCTGAACGTTATCTCCCATGATAACTTTTGAAAAGATAAAGTCCATCCACGGGGACATGAACGCTGTCAGGGATGTATAGACAATGATCGGCTTCGCCAACGGGAACGTGATCTTCGTAAATATCTGGAATTTCGTCGCGCCGTCGATCTGCGCCGACTCGTCCAGCGCCTTCGGCATCGTGTCGAAGAAGCCTTTGGACACATAGAATGTCAGCGCCGATCCCGCCGAATATACAAGCACCAGCGCCGCAAGGCTCTGCGTCAGGTTCATCGCCTTTAAGATATAGTACACGGCGATCATGCTCATGAATGCCGGGAACATATTCAGCACCAGCGCGATCTTCATGATCGGCTTTCTCATCCGGAACCTCAGCCTTGACAGCACATATGCCATAGACGTTGTCAGGAATGTACTGATGATACATGAGAATACTGCTACGATAAATGTATTGCCGAACCATCTTAAGAACGGATAGTCCGAGTTCGTAAACAGCACTTTATAGTTGTCGGCAGTGAATTCATGCGGGATGAAATAAGATACAAACTGTCCGCTCTCTCCCCTGAATGAAGTAAGTACGATCCAGATGATCGGGAATATCCAGATGATGCTTACCACGATCAGGATAATATATGTAATTGCATTTCCAAACTGTGCTTTCTTTTTCATTGGAACATATCCTCCTTGTTATAGGCAGCCGATCTTGTATACGCGATCAGTGAGAACACCGCGCACACCACGAATGTGATGATACCGATCGTAGACGCGAGGTTATAGTCAGCCTTTTCCACCGTCAGTTTGTACAGCCACGTCACCAGAAGATCCGTATCTCCCGCCGCGTAGTAGTTGCTGTTCATCGGCGCTCCGCCGGTCAGAAGGTAGATAACATTGAAGTTGTTGATATTTCCGATAAACTGTTGGATCAGCGTAGGCGTCATGATGAAGATGATCTGCGGGAGCGTGATCTTGCGAAAGATCTGGAATGCATTCGCCCCGTCTATCCTTGCGGCTTCGAGCTGGTCTTCCGGCAGGTTAGTCAGCACGCTTGTCACGATCATGATCGTGAACGGGATACCTACCCACATATTTACCGCAATGACCGTGATCTTGGCTGCAAGCGCGTCCGTAAGGAACGGAAGCGGCTCGGAGATCAGACCCAGATTCTCGAGCATGGAGTTGATCGGCCCTGCCGCGTGGAGCATGTTTCTCATGATCAGCAGAGAAACGAACTGCGGTACGGCGACTGTCGTCACGAAGATCGTACGGAAGAACTTCTTGAACTTGATCCCTTTCTTGTTGATGAGGAGCGCCAGCACTACGCCGCCCAGGAAACTGCTGAATGTAGCGAAGAATGCCCAGATCAGCGTCCAGACGAGCAGCGGGAAGAATGTGCCCGCGATATTTCCTCCCAGCATCTTCCCGAAGTTGGACAGTCCGATCCAGTCGAACAGGTTCTTCGGAGGAAGATGATTGTGGTCATAGCTTGTAAATGCGAGAAGTATCATATAGAGAAGCGGCAGTACCGTAAAGACCAGGACTGCTGCCGTAGGTACGGTAAGGAGCGTCACATGGAATCTGCTGTCCAGGAGAAGGGCCGCATCTTCCCGGAACGAGCGGATATGCTCTCCTGACTTTCTGCATTCATACACTGCCGCCGCGCTCCTTGTATTTACCACATAGAAGACCAGGAACAGCGCGATGATCATGATCGTGGCAAGCCCGTAGATCATGCAGAGCATGGAGTTGTCTCCTTCCACCTGGACCTTGATGCCGAGGCTTTCGTCCATGACCCAGCCCTGGGCCTGTGTCCCCAGAGTGATCAGTCCGACGATAGACGATGCTCCCGCCATGACCATATATGCGATAAAGCCGATCTCGGCAAGGAGGAAGATAAGACCTTTGATGATCTGTCCGTTCCTCAGATTGGCAAATCCCATGATCAGGTATGACAGCCTGACAGAGATATCCCCCTCACGGAACCCGTTTATATACTTTTTCCACCAGGTATTTTTCTTTACTTTCATAGATGAGATCCTCTTTTCCATTTTATAACATAAGAGCCTGACAGCTCAGGCTCTTATGAATTGAGGTTAGTATTGTGATTGCTTCTGTTATTCTGCCGTTGCTGCGGAATCAGCCACCAGATCGTCAAGCTTTGTCTGCATGTCCGCTTCTGTCAGGTTGCCGCCGTATGCGTCGATGATGATCGGATCGAGCAGATCCCAGAAAGAGCGCAGTTCCGGAAGCTTCGGCATCAGGACTGTGTACTCGTCTTCTGTCATCTGTGATACCACGTTCGTGATCGGATCGTTCTTAACCTCATCTGTGTCACGCAGTTCTTTGTTGCACGGGATCGCTCCGACCGCGTCGAATCTCATCTTCTGGCACTCTGCGTTGGATAAGTAGTCCGCCAGTTCCATCGCGTCAAGCGGATACTCTGTCGCTGCATTTACCGCCAGTAGCTTCACGCCCTGGAATGCGCGCATCTGTACCGGGCCGTCGCCGAAATCACAGGTCGGATATACCGCGACCCCAAGGTCATCTCCCAGTGCGTCCATGATATCGTTCTTGCCCCACGGACCTGTAACCATAGCCGCGATCTTTCCTTCTTTCAGCAGTGATACGGACTCGCTGTTGCATGCCACCACGTTCGGGTTATCTTTCAGGGATGCGATCCATTTCGTAACGTTTACGCCCTGCTCATTGTTAAATGTTGTTCCCTCGAGATCCTCTCCGCTATCTCCGTAGAGCTTGCAGCCGTTGGCAAGATACTGTGGAGCGATCGTATAGTTGGTTCCCTCTTCGGCAAGGTTGAAGCCGATCGGCGCCTTCGCCGTGATCCCCTCAAAAGTCTTGACATCTTCATCTGAGAGCATGGATTTGTTGTATACCAGATACATGGATTCTACCTGGTACGGATATCCGTATACAGCTCCCTGATATGTAGCCGCCTCATAAGCTGTCTCGGTATCCTCTTCCTTGATCCGGTCCACATATTTCGTGTTCTCGTAGAGGACGCCTGATTCCACCATCTGGCCGAGCTGGTCATGGGGAAGGGCGATAACGTCCGCTGCCGCCTCCGGGTCTTTCTTTACCTCTTCCTCAGCCTTTCCGCTGTCGCCGAGCACAACTTCGATGTCATAGTTCTTGTCCGGATGTTCTGCAATGAAGTTATCGACCATCGTCTGGGTCACTTCCAGGATATCCTGATCCGCCCATACCTTCAGGCTGACATTTTCGCTGTCACCTGCGGCGGCCCCTCCTTCCTTCTCCTCACTTCCGCATCCTGCGAGCAGTCCGCCTGTCATCAGGGCTGCCATTCCAAGTGCAAGAATCCTTTTTGCTTTCATAACACAGTTCTCCTTTCCCTTTTGGGAGTGCCTTTCCGGCTTTCTCCCGTTTGATGCCACTTATTTTAGCAGTCATGCCTCTGCCGGAAAATGAATAAAATAAACTTATCCTGTGAAAAAAATAAACTTCCCGGGTGAAATTATTGAACTTTAAATTATCAGATGATAAAATTTCCTTAATTTAAGCGGCGCCGCCCGCCGCACGTAAAAGAGAGGACTGAAGCCCGTGAAATTATTTCGGAGGATAAAGAAACTTCGCACAAAACTGCTGATCATTTTTACTTTTCAGGTCTTTCTCCTTCTGGGGATCGCACTGTTGGTCAGTTTTTTTCTTGCCAGAAGCTCCAGCCGGAAAAACCTTCAGATGCTGAACCAACAGTTAAAAACACTTGCCGACAGCGATTTTCAGGATATCTTCGACGAGATAGACCGGGCTTATCTCTCCATTGTGGCAAGCTCAAATTTCTCCGAACTCTATAATGCACGCTCTGACAGCACGCCTCTGGAAATCTATGAACTTTATTACGATGTCGACAGCCTGCTCACGGCGCCTCTGGCGTCTTCCCGGTATATCCACAGCATCAACTACCTGACGCCGGACAATAAGATCCTTATTTCAAGCATTGCGGGAGAACTGAGTATGGAGAGGGACTTCTCCGTGGAAGAGAGCCCCGAATGGTTCTGGCTCCACACCCGTCTGCTGAATACGGTAGGTTCTCTGTCAGAAACGTATATCCCGCCGCACCAGGAGCTGTACTACCAGCGCACCTCCAGTTCAGCCAACCGCACAGTAGTCTCTGTCGTCCGCAAGACCGCCAGCTTTGACACCGGTTATAAGAACAGGGGGCTCCTCTACTTTAATGTAGAGCTCTCTGACTTCGTCTCGCTCACGGATTCGCTGAACCTGTACCCTGACATGGAGACCGTCATACTCACGGACACGGGGCGTGTCATCCATGATTCTTCCGGGAGCATCACCGAACAGACCGGCAATATCGCGCTTCTCAGAGAATGTACATCCGAGCAGCCCATCACCCTCGACGGGAAAAAGTATATGGCAGTACCTGTCACTATGAAGGATCCCGGATGGAGTATCTGTTCGCTGATCCCATGGTCCGTATACACCGCGGATATCCGTGGCTACACCGTATACAGTCTGATATTGGGCATGCTCGTATTCATTGCAGGTTTTATCATGACATGGATCATGTCCGCAAGGATCTCCGCCCCCGCAGAGGAGCTGTCCCGCACTATGAAATCCGTGCGCAGCGGCAATATCCGCCAGCACGCCAGCGTTATCTCTTCCGATGAGATCGGCGAGCTCTCCGCTACCTTCAACACGATGCTCGACCGGATCAATCTCCTGATCGAGCAGGAATACCAGCTCAAGGTAAAGCAGCAGGACGCCCAGATGAAAGCGCTCCAGGCCCAGATCAACCCGCATTTTCTCTACAACATCCTGCAGTCGATCGCGAGCATCGCTTCTCTCAATCATCTGCCCGAGATCTCCGTTATGGCGAATTCTCTCGGCAAGATGATGAGATACAGTATTAAAACGGAAGAAAATACGACCACTCTTGATGATGAGCTCATCCATGTCGCCCATTATCTTGAGATCCAGAAGATCCGGTTTAAGAACCAGCTCGATTATTCCATAGATTCCTGTGAAGCCTACGGCAGGTATCCGCTCCTGAAGCTTACATTGCAGCCCCTCGTGGAAAATGCGGTCATGCACGGTTTCACGGGGGATCACCAGAAACTCTTTATCTACATCCATGTATATCAGGAGGGTACTTATCTGGTGATCGAGATCTCGGACGACGGCGCCGGGATGACGGAGGATGTCCTCGCAAAAGTGCGGCGTTCGCTCTCCGATTCTTCCACCGGATTTTACAGCGATTCGCAGCAGAGTATCGGGCTTGCCAATGTGTATACGCGTCTGAAACTCTGTTATCAGCGCCAGGCCGTGCTGGATGTGGACAGCGAGCCGGAAGTCGGAACTGTCATCAGTCTGAAACTGCCGTTCTATTTCAATCATCAGGGGGATAAAGAACATGATCCGGACAATTTTATGTGAAGATGAATACTGGGTGCGCAAAGGGCTGATCCGCCAGATCCCGTGGGACCGGTACGGTCTTGAACTGGCGGGTGAGTTTTCCAACAGTTCACAGGCCGTGGAGTTTATGAAGAACAATACGGTCGATCTGGTCATCACCGATATGAACATGAAAGACGGGGACGGCCTGAGCCTTCTGGATCATATCATCTCGTCCCATGCGGAATGTGAGATCATCGTCATCAGCGGCTATACGGATTTTGCCTATACGAAAAAGGCGATCCAGGCTTCTGTATGCGAATACCTCTTAAAGCCTGTGGAAACAGAAGAGATATGCAAGGTCCTGGACAAGATCATCCTCCGCATCCGGGAGAAAGAGAAGCTCCAGGAGCGCGAGGCGAAGACCGCCCCTCTCCTTCAAGAGCAGCTCTTAAACACGCTCGTATCCGCAGGCAGTCCGGAAGAGACCAGCCAAAAGATCGTAAATGAATTGTCACAGATGGGATTCTCCCTCAGCGATACATGGTTCACAGTGCAGATCTTCGCCCTGAGAAAAGAGTTTACCGGCACGGACGGTATGCTCACTGACAGCGAGCTGCAGCGCTGGTTCAGGAACACCGAGCCTCTGGTCAGCTCTGACAACCGGATCTTCTTCCGCACAAAGCGGAGCAGAGAGCACTTTATCCTTCTGTGGCAGGGCACGGATCAGGCGCCGGTCTCCAAAGCTGACTTCATCCTGACTTACAGGAAACTGGCGGAACTGTGCCCCTACCTGCTCAAGTCCGGGATCAGCGACAGTGTCAAGGGCTATTCGGGGATCCCGCTCTCCTACAGACATGCCGCAGCCTGCCTCGACTATGAGCTGGCGGAATTCGGGCTCGCACGCCCTGTATTTTATGAAGACGTCGCACAGCTCTCACCCGCTCCCGCCGATCCTGTCATTATTGATGAGGCTGTCCTGACAGGGATCATAAAGTCCGGCTCAGTCTATGAATTCAAGAAATATATGACCGACCTCTTCCTGCCCTGCTGCTGGAATTCCTACTGTTATCTGCCTTCATACCGCAATACCGCTTCCAAGCTGGCATTGTCGATGGAGAGGATCGCCGCAGGGAAGAATCTCTCATTTGCCGAGCTGTCCGGTGCGATCCGGTATATCTCCGGCATGATCTCGGCAGAGGAGATCCGCAGTTTCCTGTCGGTCTGCTTCCAGAAGATAGCCGAGTCATGCAAATATGAGAAAAACGCCTCAGCCAAGGATGTTGTCGCCGAGATCAAGGAATATGTCCGGCTCAATTACAGTGAAGAGATCAGCCTGATGGAACTGGCGAGGAAGTATTATATCAACCACATCTACCTGAGCCGCCTGTTCAAAGCCGAGACCGGAGAAAACTTCAGTTCCTACCTGACACGCATCCGCATGGAAAAAGCCAGAGAGCTTATCCTGAAAGATACTTTTAAAATAAAGGAAGTCGCCGAGATGGTAGGCTTTAAGAATCCCTATTATTTCACTAAGACATTTAAGAAATACTATGAATCCACGCCTGCCCTGCTTGAAAAGATAAAATAAACGGAGGTCTGACCATGAAGAAAAGATTATCCTGTGCCGCGCTATCCGCCGCCGCTGCAGCCGTGATCGTCACCGGCTGTCTGTGGGCTGCCGACGAACCGGAAGCCGACGCTCCCGAAGAAGAGCAGATCGTTCTGCATGTGATGCACAATAAACAGGAAGCCCCCGAGACTTATCACAAGCTTGCGGAGGCTTTCCACCAGAAATACCCTGATATCACCGTGGAGTACGAAGTCCCCACGGACTTTGACCTGGAGCTCCAGAAACGCATGAACCGGGGCGAGACGCCTGACATCTACACCGCAAGTCCCGTCCAGGCCAACGCCGGGCTGCTGCTCGACCTCTCCGGCCAGGAATTCCTCTCCCGGATGCGCCCGGTCCACTATGACACAGTGACCCGCCCGGGCGAATATTTCTTCCCGATGGGATATTCTGGAGCCGGCATCATCTGCAATGAGACCGTGCTCGCCAGATACGGGCTGGAACTCCCGCGGACACTGCGCGATCTGGAGGATATACACGATACCCTCTCCCGGAACAATGTCTATACGTTCGCGCTCGGCTTCAAAGATCTGTGGACGGCCCACTACTGTTTCCGCCCCGCCTATTATGCCGTCTATGCCAACCAGCCGGACTGGAACAGCCTCCGCTATGAAGGCAAAGTCAGCTTCTCTGATACTCCCGGCTGGAAAACAGTGGGCGACGTGGTAAAAGATTACGTATATGCATACGGAAATACCGACACGGCATTTGAAAGAGGCTACATGGACGCCTGCAATATGCTTGCCCAGAACCGCGCCGCCCTCCTTGTCCAGGGCTCATGGGCTGCCGCGATCATCGAGGACTATAATTCTAATACGACCCTGCGCATGGTGCCCCTGCCGGTCTCGGACGATCCCGATGAAAACGTGATCAACTTCTACTGTGATTATTCACTCTCCGTCAGCGCGGATACAGAACATCCGAAAGAAGCCCTTCTCTATCTGGATTTTCTCGCATCCGAGGAAGCCGCAGAGATCTATGTCGAGAACACCGGCTCATTCTCGGGCCTGCTCGGCGCCCCCATGCCGGACAGCAGCATTGCGCAAGATATCATGACTTATGTAGACGCCGGAAAATATATCGGTAATCCCTCCGACGGCTGGCCGCCCTACTTTTATACAGATGCCGAGAGGATCCTTGCCGAGTATATGTTCGGCGGGAAGGATTACGAAGAAATGACAGAGGCGCTCGATTCCGCATGGGATATGAGGAGCAGGGATCTATAGTGGAATGCTGCCACAAGATCACGCTCCTTGTCAAAAAGAAATATCCTGTATGATTTTTCTCAGATTCTTAATGGTATCCTCATAAGATACAAAATCTTCTGTAAAATAACTGGTGATAGACTGATAATCTTCCTCATAAAAGGAATTATCACAAAACTCTGTAATGATAGCGGATACATCTACTCCTTCTTTCGCGGACGGACATACTGTCATTTGAGCCCGATGCTCCCTGACCTCTTTGACTAAAGAGACAAACTTGTTATCAAAATCAATGAGAGGAGTAAGTTTATAAATATCATACAAATGACGTGAATATCTCTTTGATTTTCCCTGCATATAATAATCACAAAGCGCAAATATCTTATCAATATAAGTTCTTTCCAATGACTGCAGATTCATTGAAAATCTGTCAAGGTAGAATCCTTTTGCCAGATCTGCCCGATTACGCTCTTCCAGATAGTCTCCAATATAATTATGTATCTCCATTGACTGTGTCGGAAATGCATAGGAACCTAATGCTGTTTCCAACTTTATATACTGCGGAAGTCTTTCATCTTCCAGTTCAAATACAGAGGTATACGAAAAGAAATAAGCATTATAATCCCTGTCGCTCTGGATCTCATTCCAGTTTGCGATCGGCATTTCCAGTTCTTCGCTTATTCCTTTTAAAACAATGTTCTTAAGTTTTTTCCTTCTGCTCTCTCCAATATGTTCTTTAAAAGTGATATCAATATCTTCTGAAAAACGATCGATCACATGATATCCTTAAACGTTTCTCTATCCTTATGAAGATACATACTCTACCTCCGTTTCATATATCGCTTTATATATCTTAATCGGATAATTGGTAATAAACCGGTCGATCTTTTTCTTTGTAATGCTATTTTTTCTGGCAAATTCCGTCAAAATCTTTCCGCATTTTTCCGGTTCCATCTCTGTACATTTCTCTATGTCTTTCAGACTGTCGAGGAACTGCAGAACCGATACATTTTCTTCTGTCACTTCCACCACTGGTCTTCTAATAATGTATTGCTTGTTTTTAATCTTCATTTTTCTTACCAATGCCGGAGCAAAATTGCTGCTTATCTCCTGAATAAATGGAACCTGTGTGGATAATCCCATGCGGTTTGCCAATGTATAGCCGGAATAGTACCCCACCCGCCTTCCCCTGCGCATGATATACTTATGAACAGCTACTGTATCCGGAGACAAAGACATCCTCTCGCCAAAAATATCCGTTTTGGGGAAATAGTATACTCCCGGCTCAAATCGGCATATGGCTCCGCTGTCAGTAAGTCTCTTTAAATGATATCTGAGATTTTCTTCTGTCATCCCCGGGATGTCAATATCTCCGGTAAAAATAGGTTCTCCTGGAATATAATTTTCTTTCAGATAATGATATAACATAATCATTTTCCTTTCGATAAGTAAACTATTCATTTACTTATCGTTAGTATACTTAAGATTATTTTCTTTGTCAATCACATTTGACTTATTCATATCATTTCCATCTGTGTTGCTGTTTAGCTGTACATCTGTATATTCTTATCCTGACAATTACAAAAGTCCGTTCCTACCCTTTCACAGCTCCCGCTGCCACGCCCTTGATGATATGCTTCTGGCACGCCAGGTAGAAGATGATGACCGGGATCACCGCAAGGATCAGCGCCGCCATGACAGCGCCCATATCCACGCGTCCGTAGCTGCCTTTCATATACTGGATGGCGATGGAGATTGTCTTATACTTGTTCAGGTCCAACACGAGGTACGGAAGGAGGAAGTCGTTCCAGATCCACATCGTCTCCAGGATACCTACCGAGATATACGTCGGCTTCATGATCGGGAGCACCACGCCGAAGAATGTGCGCAGCGGGGTACATCCGTCGATCATCGCCGCCTCCTCGATCTCAAGCGGGATGGACTTCACGAAGCCGCAGAACATAAACACCGCCAGCCCCGCGCCGAAGCCCAGATAAATGATGATGATCCCCCACGGTGTGTTGAGCCTTGTCCGGTCCGCCACAAGGGACAGTGTGAACATCACCATCTGGAACGGCACGACCATGGAGAAGACGCAGAGCAGATAAAGGGCCTTCGTAAATTTCGTCTTCACCCTCGTGATGTACCATGCGCACATGGACGTGCACACAAGGATCACCAGCACGGAGCCCACCGTGATGAATACCGTCCAGCCAACCGCGCTGAGCAGTTCGTACTTGTCGACCGCCGTCACATAATTCTCAATGCTGTTCCACGTCTTTTCCACGGGCAGCTTGAACGGCTCCTTGTTGATATAGACTTTCTTTTTAAATGAGTTCATAAGCACGATCAAGATCGGCGCGATATAGACCAGTCCGATGACCGTGAATATTCCTGTGCCGAGAAAGCTTAACGCCTGTTTCTTTTTCCCGTTCATTTACTGCTGCACCTCCTTTGAGCGCGTTGCGCGCAGCTGGATCAGACCGATGCCGACTACGATCACGAAGAAGATAACCGCCTTCGCCTGTCCCACGCCTTCCCAGCCGGTACGTCCGTAGAAGGTATTGAAGATATTGAGCGCCATCATCTCTGACATCTTCGACGGTTCACCCGCCGTCAACGACAGGTTCTGGTCGAAGAGCTTGAATCCGTTGGTGATGGACAGGAACATACAGATCGTAATGGACGGCATCATCATGGGGATCGTCACCCGGAAAAGCCTCTGGATCCCGGACGCGCCGTCGATCTGCGCCGCTTCCATCACGTCTCCCGGGATCGACTGGAGCCCCGCGATGTAGATGATCATCATATATCCGATCTGCTGCCAGCTCACAAGGATGATCAGCCCCCAGAAGCCGTACCACTCGTTTAACCCGAGTGCAGTCTGGTATTTTGCAAGGATGCCGTTGAAGATCAGCTGCCAGATATATCCCAGCACGATGCCTCCGATCAGGTTCGGCATAAAGAAGATAGTCCGGAAGATATTTGTTCCCTTCATCTTCTGCGTCAGCGCCATTGCCAGCGCGAACGCAAAGACATTGATCACGATCAGAGATACGGCCGCAAACAGGCAGGTGTACCAGAATGAGTGCCGGAATACTGTGTCTTTAAGCGCTTCAATATAATTCGATATTCCCACGAATTTCGCGTCCGTCACTGTTGTAAACTCACAGAACGACAGCCAGATCCCCATGATAAACGGAATGATAAATCCAAGGATAAACGCAAAGAACGTGGGGAGTACAAAGATCGGCATATAGCGTTTTACCGCTTTTTCCATTATAATCGTCCTCCTTTTAAAAAGCGGCGTTCAGACCGTCTCTGCCCGCCGCTTATACCGTAAATTTTTATATATAGTAGAATGAAAGAAAGTGCTTAAAGTTTCTTATTTTGCAGCCGCTGCCTCTGCCGCCCAGCCGTCTACGAACGCGCTCACTACTGCGTCCCAGTTCGCGTCCGTCTGGTCTGCGGCGTATGCTGTCAGGGCTGATCCCACGCCGTTTTTCCACTCTTCGGACGGCATTGTTGAGAAGCACCATGTCACAGGCGTCTTGCCTTCTTCCATGTATTTGTTCGCTTCATTTACCAGAGTATTGGTGGACTCCAGATTTGCCGGGAACGGGATCACAAATCCCATGTCGCTGCACATCGCCTCCACGCCCTCGTCAGACGTCACGCACCAGTTCATGAAGTCGAGGGTCGCCTGGATATCATCCTCGGACGCCTTGGAGTTTACGCACCAGTAGTTTTCTGTTCCTGTGCACACACCCTGGTTCTCTTCGCCTTCCACGCCGATGTAGATCGGGAGGATCCCCAGATTCTCGTCTCCGACGTCCGCAATGTTGTTGTATTCCCATGTGCCGTTCTGGTAGAATACCGCTTCCTCTGTCACGAACTCAGCCGTCGCGTCGTCCGCCGTCTTGGTAGAGATCTCGGTCGGAGCGCAGGTCGCGTTGTTTATGTACAGATCCCATATCTGACGGTAGTTGTCGAGATAGGTTCCTTTGATCGCGTCTGTCGTGTCGATCCCTTCGTCTTTGTATTCATAGTAGATCGGAAGGTTTGCGAGATGGGTCTTGAATCTCCAGTCAGACGATCCGTCCATACCTGCTGATGTAAAGGCGGAGAAGCCGAGTTCATCCTTGCGCGCCGTGATGTCCTCTACGACCTCCTTGAAGCTGTCAAAGTCTGTGATGTCGTCCGCCGTGTATCCTGCCTGTTCCAGCAGCGCCTTGTTGTAAATGATCCCGTAATTCTCGACCACGTAGGCGATGCCCGCCATCTTGTCCCCGTCCATCAGGGCGAAACTGTCGTCTGTCAGCTCTCCTGCGATATCAGAGTCCGACAGGTCATAGCAGTAATCCTTCCAACTTGCCAGGCCGACCGGTCCGTTCACCTGGAACAGCGTCGGGGCGTCTGTCTTCGCCATCTCGGATTTCAGCGTCTTCTCATACTCGCCGGAAGCCGCCGTCAGCACGGTCACCGGCACGCCGGTCTCTTCCGTATAAGTCTCCGCCAGCTCCTGCCAGTACTCATCCGCCTCAGGCTTGAAGTTCAGATAATACACCTTTCCTTTCGCCTCTTCCGAACCGCCTTCTCCGGAACCGGAATCACTTCCGCAGCCTGCCGTCAGACCTGCGATCATCGCTGCTGCCAGTACGATCGATAATACTTTTTTCTTTTTCATAGTATCCCTCACCTTTCTGAAAACCTTTTGTTTTCCTTGTTCTTGAGGGAATTATAGCAGTCCCGGCCTCCCTGCCGTTAACAAATACACAACCTCGGATAGCAAAAAATATACATCACTGTTCTTCCTCAAACATACGGATGCTCTCATCTTCTCTGGCCGCGAATTCCTCCGGCGTCATCTTGCCCTGCGCAAGGGCCGGCAGGATCTCTCCCAGCGTCTCCTCCTGCAGGATGGAATTCCATTTCACCTGGTAATTCGGCACGAGCTGGGGATCCTTCCTGTATGCTTCGATATAATCCCGTTCCGCAGGGATCATCCCGGAAGGGTCTTTGGCAAAGAGTTCTTCCCTCTGCTCCATGTTCAGCTGCGTGCGCAGCTTTAACAGCGCCGCGGCGCCTTCCTTTACCTCTTCGCTGTACCCGGATACGATCGCCCAACCGAACGTCTCCGGCGACGAGATCATCTTATTCTCCGGAAAGGCGGAGAAACGCACCTTGTCCTGCCATTCTTCCGGGATCTGGTCCATCATCCAGTATCCGTTGGGGATCATCGCCGCCTCCCCGGCAAAGAAATTTTCATAAGAAACGTCAAAATCGGAATAGAGCGCATTTTCCGTCGTATAAGAAAATAATCTCTGCAGCGTCTGCGCAAGATGTATCCCGCTCTCGTTCTGATAGGTTTCCGGATAGAATTCCTGCATGAACGCCGCGCCTTCCTCTGTGGACGCCGTCTCCGCGGTGGCGATCAGCATGGGCGCCCAGCCCGTGCCCTCCGTGTGCAGCGCCAGGGGCGTGATCCCGCAGCTCTCAAGACGCTCGCAGCAGTCCCAGAACTCTTCCCACGTCTCCGGGAACCGCCCGATCCCCGCCTGTGCGAATAATTCTTCATTCCAGTACATCCCCGAACAAGAGAACGCCGCCGTGCTGATCGGACTTAAGTAAATGCTCCCATCCTCCTCGCTGCACGACTCAAGCACCGCAGGCTCGATCATCGTCATCCATTCCTCGTCCCCGTATATATAATCGGACAGCTCTTCGATCCGTCCGTCCTGTATCATCATATAGTAGAAAGACGGGAGCATCCGAAGATCCGTGATCACCGCGGGAAGCGTATCCGTCACATTCTGGCGCTTTAAGTTCTGCCGGTATTCCTCCTCCGTCTCCATGATCCAGTCCACATCCGCCTGCCATTTCCCGTCGTACATCTGGTTGAATGCGCGGATCACATTTTCCTCGTTGCGTATCCCCGTGGAAGAGTCCACGATCAGAGTGATCGGAATGGACACTTCTTCGTCTCCGCTCACGGTCTCCGTATCCGCCCCCGCACAGCCTGCCGCCGTCAGGGCCAGGAGCAGCGCCGCAGCTCCCGCAGCCGTCATTCTCCTTTTATCCATCCCGCTGTTCCTCCTCTTTCTCCTGTATGTCCCCGCCGGGGATCCTGATCGTACACACTGTTCCATCTTCCCCTGACTCACAGTAAAACGCCGCTCTGTCTCCGTATTTCAGGCGGAGCCGCATCAGGATGTTCATCACGCCGTACCCGTGCCGCTTATCCGGGAAGCAGTCTTTGAGCTCCGCCACAGGCAGGTCGTTCATGCCGTTGATCTTATCCGCCATCGCCGGATCCATGGGAGATCCGTTGTTCGACACGCTCAGGTACAGATCTCCCTCTTTTTCCTCTACCGTTATGACGATCCTGCCTCCCTCGAATATATCCTGGAATCCGTACTTCACCGCATTCTCCACGAGGGGCTGCAGGATCAGCTTCAGGACATATGTGCCCGCGGCGTCCACCCGGCAGTCGATCTCACAGGTAAACAGATCCTGATTGCGGATCTGCTGGATCTCTATGTAGCTGCGGACATTTTCCAGCTCGTCCTCCACAGTCACGATCTCGCTCCCCTTGCTCAGCGACAGACGCAGATATTTTGACAGCGCCTGGATCATCCGCATGGTCGTCTCTTCCTTATTGATCCGCGCAAGCATGTAGATCGTATCCAGTGTATTATAGAGGAAATGAGGATTGATCTGGCTGATCAGCATGTTCAGCTCCGTTGTCCGAAGTTCCTTCTCCTGCGCCTTGATCTCATCGAGCAGCCGCCGGATATTCTGCAGCATCTCATTGTAAGAGTTCCCGATCTCATCCAGCTCTGTGTTCGTATGCAGTTCTATCGTCCGCTCGAAATTCGTCCCGTCGAATCCGGCCATCGCCTCCCGGATCGTACGGATCGGCTTTGTAAATCTCTTTGAGAAATAGATACTGATGACAAAGGCGGCCGCGGTCACGAGCAGATAGATCCCCGCCAGCACAAGAAAGACGGGGATGATCCCCTGGTTCAGCACCCGGTCCGGCACAAAGGAGAATACCGTCAGCCCGCTGCTTGCATCCCGGTACGCCGAGAGCACGCCGCCCTTCACCCGCTCCCCCGAAAGAAGCATCCCGGACATACCCTCTCCGTCTCCAGTCCGCGCATCCCTGACAGCCATCTCCCCGATATCTTTCGGAACACTCTCATCCTCGCGGAAAGTTCCCGGAGCCAAAGACAGGCATACCTGTCCTTCCCCGCCGACAATGCCGACAGCCGCCTCATCTTCCAGCTCCGGGCTGATCCCCGCAATCTCTCTTAAGAATCCATCCTCCATCTTGAAGAACAGCATTCCCGGCTCATGGGCATACTCCAGACTTCTCACATATCTTCCGATAAACAGGGCGTCGTCTCCAGTCCCGAACAGAGTATCCTTCGTCCAGAACCACTTTGTCCTGGAATACTCCTCTCCCAGATACCGCTCGAATCCGCTCTCCTCTACATCCTCATATGAGACGTCGGAGTAAGACCTGCTGTATACATTTCCCTTATTGTCCACGTAACAGTAATCCGCCACATAATCAAGGTCGATATACGCAAAGTACTTGCTCAGGGCGATGTGCCTGACATCCTCCAGTCCCTGTGTCCGAAGGCTCTGCTGCACATCGTCGTAGAGGATGCACTCTGCGGTCGTCTCATCCGTCCTGCGGAACATATTTTCCAGGGCAAGCCCCATCCGCTCGGTCATAAACTCATATTTGTCTATAATAGATCTCGTCAGCCTGTCCCGCACACTGAGCCCTACGCCCAGGCTGGACAGCAGAAGCGCCAGCCCCAGGAGGGCCGCCGTATACTTCAGATACCGTCTCTGTATGCCTGATCTCTTCCCGTCCTTTCTCACCGTTCTCCCCGCCTTTTTCCTTATGTTTCGTATTCCTTCCGGTATTCGCTCGGCAGTTTCCCCGTATACTGCTTGAACAGATGGGAGAAGTAAGAAGGATTATGGATCCCCACTGCGTCGCAGATATCCCCGATGCTCCCGCTTCCCGACTCCAGCAGTTCCCTTGCTTTCTCCATCCTCTTCTCCATCAGGTATTTCTTGAATGTCATATGAAATGTATTCTTGAACACTCTGCCGAAATACACCGGATTCAGATAAATGTGCGCCGCCACGGAAACGATGGAGAGATCCTCTTCCTGCAGATGCTCCTGGATATAAGCCACCGCCTCTGATATATATTCCCGAAAATATCCCGTCTCGTCCTCCGCCGCTTCCTTTTCCCTCGCCTCTACGGCGTCGCACAGGATCCGGTAGCAGACGTCCACCGCTTTCGCCGCGTTCAGGTTCTCAAGATTGTAGTAGTAATTGCGGAACTTTTCCTTCATATCCTCCGTAAGCCCATAGGTATCCTGCAGCATAAATTCCGTCCGAATCATCACCCGGTGCAGATATTTGCACTGCTGCTCCTCGTCATCCGGAAGACTGTAGATAAGCTGGATAAAGGCTTCTTTGAGCTCCTTTTTGCTGTTCCTGCGCACCGCGCCCGCGATCAGGCTGTCCATGTCAGCCCGTCCGTTCATATCCAGAGCCGGATCCTCCGCCGGGGATACCTCCTCCGATACGGTAAACGCGCTTGCACCGGATATACTCGCCATCCCGAACAGCCGCTGCGCCTCGGCGAAGCTCCGCTGTATCCCGGCGATCGTTTTATACGGCTTTGAGATTGCCGCCACCACGGGGCTTTTCTCATCCTTCTTCACATGCTCCAGCATTTCTTTGAGCGTCCGGACCGCATCTTTCTTTGCTGTACGGATGATAAACGCGCTTTCTTCCCCGCCGCCTTCCGCCCTCCAGAAGAAGAACCTGCCTCCTATCACTTCCTCAAGCCTCCGGATAAGAGCGAAACGGGACGCCTCGTAGTCCAGAGGATTGGTGATCTTGTAGGCAAGGTCAATATCTACACACACAGTGATGAACCGTTCGTCATTTCCCGGCACATCTCCCAGCATCCGGAATACCTCTTCTATCTTCTCCTGCGGGATACGGTTCTGCACATACTTCTGGACGACCACCTGCAGGAAGCTGTTCCGGTCCTTCACCAGAAGCTGCTCCCAGCTCTCATACTTTGCTTCGTGCTCCATCCGCTCCATACAGGACTGGTACGCGCTCTTCATCGTCTCCTGGAGCTTCTCATCCTCAATGGGCTTTAACAAATAGGCGAACGCCCCCAGGTCGCACGCCTGCTGCGCGTAGTCAAAGTCCCGGTACGCGCTCAGCACGATAAACAGACACTCCAGGTCTGTCTTCTGGATCTCCTCCATCACCATCAGCCCCGTGATCTGCTTCATGCGGATATCCGTCAGCACCACATGGGGCTTCACCTCCTGTATTACCTGGAGCGCCTGTTCCCCGCTCTGGGCAGATCCCGCCACTTCAAATCCCATGCTCTTCCAGTCGTATGTATCGATCAGCCCTTTCAGCAGGATCGGTTCGTCGTCTACAATTACCAGCTTTAATAATCTCATATCATTCTCCAGTCCGTACACTGAGTCTATCTTAACATATTACAGGTCTATTTTAATCTTTAATTCTCAGAAGGCATTATCAAAAAACATACCTGTCATGCAAAATAGAAAACAAAAGAGCAGCTTAAGGAGCTGAAAATCATATAATCCGCCCCTTATCTGCCCTGTTTTTAGAAATCCGGAAAATGTATTCTCCATTTATTTTTATTGCACGTTGTTTTCTTCTTCCTGCCCCGGATATCATAGCGCTTTATGTCGTAGAAGAGAAAAGCATTACACAAATATTTGATATATCTCCCGACCGTCACATGATTGGTGACTGTCTTATTCGCTGTCAGGATCTGGCTGACCCTGTTCGGAGAAGTAAGATTACCGATATTATCCATGAGGAACTCACTCAGCCTCTGTAAAACCAACGTATCCGGCAAAGAATATTTCTGCACAAGATCTCTTGTAACGATCGTTTCATAGACTTCCTTAATATAGTTTATCCGGTCCTTTTCCGTCCTGTATACGTAAGAACCGGCCAGTCCTCCGTTTATAAAATATTCATCCAAAAGCTTTTCCCTGTCTTCGTTTCCGTCATAATACCGGCAAAACTCCTGAAAACTGAACGGAAATACATGAATCTCTATATAGCGTCCCGTAAAGAGAGTCGCCAGATCAGCCGCTTTTGCCATCCTCCATCTCTGCGACAGTTTCTAAATAATGATGTACACGGCAGGGATTCCCGAAAGCGACCGCTTTCTCAGGTATTGATCTTGTTACTACGCTTCCGGCCCCGATCACTGCGTAATCTCCGATCGTCACGCCTGGAAGGATCACTGTCCCGCCGCCGATCCACACGTATTTCCCGATATGCACCGGTTCTGTCCTTGTTTTGATCGCAGCCGCCTCATCTCCCCGAAACCAGAAGCGTTCTGTCCACTTTGTTTCATGGACTGCCGTGTATATTTTTACGTCAGGTCCCAGCAGCGTATTTTCCCCTATTGTGATCACTCCGGTATCCAGAAGCGTACAGTTCAGATTTATGAATGCATTATCTCCAAGAAAAATATTCGTTCCGTAATCGATGTAAAACGGCTGATTTACACGGCAGTTTTTCCCGAAACTGCCCAGCATGGTCCGCAGCAGGTTCTCTTTTTGTTCTGTATCTGACGCCGGGATGCCGTTGTATCTCTGTATCAATTCTTTTGCCCTGTTATGAGCGGTACGGATCTGTGCATCCCGGGTGTCATAAAACTCCCCTGACTGTTTCTTTTCTAATTCTGTCATGTCCTTTAACCTCTTTCCATTCAAGACTCTCTCTTCTGTTATCCCCATTATAAAGTTCTTCCGTTCCCGCTGTCTAATACCTGTCTTCTATAAAAAATGATACGTTCTCCGTATATTAAAAACAGCCATGACACCAGCGTTACAACTGATGCCACAGCTATTTTTAATATTCCTGTATTGTCTGTACAAAAAGTGACGCCGCCTGAGAAAACAGATGATTCTTTTTCCACAGGATCACACTTCTTGTCGTATGCTCCGGCAGGAGCCGGCGGAAACAGAGAGCGGGGTCCGCATGTATGGACAGTGCGCCGTCCAGACAGACCGCACAGCCCATCCCGGCTTCTACCAGCAATGCGGCGTTGGAAAGAAGATTGTAATAAGCCGGAATATTCAGATGTTTTTCCTCACACTGCATCCAGTGAAGGACCTCGTTTTTGGCGTTCTCTCTCCCCGGCATGATCAGAGGATACTGCCGGATGTCCTCCACGGTTATGGTTTCTTTTTCTGCAAGTTCGTGATCCTTCCTCAAGAGGAGTCCCCAGGTTTCTTTCTGGGGAAGCCTCACATATTCAAACTTCGCAGTATTGATCGGCTCCAGCACGAGTCCCAAGTCAAGTAGGCCGCGCTCGAGCATCTCCTTGATATTATCTGCCATTCCATTATAAAGATCGAACTGGACATCCGGGTATTTGTCACGGAATTCTTTCATATAAAGAGCCAGCGCCCGTCCTCCTACCGCTTCTGCCGCGCCGATCCTGATCGTTCCGCAGACGACATCCTTCTTGTCTTTAAATGTATGTTCCAGCTTGTCCGAGAGCTCTACGATCATTTCCGCCTGCTGCTTAAACAGAAATCCTTCGTCTGTCAATGTCACCGACCGTTTTCCCCGGATCAGCAGCGCCGTTCCCAGTTCGTCTTCCAGTTCCATAAGCTGCCGGCTTAAGGTCGGCTGAGTAATATGAAGAATCTCTGCAGCCCTTGTAAAGTTTCCTTCATCCGCTACTGTCAAAAAATATTTCAGCACGCGCAGTTCCATCTCAATCGCCTCCGATAAAATTACTCTGAAATCCGGTAATGTGTACTCCGTCCTTTTCCTTCCTGAATGATCTGTCCATTGCTGATCATCTTTTTCAATAACCGCCCGGATGTTGACTGGCTGATCCCCAGCTTCTCCTGAACTTCCTTCTTGTAAATGTACCCTGCTTTTTCGCCAGAGAAAGGATCATTTCTTCGTGATCTTCCTCTGCCGGCTTGTTAACGTCCGTCTTCTTCGTCTCAGTCTGAATATTCAAATTCGGAAGTATGATCTTAAACGCATTTTCAGAAGTTTCAATCTCAGGCTTTTTCCCTGTTTCCGCATAAGCCTCCCTTATTTTCCGCATCCCGGTTCCGTATGCTTCGATCAACTCCAGACGGTAAAATATATTAGCCAGTTTTACATTTCGGCACACGGAAATCCCCAGCATTACATCGTTCAGGGTAACTCCGCTTAAAAGCCCTCCAATGGAAGTAAACTCGACCCGGTCTGCATAAAGACTTACAAAGCTGCTGGCGCGGTAGGAATATTCACGATGGATAAGCAGATTCAAAAGTCAGCTCCTTTTTTGTGGAAAATCGAGATAGAAATCTCTTAGGATCTTTATTTCTTTGTAGGCATTGGAATAAATTCCAGTTTCAGCTGCATTCCTAATCCCTGTGCAAGTTTTTTAACCATACTCAGGCTGGGATTTCTCGTCCCGTTTTCAATGCGGCTTATATCTGCCTGCGTGATTCCTGTTCTGGCTGATAAATCTTTCTGAGTCATATTCTGTTCTACTCTTGCATCGATCATTGCCTGAATAATATCATATTCCGGCTGTAATGCGTCATATTCCGCTTTTACTTCCGGATTTTGTAATGCTTTTTGTTTATAAGCTTTGTAACTACTCATCTCCATACCTCCGTTCATAGTCCGCTTTATATTTTTTTGCCAGTTCCTTTTCTGCTTTTGGTGTTTTCTGAGATTTTTTTACAAATCCATTTGTCAGTATTGCCTTCTTTCCTACGACAAAGAAATATAGAACTCTCGTAATATCTGATCCCTGCTTGGTGCGAAGTTCAAATATTCCATTTTCCAGTGGTTTTGAATAAGGGTCTCTCAGCAAAGGACCGTTTATTTCTAGCAAATCAATCGTTCTTAATGTTTTTGCCAATAGCTTAGGTTCCAGGGAATCTAAAAATTCCCGCACCGGACATCTTCCATCTTCTGTATCATATAGGATTATCTCATACATTAGTATGCTCCTTTCTCTTTAATATCATAATATGTTGTATTCAACATATTGTCAAGCACAATTGTTGAAAAATAATTGATGATACAGCCGTTTCCAAGAAGATAAAAAGTATTCTTATCAACACACAGGATCATACACACCCCATAGAAAAAACGAGGTGACCATGCCCTCGTTTTCCCAATTACTATAATTACTCTGAAATCCGGTAATGTGTACTCTGTCCTTTTCCTTCCTGAACGCTCTGTCCATTACCAATTATTCTTTTCAATAACCGGCCGGTTGTTGTCTGACTGATTCCCGTCCGTTTCCTTGATCATCCGGCGGATTGCCGTATTAGTCGCCGGTACTGAGGAATACCCCTTCCGGACATAAACCCCTTCCGGACGCAGCCCCTTTTTTGCAATATAATAAGGGCGTTCCGTTCCCTGCTGGATATCGACTGCAACGATCTGCTTTCCGTCCTCATTTAACGTCTCATAATGTAAGAACATCGTCAGATCCGGCTTTATCGCATCCCGGACCATATTGCTGACCTGCAGGGCAGCTCCGTCCGGATCATCCAGTCCGATAACCGTTCCATCGTCCTGAACACCGATATATAATTTCCCGCCTTCGCAATTTGCAAACGCTATAATTTCTTTTTTTATATCATCCACCACAACAGATTTTAATTCCACTGTTTCGCTTTCCTTAAAAATCAGCTTATCTCCTCCCCAATTATTCTACCCACATTCTAACCATTCTTGTTAATTATTGGTTAGAAAAGTGGTTAGAATATGCCATTTAGGAAACGACCGTCACCGCTATATAAATCCAGCGCTGTATTCGGATGCCATTCTTTGGATAAGGTAATGACCAGCTCGACTAATTCTTTAGGCAGCAATACATTACCAGAATAGGGAATGTCGCCTGCCCAGGCATCTTTTGTAAGCCAATTACAAAGAGATGTATCGCTCAGCCTCAAGATAGATTCTTTTATCTCTATTGAAGGAAAGGCCAGACTGACATGTGTGTTATTGATAATATCATTTAACAAAGTCCGGTGAGGTTCTGCGCATGACTGAGACAAAGTCCTTATTGTTTGGCGCATGCTTTGGTCATTTTCCTGCCAGGCAATTTCCTGGTTTACAGTCCGTGCTACCCATTCGACATACCCTAAGCACAATGCTGTAGTCCAAGTATTCTGATCTCGAAATACCTGTAACATAGAATCGTCTCCTTTCAAAGGTTTTAACAAACCTGTTTCAACTGCTTTGATTATACATAGCACAATTGCATTTATCAAGGTTTTTGAAAACCTATTGCATTCTTCCTTTCTTTAGTGATGGAAGGGTGATACACGCCCTGCGCAATGCTTAGAGCTCGTGGTTTCTTGTTTCAATGATTCCAATTCTTCAAAGCGCAGTCTCATAAGGAGAAGATTCAGGATAAATTTCTTGAGTCCCAGGAAGCCGAAGCGCTGATTGCCGGAATGCAGCAGCCTGTCTGGCGCGCTGTCACGGAATTCCTGCTACTTTCCGGTCTTCGGATCGGAGAGTTCATCGCCCTCGAGAAATCGGATGTTGATTTTAATGCTCGTCAGATCCATGTGACAAAAACATATGATGTGGTCAATCACTTGGTAACGGATACAAAGACACTGGAGTCCCGACGAGACGTCTACATGCAGGACGACCTGTATGCTGTAGCGAAGCAGGTCAATCTGCTGATGCTCAAACAGCGGGTCATGCATGGGTATCAGACACGCCTCTTCGCCGCGGCAGAAGATGGTGGACTCGTACTGCAAATACTTGAAGGAAAAATCAAAGAAGATCATCGGGCGCGCGATCACACCACACACACTGCGGCACCCTTATGTCAAGCCCACGACAAAAAAATATTTATTTTTTCTTGTCCCTATGATCCAGCTTTCTTGATAGGAATTTTGCCGCCTCCCGTTTCTGTTCGGCGGCAAAAAAAGCATGAAGTCGTTCCTTTTCTTCCGGCAGCATACAGCCAAAAGTTGTGCTGCCTTTTCTGTAATAAAACGCAATCCGCATAATCAATCCCTTTCCCTCATTTGTGAGCTG
>DWVY01000039.1 GCA_019119995.1 Candidatus Mediterraneibacter faecavium | reverse complement strand
CAGGATATACAGTATTGATGATGTCTTTACACCGATTAAGGATGGAGAAATTATGCCTTCGGATCGGTATACGGAAATTTATATGGAAGGCGGCGGAAAAGTTTTGATGGGACTAATCTGGAATGGGAGACTACGAAGCTGTATCTGCCAGAGTTTATTCCGAGGATGGAGACCTCCTGAGGATAGAGAAGATTCTCCTCCCGGAGGGCGGTATCATTGATCAGATTGATGCCGATCAGGTGATCTCCGCAATTACTCCACCCGAAGATCTTCCGTTTGAAGAGCCTGAGTATAGTGAGGAAGAGTTAGAAGCACTGATCTGGCAGCAGAATCATGAAATCCCGGATCTGTCATATACTGACTTGAGCGAATTTGAAAGATAATCGTAGAAAACATTCATATTTCTCGTGATACAAAAAAGGAGGAGATGGATAACATGAGAAAATTTGTTGAAATGTTGAAGGAGCCGGAGTGCAACGGAGCAGATCTTGTTAACGAGGCTTCTCGAATGTGTAATGTTCTTTGTCTGGGTACCGAGAGGATTGTGGATGAAATCAAAGAAAATACAGAGACAAGCGATGTGTTCCAGGATCGCATCGCCCTTCCATGGATAATGCAGCTGTATGAGATGGCTCAGGACAGAATGTATGATGCTAGAAATGAAATGGCAATCAAGATTGGAGCTGCATTATACAAGACTTTAGTTCAACTGGATTTCATATCCTGCAAACCCGCAGACAGGAGCAAAGACTTTGTTGCAGGAATGAGCCGGGAACATAGAACCATACAGCAGAGCTTTTCCGGGATAGTATTCCTATATCTGGCAAAAGTGCTAGATGGAAAAGGGATGCTGGCAGAAGCTGATGAATTGATGTCACTGGAAGGATTCCCTTATGGTGTATGGAGAGAAGAACTGCCACTGATCTGATTTACTGAGACTTTTGGAAAGTAGAAGAAGAATCAGAAAATAAGAAAGGTGGACAATCATGGAGAAGTATAAAGATGTGAAAATCTCAACGATGGTCAGAAAACTGAACAGCTATCTCAATGAGAAAGAGATTACGGATATCGCAGAAAGAGAATATCCAGAGGTGGTAGAATATGAAATCAACCAGTTCTTGTCACAAGATGGATATCCATTCCAGTGCGAATGTGAGGATTGCGGATACGCGCTCTATGTTATCCCGGAGCATATCGTTGCGATCGACCTGAAAGAACGTCACACGACAAGCAAAGGTCCTGTTGGCAAAAGAAAGCGTTCCTTCCGGCGAATTATTAAAACAGGTCCAGGCTTTCGTTTCAAGGTGTCAGAAATGGTAGAACGCAGAAGGAGAGGTATCTATTCCTATGTAGACGATACGATGTATGAGATTAAAAACTTGGGATACAAAGATCCAGATGAGATGCTGGAAGCATATGAAGAAGCAAAAAAGGTTGTAGCAAGCACGTCCAGGGCGAGATATTTGTACGATGTGTTAAATGAGGCCGAAAAAGACCTGGTCAGGAAGGAATTAGAAAATAGCAATTGATCGAACATCTTTACATCTGATCATTTCTTAATTATAATATTCTCAACAGAGGATTGGGGCTGTTTAACGCGGTCAACCTTGAACTGGCGAGAGGAATTATCAGTGCGGCAGAGTCGAGAAGAGCTCCGGTGATTATGGGGACAGCAGAGGTACTGTTCCCCTATGGTCCGCTGGAAGAAGTCTCATATTATCTTCTCCCGATGGCGAAGAAGGCGAGCGTCCCTGTGGTGATCCATCTGGACCACGGCCTGAAAAAAGAGACCTGTCTGAAAGCGCTGGAACTGGGATTCTCTTCGATTATGTACGACTGCTCTACGGATCCTTACGATGTGAATGTAAAGAAAGTCAAAGAGATGGCAGAGATTGCCCATGCGTACGGCGCCACAATCGAAGGCGAGCTGGGACATGTAGGGGACCATGAGGGCTCGGCAGAGGGAGACAGCCGGATGGATGACCCATCCCGTTTCTTCACGGATCCGAAGATGGCAAAGGACTACGTGGACAAAACAGGAGTGGACGCCCTGGCGATCGCGGTGGGAAATGCCCATGGCGCATATAAGCTTCCGCCAAAGCTGGACTTCGGACGGATCCGGGAGATCGCCCGGAGCGTCAGTGTGCCGCTGGTACTCCACGGAGGCTCGGGACTTACGGATAATGATTTCCGCCAGGCTATCCGGGAAGGAATCAGCAAGGTCAATATTTTCACTGATATTAACGTGGCCGCAGTGGAAGCGGAGTTCCAGCGTTTCAGTTCCATGAACAAGGGAATTATCGATCTGATCCCGGCGGCTGTGGAGGCGGTAAAGCAGGAGACCATGAAGAAGATCGATCTGTTCGGAAGCGGCGGAAAAGCAGACAACGGAATGAACGCCGGCGGAACCGGCACTGTGGACGTGGAACTGCTAACGAAACTGGTCGCTGATGAGGTGAAGAAGCATCTGAAAAAATAAAAGAGATACGGTGATATGCCGGATGTCAGGGGGCTGTGCAGTGCGCGGCCCCCTAAAAAACTCTTTTCACGGAAGGATTATTGAAGTAAAATAATAAATGTTGAACGAAAGAAATTAATTTCCGGAAGGGAGCGCATTCAGATGCTTGACGTATCTATGGCAAAAAAACTGATTGAGAGAGTGACAGAATATACCAGTTACAATGTAAATATCATGAATGAAGATGGCGTCATTATTGCCAGCCGGGATCCGGAGCGGGTGGGGACATTCCACGAGGCGGCATATCAGATCGTTCACGGCGGTAAGGATATCATAACTGTGGAAGGCGATCATGATTATCCGGGGGTGCTCCGGGGAATGAATATGGTTATAGACATAGACGGAAGGCGGGAGGGCGTGGTCGGCGTAACAGGCAATCCCGATGAGATCCGCCCGGTTGCGCTTATCACCAAGATGGCCATCGAGACGATGATCAAATATGAAAACCAGAAGCTTCAGTCGATCCGGAGACAGACAAGGAAAGAGCGGTTTGCGGAGATGCTGACCCATGAACCGAATCCTGACCCGAACTATATCCGGGGGCTTGCACGGGAACTGAATTACCATGAGGATATTGTGCGTATTCCGGTGCTCTGCCAGCCGGAACAGCCGAAGTATGTGGACGCCCTGCTTGAGACGATAAAGAGCAGCAGTTCCCATGGTGGGGAGGATATCAGTTTTACTCTGGACGATAAGTATGTGCTCGTCTATAAAACGCTGGATACATCGAAAGAGAATGTCTTTTCGGATTATAAATACATTCTCGCAGACTATCTGGGCGGCGCGCTGAAGTGGATGCGGGAGGAAAATATCGGGTGCCGGTTCTTTGTAGGCACCTTTCAGAGCAATTTTACCCAGTATTACTACGCTTACCGGCACTGCCGCTGGCTGGCGGATAATATCCATTCGGAACACACGGCAGTATATTTTTATGACAATGCAGGAAAATACATACAGCAGCTGCTCCCCCAGAAGGAACTGCAGCAGATATTCAATGTGTTCGGAAGCAGTTTGTCGAGCGAGTTTAAGAAAGATTACTGCGAGCTGGTGGGCAGCCTGATTGACAATGACTTCAATATTGCCGCGGCGGCGAGACAGATCTTCATGCATAAGAACACGTTCGTCTACCGGTATAATAAAGTCCGCGACATGCTCAATGTAAATCCCCAGGCATCGCCCCGGGACAAATGGCTGCTTATTTATCTCTATCTGTATATGACCCCGTAAAACGGTTCCGCGTACAGTGAAGAGAACGAACGTATGTTTTGTGCTGACGACACAAAATTTGCCCCTCGTTTTGTGCTGCGGTGTTCTGAATTTCGAAAAAATCCCCTGCTAAAATAGGTGCATACCAGAAAACACCAGAGAAAAGGGGGTTATATTTATGACTGGTTTTCCACTTATAATCGCGTTCGTTATCGCGATTATCGTCATGATCGTAGCTATTTCAAAATTCAAGATTCATCCATTTCTTGCGATCATGGCAATCTCGCTGATCCTCGGACTGGTGGCGGGCATTCCGCTTGTTGACCAGACGGCAGAGGACGGCACTGTCACACAGGGGTTGGCAAATGTAATCGGAGCCGGATTTTCCGGGACATTTACGAGCATCGGTATCGTAATTATCCTCGGCGCGCTGATCGGAACGATCCTGGAAGAAACAGGAGCAGCGCTGAAGCTTGCGGATATGGTGATCCGTCTCGTCGGGAAAAACCATCCGGAACTTGCCATTGAGCTTATGGGCTGGGTTGTATCTATCCCGGTATTCTGCGATTCGGGCTTCGTTATCCTCAACCCGATCAGAAAGGCCCTTGTAAACCGTACGGGAACCTCCTCGGTTGCCATGACGGTAGCTCTTGCCAGCGGACTTTATATTTCGCATGTGTTCATCCCGCCGACACCGGGACCGATCGCAGCGGCTTCCACGCTTGGCATCGGCAACAATATGCTTCTCGTCATGGGAATGGGTGCGCTCTGCTCCATCTTCCCGCTGATTGCCGGATATTTTTATGCAAACTATATCGGCAAAAAGGTGACATCTGACGATGAGGCAAATGCCAATGATGTAAAGAAAACATACGAAGAACTTGTAGCGGAGTACGGAAAACTTCCAAACGGCTTCAATGCTCTTGCGCCGATCATTATCCCGATCATCCTGATGGGATTGAGCTCCATCGCTTCCATGGCCGGATGGACCGGACTGGCAAGTGATATCCTGCAGTTCCTCGGCACACCGATCATTGCCCTTGCAGTCGGTACTGTATTCGGCGTGATCCAGCTGGCAGGAGCGAAGAAGTTGGGCAATTTCTACAAGCTGACAGACGATACGTTAAAGACGGTAGGACCGATCCTTTTTGTTACGGCAGCAGGCGGCGTTCTTGGAAAAGTTATCTCTTCCACGGACATGATCAACTACATTACACAGAACGCGGCTCTTCTGGAGACAATCGGCATCTTCTTCCCGTTCATTCTGGCGGCGATCCTGAAGACAGCGCAGGGGTCTTCCACAGTGGCACTTACGACGACAGCAGGTATTGTGGCGCCGATTCTTCCGGTGCTCGGACTGGCGACACCTGTCAGAACAGCGCTTACCGTTATGGCAATTGGTGCAGGAGCCATGACAGTATCCCATGCTAACGATTCCTATTTCTGGGTTGTGACAAACTTCGGAGCCATGACGCCGGAGAAAGGATACAAGACACAGACAGTTGCAACCCTGATACTTGGTATTTCAAGTATGGTGGAGATCTTCATCCTTTCGCTTTTCCTGCACTGATAAGGAGGGACCTATGAAATTTTTATTTGCATCCGATTCATTTAAAGGAACTCTGTCTTCAAAGAGGACCGCTGAGCTTCTTGCACAGGCGGCGTCGGAGATCTTTCCTGGATGTGAGTACAGCAGTATTGAAGTGGCAGACGGAGGAGAGGGAACGACGGATGCAGTGCTCTCAGCGGTAAACGGAGAGAAAATAGCAGTTTCCGTTCACGGCCCTCTCTGGGAAGAAATATCTGCTTACTACGGAAAACTTGATGACAGAAGAGCTGTCATGGAGATGGCGGCAGCTTCAGGGCTGCCCCTTGTCCCGAGTGAGCAGAGAGATCCGAGAAAGACAACTTCCTACGGAACCGGGGAGATGATTGCAGACGCTCTTGGCAAAGGATTCCGTGATATTTCGATTGCCATCGGCGGTTCCGCAACAAACGACGGCGGCATCGGCTGTATGAGGGCGCTGGGAGTCCGTTTCCTGGATGAAAACGGTCAGGAACTCTCCGGGTGCGGGGCAGATCTGGCGGAAATACGGAGCATTGATGTATCGGGGCTTGATCCCCGTGTAAAGGAATGTAAGTTTACCGTCATGTGTGATGTGACGAATCCTCTCTGCGGAGAAAAAGGGGCGACCCACACTTTCGGAAAACAGAAGGGCGGTACGCCGGAGATCCTCGAGGAGCTGGAAAAAGGAATGTGCAACTACCGCGATATTCTGAAGAACCAGTTTGGAGTCAATATGGACGAGGTGCCCGGTGCAGGAGCCGCAGGCGGACTTGGAGCCGCTCTCATGGTTTTCCTGAACGGTACGCTCAAATCAGGAATCGAGACCGTACTTGACCTGGTGGAATTTGACCGGAAACTGGAAGGCGTGTCGCTGGTTGTCACAGGAGAAGGCTCCACAGACTGGCAGTCTGTCTTTGGCAAGGTGATGCAGGGCGTGGGCGTCCACTGCAGGAAAGCGGGGATCCCCGCCGTGGCAGTTGTGGGAAGTATGGGAAAAGGTGCGGAGGATATCTTTGACTACGGCATCGAATCCATCCTTACTACCGTAAATGCAGTCATGCCTCTTGACGAGGCGCTTGGCAGGGCGGAAGAACTGTACCTGCAGGCAGCGCGGCGGATGTTCCGGATGCTGAGAGCCGGACGGGAGATGAAGAACGTATAGACTGCAGAGAACTGAATGATAGGAAATACACATAATTTATTAATAGGGTAGAGGGAGAATAAAATCTCGCCCCTCCCGTTGAACCGTACGTACGGGTCTCGTATACGGCTCTACAACTTATATTCCAACTTTTACTAAGTAATAGGATAAAGGATTGAGCAGTCCAGCTCC
>DWVY01000038.1 GCA_019119995.1 Candidatus Mediterraneibacter faecavium | reverse complement strand
CAACTACAACGCCTGCTGCTGCAGATACGCCGAACTCTTCTTCACAAGCTTTTACAAGCTCGTTTAACTCTAATACTGATAACTCTTTGATCGCTTCGATCATTTCAGCTGTTGTCAATTTAGCCATTTTTGATATCCTCCATTTTTCTTATTCTTTTATTCTATTTCGTTTTGCAGGCTTACCGCCCGCTGTTTTTCATGCTGCGCACTTCTTCGATGCGTCTTGTTTCCGCACATATATGCGCTTACTCTGCTGCCGGAGCCTCTGCCTCAGCTGCCGGTGCTTCAGCTGTATCAGCTGCTGCCTCCTCTGCCGGTGCCGCCTCGCCGTCTTTCTCAGCGATCTGCTTAATAACACGAGCAAAGTTTGCGATCGGTGACTGCATGCTTCCAAGCAGTCTGGAGAGAAGAACTTCTCTTGACGGGATCTTGGACAGTTCTGTCAGTCCTGCAACATCGTAGACACTTCCTTCTACAACACCGCCTTTAAGCTCGAGTGCCGGAGCGTCCTTTGCAAAATTGCACAGGATTCTTGCCGGTGCTGTCGCATCATCCTTGGATACCGCGATAGCGCTCGGTCCTTCCAGACAGCTCTCAAGGCCTTCAAACTCAGTTCCTTCAAAAGCTCTCTTCATCATCGTGTTCTTGTATACCTTGTATACTACACCCGCTTCTCTGAGCTGTTTACGAAGCTCTGTATCCTGAGCGACTGTAAGTCCGCGGTAATCAACAAGCACAACTGACTGGGCATCTTTGATCTCTTCTGCGATAGCCTCAACGATCGGCTGTTTTAATTCAACTTTTGCCACTTCTGGTACACCTCCTTGTATATTTTGCGTGTACTGCCAAAGTAAGATAAAACAAAAAACCTCTGCATCCAAAGACACAGAGGTTTGTAAATTCATACTCTCGTAATAAATCTGACTCTCCTCGGTAGGCGTTCACAAACTTACGCTTTACAGCACCTACTGTCTTCGGCAGTTGCTCATATAAATTAGCACAGAGTGACAGGGTTGTCAAGAGTTTTTTATACTATTTCGTGTTTTTCGTGTTTTTCCGTAACATAAGCGCTTCCTGCTCGATTTCCATCTCACTCTCAAGGATCTGTTCCTTAAGTTCTCCCAGGCATCCGGCGTCCAGTTTCTGAAGGTTTTCTTTCTTTTCCTTTTCCAGCGGAATTCCTGCGCCCGCTGCCAGTGCGTCCGCATAGGCGTCCCCATCCATCCGGTAAGGCTTCAGCTTTGGAAAGAGTCTTTTCTGATTATAAAGGAAAATCCTGATACCGCCCAGATCCATATCGCCCCAGTGCAGATATTCTGTATTTTCAGCCGCAGTCTCTGTCAATGTACTGAGAAACTTTATCTCTTTCGGGGAAAAGAAGCCGTGACAGAATATGTAAAGAGTATCCGCCCGGAAGTCCATAGATTCATAATTTGCTTTGTTCTCAATGAGCATGACCCGCCGGATACCGGAAGCCGCCACCGGCACAGCCTGTTCCAGTGTCTGTGCGTTGATGACGGTTCCGAGTATATTTACAGAGCTGTCGATCGGATCGCCGCTTCCGATCCGGTAGGTCAGCGCACCTTTCCACTCCAGCGTCTGCGAATATGTCCGGATGCCATGTACTCTCAGGATATCATCCGCAGTCATGCCCTCTTCGCTCAAAGGCGAATATTCCTCCAGCACGGTCACGACCCTGCTCTGATATTTCTTCTCAAACAGCTTGGAATCATGCAGCACCTCTGCGCTGAACTGCCGTCTCCACACAGGCTGATCCAGAAGCGCGGTCCGGTTCAAGCACCGGAAGAAATCTTCATCTTCCATATCCGGTTTTTTCACATCCTGCCCCGCCTCAAGGCGTGCAAGCAGCGTCTCGTAATATGGTTCAAGGAATGTCCCCGAAGCCTCCCTCGCCTGCTGTTCCGCCCTGCGCAGCCACCGCAGCTGCCTTTCCCTCGGATCTTCCACACCGGCGCGCCGGCAGAGCTCCGGCACCGCGCTGACCGGATAATGGATCCGCACGATATCCGCTCCCAGATTCTTTCGCTCAGTCCGGATCATGCCCGCCCGCTCCAGTTCATCCGCCTCTTCCATGAGCTTCTTCATACCTCCCGCCGCACGGATCATCTTCCCGTCCACGGCAGGATGGCGCATCCCGTCCGCATTTCCCGAGCGGTAGGCCGGGCCGTCAGCTATCTGGATCAGATACTTTGTCAGGCACTGCATCTGCGTCATCTCCCTCTATCATTTCGAGATAATTCCCCTTATCAATATGCATCATACTGACCTGATTCTTAAACCGCCGGAATCCGTATACACTGTCCACATTCCGGATCAGCGACTGGAGACGCTCGTCCGGCACGCAGACGATAAGTTGGAGTTCCAGTTCGCGCGCATACCGAAGGCAGACTTCGCTCCGTTCTTTATCCATCTTGGAGAACGCTTCGTCAAGGAGCACCAGGCGGATCTTGGAATCCCGGTTGCTCTGCTGCATATACAGCATCGCGAATCCCGCAAGCAGGGCGACGTATTTAGGGTTCTGCCCCTCTCCACCCGAATCCACGCCTGCCATATCGTCTACATAATTCTTTTTCTCCATGCCGTTCTCGTCGATCACCTGCTCGTACATGCTGAAGGTCAGATAATTGCGGTAGTCGGCGAACTTCTCCATCTCCTGACGGTGTTTCTCCCGGTTCTGGCTATCCTCTTCGCGCAGAGGCATGAACTTCTCTGTGAGAAGCCGGATCTTCTGTTCGTATTTGCCGAAAAACTCGTCTTCCATCAGGCTCATCTGTCCGTCCATACCTCCGGTATCGACCACCTTGCTGTCCAGCTCCTCCGCCATCAGCATATCGTAGAACTGGCCGTTTTCATTCTTCGCCGGCAGGATATCGATCTGATAAATGCTGTCGGAGAAGCGGATCTTCGAGAGCATCCGGTTGATATCTCTCCTGTGGCGGTAAGCCGCCTTGATCTCCCCGTGGATGGTAGCGATCACATTGTCTCTCAGGGAATGATAGACAAGCTCGTACTGCTTCCGGAATTCTTCTTTATACTTCGGTTCAAAATCCTTCCTGCAGCGCTCCAACACCTGATCGTAGACTTCGTTGGAATGTTCCACGCCCGTGAAGCCGTACGCAGGATACTCCCTGTTGAAACGGTTTCTTGCAATGGTCCTCTCATCTGCAAGCTCCGTCTCTTTTTCGGCGAGCTGGTCAACCTGCGTTTTCACTGACTGGCGGTAAGCGGATTCCGTGCGTTTTGCAATCTCCGCCGCTACCTCTTCCATCAGTTCCTTATTTTCCGCAAAACCGGTCGTGAGTTCATCGAGTTTTGTCTTCAGGTCACGGATATCGCGCTCTGCCGTCTGAACCACACCGCTAAGGCGGATCTGTTCTTCCTGGATATCCTGCGACGCCCGTTCTTTTTCTGTAACATTCGTTTCCAGCATTTCCTGCTCGACTTTGAGCTCCGCAGTCCTCGTGCCGTCTTCCAGTTCTTTCAGTTCTCTTTGGAGCTTTTCCTGCTTCCGGTAGTATTCCTCCAGCTCGTCCGCCGCCGAGGACAGACGCAGGATCTGTCCGGTCTCCTGGCTCAGCGTCTCATACTTCTGGGCGTCCTTAAGGGCAGCTTCTCTCTGGCGTTCTCCGATCAGATTCTCCTGAAGGCTCTCGATCTCATCCGCCAGCTCTCTTAACCGTGCTTTTGATATCCTTGTGCCGATGCACGCCTCTTTCGTGTAATCTCTGCTGCGCAGATGACGGAAAATGTAATTGCTGTAGGAATAGCAGTCCGGCGTCACGCCGTCGCGCACGCTGTCCAGTTCTTCCACTGTCTCGCACTTCCGGATCCTTCCCAGATATCGCTTCAGGCACCAGTCCACATAATCCAGATCCGTATGCACTGCCTCGTACAGCGAATTCTTCTCCGCTGCGGGCGATTCTCTTTTTATCGCAGCGCTGTTGATCAGGTCCGCCTCTTCGAACCGCTTCATCTTCCGGAAGATCTTCGCCGCATCCAGGGCATATGCGGGTTCGGTGATCATGCTCTTTTTCAGGCGGCCTAGCCTTCCTTCCACCGCATTTTTCCACTTCTCATCTGTGATATCAAAGAGATCCGCAAGGATATGCACGTGGATCGTCCTGCCGTAACGGTCGCTCAGTGCGCTCTGGAACTGCTGCCTCGCCTCTTTGAGCTCTTTCGGATACGGTTTCCTGTCATTGTTCATATCCTCCAGAGCTTCCTCTTTCTCCCGGAGCTCCTTCGTCGTCTCGCGGATAGACACCGCTGTCTCCGCCAGCTCTTCCGAGATATTGTCCATAGCCGCTTTCAGATGCATCCGCAGTTCTTTGCAGGACGCTTCCGTCACCTCTCCGCGGGCGAAATCATCGATCAGCTGCAATGCCCGGTTGCTCGCGTAATCCGTGGCAGTCTCATCCTCTTCCCAGCATTTTAAGCCGTTTATGATCCTGCGCCAGTCCGCGGAACTGTCCGCAAGCAGACGGATGGTATGCTCCATCTCCTGAAGCTCCTGCTGCTTCTGTCCATAGTCGCTCTTTTTCAATTCTGCCTTAACATCGATCAGACGGTTTCTGAGAGAGGCAAGTTCTTCCCGAACCTGTTCCTGTCTTTTCTGTACTTTTCCCGCCGCATCTTTCGCCTGTTCCAGATCATCTCCACGGGAAGAGAGTTTCGCCCTGCATCCCTCGATCTCGATATATTTGAGGATCGTCTCTGAGCGTACTTTATCCGCCCGGACGCCGGTGAGTTCCAGATCCGCCGCGCGGACTGCGTCCAGCATCTCGATCCGTTTCTCCAGATCCTCCACCCGCTCCCGGATCTCCCGGTAGGCTCCCAGCTGCTCGCTGATCACTGCCACCGTATTCTCCCGGCTCTTGGGGAACATATAATCCCGGATAAACTGCCCGGTTCCGCTTGTCATCCGCAGCGCAATGGCACTCTTCTCCATGGTGATCATACGCCCCTGTTCTACATAGCCGAAGATCACCTCGTAAAGCGTATTCAGATAAGCTTCCTTTGACGGATAGACACGGTTCACATCCCCGTGCCCACGGTTGTCCACACTGACCGAGCGCTCTTTAGCCAGCTTTCTGATCCTGTCGATGGTATAGGGCACGCCGTCGCAGAGATACTCATCCTCCGGCATCTTTCCGGAATGGCTGAAGAAGTTGTAGCGTCTCAGTTCCGTATCATTTTTGCCCACTTCAAAAGCCGCGCCGATACAGGTTGTGATATGGGTGGCCGTATCCTCGATCTCCATCACGATCTGGGAACAGAAATCCATCCCCGCCCGGTTCGCGCTTCCGTCTTTCTGGGCGCCGCGCAGGTAGCTGAGCACACTTCTTTTATTTTTCGAATCATCCGCCGCCTTGTTCAGAAAATTTGCAGATACGCTTCCGTAGAGAACGACCTGGACCGCATCCATGACCGTAGATTTTCCGGAACCGCTCTTACCGCTGAAGAGGTTTACATACTCGTGCAGATGAAGTATCTTGTGGCTGATGCCGCCCCAGTTATTGATCAGGATCCGGGTAAATAATTTCTTCGGCTGTCTCATGCTCTTCCTCCTCTTCTCTGTACTCCTCGATCAGCGCGTTAATATCCGCAGCCGTCACAAAAAGATTCACCGTGCTGTAAATATAAACCGGCGTATCGTCCTCCACGTCTTTCACCGCACCCGGCAGATCAATGACCTGATGCATCCTCATCAGGTAAAGTGCTTCCCGCCACTGCGCCTGCGTCAGCTTCTCTGTGATCAGGTTCGTATTCCTGCCGTATTCACGGATTTCTTTCAAAGTCGTAAGCGGAGCGTTCAGCCCCTCTCCCATGATCCTGTCTCTGTAGATCAGCTTGATCAGGAGCAGGATCACCGTGCTTGTAAGGCTTAATTTCTCCCGCGGCATATGCTCGCCGGCCAGCCGGAATATGTGCTCCTGCGCATCGTGGACAAGCTCGCAGCCGAGCACTTCGATATAGTTTTCGATAAAGCCTCTGTGCCTTGCGCAGATCTCATACTGCGGATTATCCCGCGGCGTCAGCGTAGCCGGATCGTACTTCACCTGAAGGATACAGGTCTGCCGGAACAGCGCCTGTATCGTCTTCCTCACCTGTTCTGCTTCTGTCACTGTCAGCTCTTCCAGATATGTAAACATAGATATTTCCTTTCTCAATCAACCGGGGATTCCTCTGTCCGCGCGGTATCGTGTAATATCGCGCAGTGTCGTGCAGCCTCCCGCAGCATCACTCGGTATCATGCAGTATCGCACAGTGTCGTGCAGCCTCGCCCGGCATCGTACAGTATAGCTCGCTTCTCCTACACCTTATCTGCCGCGGATCGTCAGCGATGAGTAGCGGAATCCCGCGCTGTTCTCACATTCTCCGCCCAGTTCGATCTCCTGACTGCTCTGCGCCGTCTCAGTTGCCTCCTGCCAGACAAAGAACAGCTTTTCCAGATCTTCCACGCTCTGCACGGTATCTTCTGTCACACAGAACACTCCGTCTTTCTCATTCTTCCGTCGGAAACGTTCGATCTCTCTGCGGGTGTACAGAGGTTTCAGGACAAAAGAATCTATCTGGTCTGTTTCTGTCTGTTCCTCCGGTTTTACAGCCTGAGGGATAAACTCGTCTCTTTCCGCAGATTTCCTGCGGTACAGGCTCTCCGACGACATAAGCTGATGGGGCATGCTCATCCGGACGCGCTCCGAGAGAGCTTCCAGTATCTCCTCTTTCTTTCCGCTCCTGTTCAGAAGGCTGACGAAAGCAGCCGTCCGGTCGTCTCCGTCCGAGCCTTCCTGCATGATATAGCGGATGCGGGCCGCCGCCCTGCCTGCAAATACCGTCTTCTGCTCGATCAGCTTATTGTATCTGCGTTCGATCACATCCGACTGCCGCTCGATCCGGAACATGATATCCGCAGCCTCATCGCAGAGCCGTATCGCCCGCTCGCAGCGCACAAAAGCCGGCGTCCCCGGCTCAAGCTCTGGCAGCTCCCGCTCTTTTTTCCGTCTGCGCGCCTCATTTTCATCCAGATTTTTCACGATCAGCTCCTTGACCGCTTCTTTATACCGGTAGAAGCTGTCCGTCGTCGTGAGGATGGCGTATTTCCGGCTGTCACTGTTGTTGATCTCTTTTACAAGGACATCCTGGATCCCCTTAAAATCCTTCTGCCGGGAAAGCTCGTCAAAATACTCTCTCATGCCGTCCTGCATGTTCACGAGCATACGCACCAGCCGTTTCGATGCATTCAGGGCGCTTTTGAGAATTTCATTGTTCTTCTCGCTATCCACGCTGTATGTATACAGATAACTGTAGATCGCAAGGACGCTCTCCCGCTCCTGACTGTCGCTCTCATCTAGCAGCCGGGCAAAAAGCTCCACATACATCTGGCTGTACTCCGGGAATGTGACCACGTAACTGTTCAGCGTCTCGTCGTAATCCTGCTTGAGCCATCCCCAGTCTTCAAAATGTTTCAGGCAGACCGACGCCATATTCGACCGGGTGAGAAATACACCTTCTTCATCATAATTTTCCGCATCCCACAGGATCGCCGCTGCAGCAATCTTCTCGTTCATGACGGCACGGCATTCCTTCTCCGTCAGCCCGAGTACAGAGTAGGACTGTTCCATGGCATCATAAATTGCCACGAGAAATGTCATGTAGTACTCTGTGTATTTACTTGTGAATAATTTATAAAAATCATGGGGAATTCTGTTGATCAGACTCATTGCGTACTCCTATCGGTAATTTCTTATCCATGATACAATCCTGACGGCGGGATGTCAAATCAAAGGACCGACGTTGATAACCCTTGATAATCCTTTCCGATCCGTCTATAATAATATCAGATATTAAATTAGTCGAAAGGAGTGGATATTTTGAAATCCTATGTCAAACGGCACGCAGAGGCAACTGTCAGACAACTGGCCCGAATGTTTGGATCGATCCTCGTAACCGGCCCCCGTCAGGTCGGCAAAACTACTATGCTCCGCCAGATTACCGGAGAAATGAATTACGTTTCCCTTGACGATCTGATCGTCCGTACAGCAGCACAGGAAGAAAGCGGAACTTTTTTTAAAGACAATCCGCCCCCGGTCTTTGTCGACGAGATACAAAAAGCACCCGCTCTTTTTGAGCAGATCAAACTCATTACGGACCGCGAACAGAAAAAAGGGCAGTTTTATCTAAGCGGTTCTCAGCAGTTTCATATGATGAAAGGCGTCAGCGAATCTCTTGCCGGACGCATCGGACTTGTAACGCTTCTCGGGTTCTCCCTGCGCGAACAGTACGGCATAGAAAATACCATGCCATTTCGCCCTTCGGAAGAATATTTTTCCGTCTGCGGGAACCCCGCCGACCTCTCTTATGACTCTGTATGGAATGCAATCCACAGAGGATCCATGCCGGAACTTTGCCAAAATCCAGATTTTGACTGGAACCTTTATTACAGCGGCTATCTGCGCACTTACATCGAACGGGATGTACGGGATCTGTCTGAAATAGGTGATACTGTAAAATTCACACGTTTTATGACCGCAGCCGCCGCCTCCACCGGACAACTGCTCAACATGGCTTCTCTCGCCCGGGACGTCGGGATCAGTCAGCCCACAGCAGAGCGCTGGCTTTCTATTCTGGCTGCTTCACACATCATATATCTGCTGAAGCCCTATTTTAACAACATTACCAAAAGAGCAGTTAAAACGCCGAAACTATATTTCCTCGACACCGGACTTGCAGCTTATCTGACCCGATGGACTACCGCAGATGTTCTGAAAAACGGCGCGATGGCCGGAGCCTTTTTTGAAACCTTTGTCATCTCGGAGATCATTAAAAGTTATTACAATAACGGGATCATTGATGCTCCGCTCTATTTCTACCGGGATAAGGACATGAATGAAATCGATCTTTTAATCGAAGACAACGGTACATTATACCCATTGGAAATGAAAAAACATGCCGACCCGCGCAAACGGGATATCAAAGCCTTTGATCTGATCGATTCGATCCCCGGAGTAAAGCGTGGATCAGGCGGCGTTATCTGCCTGTATGACAACCTGGTCACTCTAAAGGGAAATGACAAAGTGATCCCCGTAAAATATCTGTAACGGCATATATCCGCACATGCAGACACGACGGCTGTCTGCCGGGCGCATCGCACAAAGGACCGGCGCACCTTTTCAGGTACGCCGGTCCTTTGTCTTTTTATCTTTTTAATTACGCAAGCTTCAGAGGATTAACCTTTACGCCAGGGCCCATTGTAGATGTAAGAGTCACGCTCTTCAGGTACTGTCCCTTAACTGCTGCCGGTCTTGCCTTGTTGATCGCGTCGATAAGCGTCTGGAAGTTGTCCGCTAACTGCTCCTCGGTAAAGGAAGCTTTACCGATCGGTACATGGATAATGTTTGTCTTGTCAAGTCTGTACTCGATCTTACCTGCTTTGATCTCGTTGATTGCCTTTGTTACGTCCATTGTAACTGTTCCGGCTTTCGGGTTCGGCATGAGACCTTTCGGTCCGAGTACACGTCCGAGACGTCCTACAACGCCCATCATATCCGGTGTTGCAACAACTACGTCGAAGTCAAGCCATCCTTCGTTCTGGATCTTCGGGATCAGCTCGTCTCCTCCTACGAAATCAGCTCCTGCCGCTTTTGCTTCCTCAGCCTTTGCGTCCTTAGCGAACACAAGGATGCGGACTTTCTTACCTGTTCCGTGCGGAAGCACAACCGCACCACGGATCTGCTGATCTGCGTGACGTCCGTCACAGCCTGTTCTGATGTGAGCCTCGATCGTCTCGTCAAACTTTGCTACTGCTGCTTTTTTAACAAGCGCTACCGCTTCGTCTTTGTCGTAGAGGTTTCCTCTCTCGATCAGTTTCGCAGCTTCGATATATTTCTTTCCTCGTTTCATTTTACAATAACCTCCTTGTGGTATTGGCGGGAACGTTCCCCTCCCACTTCTGTTTCATAGCTTCTCAAATATGGCGCATCGCCAAGTGCTAAGGTAGTTACGCTCGACTTAGCCAATGAGGATATCTCCTCGCTTCGCTCGGAGTATCTGCCTTCACACTAAGCTCGAAAACACCTCGCTAAGTGTTCAGCGCATCGCCAAGTGCTCTACTCTTCTACGACTACACCCATGGAACGGCATGTTCCTGCCACCATGCTCATAGCAGCCTCTACAGATGCTGCGTTGAGGTCAGGCATCTTCATCTCTGCGATCTCCTGAAGCTGAGCTTTTGTGATCGTTGCAACTTTGTTCTTGTTCGGCACGCCTGAACCGGACTGGATCTTGCATGCTTTCTTGATCAGAACTGCTGCCGGCGGTGTCTTTGTGATGAAGCTGAAGCTTCTGTCATTGTATACAGTGATTACAACCGGGATGATCAGGTCGCCCTGGTCTGCTGTTCTTGCGTTGAACTGCTTTGTAAATTCAACGATGTTTACACCGTGCTGTCCAAGTGCAGGACCAACCGGTGGTGCCGGAGTTGCCTTGCCGGCAGGAATCTGTAATTTGATATAACCTTCTACTTTTTTTGCCATTTCAATTACCTCCTTGTGGTACTTACGGGGCTATGCCCCTCCCACTCATCTTTAATCCATTTTCTTCACTTCTGAAAAACCAAGTTCAACCGGTGTCTCGCGGCCAAACAGCTCTACATTGATAGACAGGCTCTTCTTCTGTTCGTTCATGCTCTGCACAACGCCGACAGTTCCCTCCCATGCGCCGCTGAGCACAACAACCGTGTCGCCCACGCCGAAGTTTACGACAACATTGTCATGTTTGATACCCATATTGGCCATCTCGCTCTCTTCGAGCGGAACCGGCTTGGACCCAGGTCCGACGAACCCGGTCACACCTCTGGTATTTCTGACCACATACCACGTGTCGTCGTTCATGATCATATGGATCATGACATAACCCGGAAACATCTTGCGCTGTACAGCTCTCTGGACACCGTTCTTGAGTTCGGTCACTTCCTCCATGGGAACACGGACCTCAAGGATCTGGTCTTCCAGATGACGGTTCTCGATCGTCTTGTCAATGTTCGCTTTTACTTTGTTTTCATACCCTGAATAAGTATGAACTACATACCATTTTGCCTCTGACATAAAATCACCTTTCTGCTGCGGCTGGCTAACCTACCAAAAATTTAATTCCATAGTTCAGGAGCGCGTCGATCACCGCGATGATCAGTCCGAGAACTACAGAGACCACAACTACCGCCGTAGTCTGTCTCGCAAGTGTTTTCCTGTCTGGCCAGATGACTTTCTTGAACTCTGCCTGAAGTCCCTTGAACCAGCTCTTCTTCTGAGTCTTTACCTTATCACTCATGTGTCCACTTCCTTCCGGCGACTACTTTGTTTCCTTGTGCAGTGTGTGTGATTTGCAGAATCTGCAGTACTTCTTGGTCTCCATGCGTTCCGGATGAGCTTTCTTATCCTTTGTCATGTTGTAGTTACGGTTCTTGCATTCCGTACACTCCAGTGTAATTCTTGTGCGCACAACTTCCACCTCGCTTTTAACATATTCACTACGTGTTACTGATGGTTGCGAAGCCATCGATTTTTAGGCATAAAAAAAAGACCTACTTCCATTCGCCGTAGTAGTATACCACGGCGCGTGGAGGTAAGTCAAGGTTTTGGAAATAAACTTTTATAATTTCCCGCAGATTAGTTATAACCTGCTTTCTTTATCATCCGCTTTCTTCCTTTCCGGCATGCCGGTCTTAAGATCCCTATTTTTCTTCCTCAGTCTCTTATACACGCTCGCCCTGAATAATGTATAGACCACTGACACGATCGGGATAAAGATCAGCATTCCGACAATCCCCATCACATTGCCGCCGATGGTCACGGCCGCCAGCACCCATATGGACGGAAGACCGACAGAAGCGCCCACGACCTTCGGATAGATCAGATTTCCCTCGATCTGCTGCAGGATCAGGAACATGATCACGAAGATCAGCGCCTGGAACGGATCTACCATCAGGATCAGAAAAGCGCCTATGATGCATCCGATGAAAGCTCCGAAGATCGGGATCAGAGCCGTGAATGCGATCAGCACCGCTACAAGCAGTGTATACGGCATATTCAGGATACTCATAACGATGAAGAACATCATTCCCAGGATCAGCGCCTCAACACACTGGCCTGTCAGGAAACTTGAAAATGACTTCGCAGTCAATGAACACACTTCCAAGCACCATTCCACACGCTTCTCCGTCAGGAACGCATACATTACCTTTGTCACCTGCACACGCAGTTTTTCTTTCTGCAGCAGGACATAACATGCGAAGACAAATGCGATCACGAACGTCGCCACTCCGCTCACGATGGATCCGATGGCGGACATCGTCGAGTTCAGCACATCTCCGGCGCCGTTCTGGAAAAAGGATACCGCACTGTCCAGCAGCCGGTCCACATTCAGGTTCAGGCTGCTGAGCCACTGGCTGACATCTTTATTATCAGTAAAGAAATCCTCAAGGAAACGCTGTGCCTCCGGGACAAAGTCACTGATCGTTTTCCCAAGGGAGATCAACGTTGTCGTCAATTCCGGGATCACGACAAACATGACCAGGACTACCACGCCGATCACGATCGCGATCGTAAGCACAAGGCACACAGGCCGTGCAAGCCGCTTCGCGATCTTTTTCTCTTTCAGATACCTGTTCCCAAAGATCTTCTCTTCCAGAAAATTCATCGGCACATTCAGGACAAAGGCGATCGCCCCGCCCAGAAGGAACGGGAAGATAATGCCGAATGCAAATCTGATCCAACCGAATATGATATTATAATTCCACAGTGCGATCAGGATAACTATTGTAAATAGGATAAGCTGCCGCAGCTTTTTCATGCTTTCTTTGTCAAGATTCATATTGCCTCCTCGCGGACTGAACTATTGTGAATGTCATTTACACAATTAAGTATTGACCTTGCTAACGTCTATTTATTCTAACATGACCCACCGGACACAACAAGACTGCCGGCGGAAATTTAATAAAATCTCCGCCGGCAGTTCTGTAAGACTTAAGAAATTTTTACTTTTCTTTATAATGATGCGCCTCTTCCAGCATCATATCCTTCACCTTCATCAGCCGGATCTGTGTGCTTCTCTCATTCTCATCCAGCTTCATCGTAATATACTTGATGCTCTCCTCCGTCTCCGGTATGATCACGTGCTCCAGCGCGTTGACGCGGCGTCTCGTCTTCTCGATCTCCGCCGCCATGAGCTGGCATGCCTTTTCACATTCCGCGAGGCGGATCATATCGGGCAGGATATCCGCCAGCGACTTCACCGCCCCGTCCAGGTCACTGGACGTGAAAGCGAATCCATAGGAATAGATATCATTCTCATCCGCAGTCCTTGTCTTATACTTGAATGTAGGGATGTCCACGCTCATGACATTCTTCTCTCCCGCCTCGAGCTGTATCTCCTGCTTCGGAGCCAGAAGCGCTGTGTTAAGCGCCGCTTCTGACATACCCGCTTTGGCAATGACAAAGTTGCGGTTCGCAGATCTGATACCGGATTCCACTTTCTTGCGCACTTCCATATTTTCACGGACCAGATCAAGATACTGCCGCATCAGCTCGTCACGTTTGTCCTTTAACAGTTTATGACCGCGGATCGCCGTGATCCGTTTCTTCTTCAGACGCGTCAGCTCCATCCTGGTCGGGTTCACCTGTTTTGCCGCCAAAACGCCACCTCCTCCTTAATTGAACAACCTGAATGCCAGTACTGCCTCCGGCTTCCGGGACAGGCCCGCTCCGCTACGCTGCGGGGCCAGTCATTTTTCTCGCCTCCGGCTTCCGGGACAGGCCCGCTCCGCTTACGCTTCGGGGCCAGTCATTTTTCCTGCCTCCGGCTTCCGGGACAGGCCCGCTCCGCTACGCTGCGGGGCCAGTCCCGTAATATTCATCCAGATATTTGTCGTCGATTCGTTTTAATTCGGTGCGCGGCAGCATGCGGAGCAGTTTCCAACCGATATCCAGTGTCTCTTCGATGCTGCGGTCGGTGTTATATCCCTGTGAGACGTATTCCCGCTCGAATGCGTCTGCGAATTTTGCGTACATCAGGTCGATCTCGGTCAGCGCCGCTTCTCCAAGGATCACCATGAGTTCTTTTGCGTCTTTTCCGCGGGCATATGCGGCGAAGAGCTGGTTCATGGTGTTGGAGTGGTCCGCGCGGGTCTTGCCCTCGCCGATTCCCTTGTCTTTCAGTCGGGACAGGGACGGCAGTACGTCGATCGGCGGTGTGACACCCTTACGGTAGAGTTCACGGCTTAAGATGATCTGCCCTTCCGTGATATATCCGGTCAGGTCGGGGATGGGATGGGTCTTGTCGTCCTCGGGCATAGTCAGGATCGGGATCATGGTGATGCTTCCCTTCTTGCCGTTCTGGCGTCCTGCTCTTTCATAGATGGATGCAAGATCCGTGTACATATATCCCGGGTAGCCGCGGCGTCCGGGCACTTCTTTGCGGGCTGCGGACACTTCACGCAGGGCATCCGCGTAGTTCGTGATATCGGTCAGGATCACGAGCACGTGCATATCCTTTTCAAATGCAAGGTACTCTGCCGCTGTCAGCGCCATCTTCGGCGTTGCGATACGCTCGATGGCGGGGTCGTTCGCAAGGTTGACGAACAGTACGGTACGGTCGAGAGCCCCGGTCTCGCGGAAGCTTTCCACGAAGAAATTGGATTCCTCGAACGTGATACCCATTGCCGCAAATACAACGGCGAAGTTCTCGTCTTTTCCAAGCACTTTTGCCTGTCTCGCGATCTGCGCCGCAAGCTGTGCATGAGGAAGGCCGGATGCCGAGAAGATCGGCAGTTTCTGTCCGCGGACGAGTGTGTTCAGCCCGTCGATGGCGGACACTCCGGTCTGGATAAACTCTTCCGGATAGCTTCTCGCCGCCGGGTTCATAGGAAGGCCGTTGATATCCATACGGGCTTCCGGCAGGATCTCCGGCCCGTCGTCGATGGGACGGCCCAGTCCGTCGAAGACACGTCCAAGCATATCTTCGGATACCCCCAGCTCCATGCTCCGCCCGAGGAAACGGACCTTGCTGTTGGACAGGTTGATCCCCGTGGAGCTCTCAAAGAGCTGCACCAGCACATCGCTTCCGTTTACCTCGAGCACTTTGCAGCGTCTTGTCTCGCCGTTAACCAGCTCGATCTCGCCCAGTTCGTCATATGTCACGCCTTCCACGCCGCGCACGAGCATCAGCGGTCCGGCTACTTCCTGTATGGTTCTGTACTCTTTTGGCATTTAGCGGCCCTCCTTTACAAAAGCGTCCGCGATCTGAGCGGTCAGCTCTTCATCTACTTTCTTATATTCCTCGTCCAGTGCATCCTCGTGCACATATTTGAACCGTCCGATCTGCTCCCTTACCGGCATGGAGATCAGCTTCTGCAGGGACGCCCCTTCAGAGAGAGCCTTTACAGCCCTGTCGTAGAATGCATTTACAAGGAGCATCATCATGTGCTGTTTCTTAAGCGACGTATAAGTGTCGATCTCATGGAAAGAGTTCTGATGCAGGAAGTCCTCGCGGATGGAGCGCGCCGCTTCCATCTTCAGCCGGTCGCCCGGCGAGAGGGCGTCCATACCGACCATCTTTACGATCTCTTCCAGCTCCGCCTCTTCCTGAAGGAGCGACATCATCTTCTGACGTCCTTCCATCCAGTCCGGAGCCACATTTCCATTAAACCATTTCTCCATGTCGTCCAGATACAGGGAATAACTGTTCAGCCAATTGATCGCCGGGAAATGTCTCTTGTATGCGAGAGCCGAATCCAGTCCCCAGAACACTTTCACGATACGCAGCGTCGCCTGGGATACGGGCTCGGACGTATCGCCGCCCGGCGGGGATACCGCGCCGATCACGGAAAGGGCTCCCTCGCGTCCTTCTTTCCCGAGCGAGATCACGTGTCCTGCGCGCTCGTAGAACTGCGCCAGACGGCTTCCCAGATATGCCGGGTAGCCTTCCTCTCCGGGCATCTCCTCCAGACGTCCGGACATCTCTCTGAGTGCTTCTGCCCAGCGGGATGTGGAGTCTGCCATCAATGCAACCGAATATCCCATATCGCGGAAATATTCTGCGATCGTGATTCCTGTATAAATGGATGCCTCACGGGCAGCCACAGGCATATCCGAAGTATTCGCGATCAGGACGGTCCTCTGCATCAGAGGCTGTCCCGTCTTCGGGTCTTTCAGCTCCGGAAATTCATTCAGAACGTCCGTCATCTCATTGCCGCGCTCGCCGCATCCGATATAGACGACGATATCCGCCTCAGCCCATTTTGCAAGCTGGTGCTGGATCACAGTCTTGCCGCTTCCAAACGGTCCCGGCACGGCTGCCACACCGCCCTTTGCAATAGGAAAGAACGTGTCGATCACTCTCTGTCCTGTCACAAGCGGCATCTCCGGCGGAAGTTTCTTCTGATACGGGCGCCCCCGGCGGACCGGCCATTTCTGCATGAGCGTCAGTTCTTTGTCGCCCTCCTCTGTCTCAAGGACAGCCACCACTTCCTCAACTGTAAATTCTCCTGCTTTGATCTCTTTTATGGTTCCTTTCATGCCGTACGGAACCATGATCTTCTGCTGTACAAGTACGGTCTCCTGTACTGTGCCGATCACATCTCCGGCTTCCACCTCATCGCCGGCTTTCACTGTGGGAACGAATTCCCATTTCAGATCCCGCTTCAGCGACGGCACTTCCACGCCGCGCTTCAAGTTATTCCCGGAGATCTTCATGATATCGTCGAGCGGTCTCTGGATCCCGTCGTAGATACTTGTGATCAGCCCCGGTCCCAGCTCAACGGACATAGGCACTTCCATAGATTCCACCGGCTCTCCCGGTCCCAGTCCCGACGTTTCTTCATAGACCTGTATCGACGCCTCGTCTCCGTGCATCTCGATGATCTCGCCGATCAGACGCTGATTCGACACACGGACCACATCAAACATATTTGCATCGCGCATTCCCTCCGCAATGACAAGAGGGCCTGCGACTTTCTTAATCACTCCTGTGCTCATTAGCTTACTCCTCCAAACAGAATATCTGATCCGACTGCCTGTTCCACCGTCTTCTTCACACCCTCGACGCCTGCTCCGGTATTGCCGGAGACTCCCGGTATCCGGATGATCGCCGGCAGAGTCTTCTCACGATACTTTTCCAACTCATCTTCCACCTCGGCGGCAGCCGCCTCCGTGATATAGATGATCCCATATTCTTCTTCCGCAAGGCTGCGGAGCTTTTCACGTATTTCCTCCCGGTCCCTCACAGGGCAGATGCTAAGCCCCAATGTGGCGAAACCGTAGATACTGTCGTAATCGCCGACTACTGCAATCTTATACATACATCTCCCTTATCCTTTCCCGGATCGCGTCATCCGTGAATCCGTTTTGCTTCCCGGTCAGAATGATACGCACCGTCTTGATCTCAGTCTCTCTTGCGATCAGATACCCCAGCAGGGGGCCGACTGAAAATGTTTCATATTTCTGAGACCGCAATGTCTCGATCATGCGGTTGTCGCACCAGCGTTCAAAGGCTGACGGAGATTCACGCAGGGCGTCCGCGCCGCCGGCGTAGGATGTTCCCTCCAGATACTGTGCGATCTCTTCCATCCCGGAAAGCGCCGCCCGGATCAGCTGATCGATACTTAAGCTTTCGCACTCCGCCATGGCGCTTCTCATAAAATCCGCGCTCTTTCCTGTCTTCTGGGAGCGCACTGCGGTTTTGATGTCTGCGATGGCAACCGTTGTATCCGCATAGTTCTCGATGATCGGTTCTCCCGATTTCTTCCCCGCTTCTTCAATTGCATCCAGCGCCGCCCTGTCCACGATAATGTCGCAGAGCTGGCCGTCTCCGGTGTGGAGCAGCGTATCCAGCGCTTCCTGCGCCGTCCGGGACATATTGCCGGGAAGCCGGGAGAATTCTCTGTTCTCTACGATCCGGTACATCTCATCCCCGGGGATGGGGCAGTCGTCATAGAACATGGCAGGATTTTTCACGCCTGCTCCCACCTCTTTGACCGCCGCTTTCAGGTTGTGGTACAGCTTCGGGTAAGAGAGCACATCGAAAACGCTCATATCCGGAGCTACATCCCGGATCACGGCCCACGCCTTCTCCTCCTCACACTTCAGCACCGCTTCCGTATCTGACCCGGAGTCCATATCTCCCCAGCCCTTTTCCATTACAGACTGAAGGACCTGGTCCGCGCTTTTGCACGATAACAACTGTTCGATAAATGCATCTGAGAACAGGGATACTTCCAGTGCGCGGATGCGCGCCACCGCATAAGTATATTTCGTTTTATCCACATTATCCCTCCTGACATCTGCATTTATCCGAACAGCAGCCTGTTCACCTGATCTGATAATTCTTCCCGCTTAGAAGCAAACACTGCGCTGATCGTGCAGTTTTCCTCAATGCCTCCGTAGACAAGCAGGAATCCGCCGTCCATCTTCTCCGGTTTCTCGGAAACTGTAAGGCTCCCGCCTTTTGACGCGGCGATATTCTTTATCCTGTCCGGAAATCCTGCGGGCATCCGCCCCAGGTCTTTTGCCGAGAAGCGGATCTCTCCCGCCTCGGGCAGGGTATTTTTCTCAAGCAGCTTCTCAAGCATTTCAAAATATTTCTCGTCGTCCAGATCCATCACGGCATCGTACGCCGCTTTCAGCACGCCGCCGATCACTTCCTGCTTTGCGGCAAGAAGGGCCTGCTTCCTCTGCATATCCATAGAGGAATCTACTCGCATCCCATAATCCGCCGCATCTCGCTTGGCACGCGCAAGGATTTCCGCTGCTTCAGCTTCCGCTGATTCCTCCGCCGCCTGCACGGCTGCATCCGCGTCAGCCTTCGCTTTGCCGATGATCTCGCGCGCGGTACTCTGCGCCTCTTCGAGAATCCGGGCTTTCATTTTATCCAGTCCACTCATATCCTCGCTCTCCTTCTTGTTTCTGGTCTCTTACGCTTCACTGTCTCTTAGCGGATATGGAAATCCACATCTCCGCGTTGATCCGGCCTATACCTGGATACCGGTGACTGACAGGAAAGAGATCAGAAGTGCGAGGATCGCATATGTCTCGACCATCGCCGGGAAGAGCATCGCCTTACCGAACTGATCCGGTTTCTTCGCCACAATGCCGATGGCAGCCGCAGCCGTCTTGCCCTGAGAGATTGCCGAGAGCAGTCCTACCACACCGATCGGCAGACACGCCGCCAGGATGAGAAGCCCGGTCTGGACGGAAAGATCTGCAAGTCCTCCGCCGAGCACGCCGATCTTGGACAGTGTGATAAATCCGATCAGCAGTCCGTACAATCCCTGTGTGCCGGGAAGGAGCTGGATGATCAGCACTTTTGCAAACTTACCGGGATCTTCGGTCACAACTCCCGAAGCCGCCTGGCCTGCGATGCCGACGCCGATGGCAGAACCCGTACCTGACAGAAGAACAGCGACAGCCGCTCCAAGTAATGCATAAACAATTCCTAATTCACTCATGATAAAGTTTCCTCCTTAATCTCTGCATATTTTGTATTTTCTCTAAACGGGTGGAACGGCCGTCCGCCGCCCTCATAAAACTTTCCGAAAAATTCTACAAACTGCAGGCGGTTTGTGTGTACATACGCACCCAGCAGATTGATCGCCAGATTCATAGAGTGTCCGACGATGAAGATCAGGATGAAGAAAATGATCCCGATCACGTTGTTTGGCAGCATGCTGCCCATCTGGTTGATGACCGAAGCGATAACGCCTGTCGCAAGCCCCAGCGCCAGTAGGCGCGAGTAAGACAGCACGTCGCTGAGCCATCCGGTAATATTGTAGAGATCATATGCGCCAAGCGCGATCCGAAGAGCCGGATTCTTGTTCGAGCGCCCCGACATGAGGACGATCCCCACGGCGCCGATGATCGCGAGCGCTTTCGCCAGAGTGTTGAGCCATCCCGGAAATACAATCTCCATCTGTGCGATCGATGCGAACAGCTCGCTTGGGAGCAGCATCAGGAGCAGCCCGACAAGGAGCGTGAACCAGAGCACCACATCGCAGAAGAAGTCCATGATCTTTCCGTCTCTGATGCACAGATAGCCTTTGATCGCAAGCCCTGTAAACAAGTGGATCACACCGAACAGAAGCGAGTAGAGCAGAAGCTTCATCGGCTCGTTCAGCGGTATGAACCACAGTGCCGGCGGGGTGATCTTCGTCCCCATGAATTTCTCCGTAACGATATCCACGATATTTCCGAAATACCCGCCGAACAGGACTCCCCATACGATCGTTGAGAGTCCGCAGTAGAAGAAGAGCTTTAATGACTTCTTCATCCCCGCGGACATCCTCGGGAATTTCAGCACCAGTATGCCGCACACGATCGCCACGATCACTCCGTATGCCGCATCGGAGAGCATCATGCCGAAGAAAAACACATAGAAAAACGACATGATCGTGGTCGGGTCGATCTCTCCCTTGACCGGAAGCCCGTATGACTCCACGACGCCTTCCATATTGGCGGAGAACGGATTGTTCTTGAGGATGACCGGAGGTTCCTCGTCTTCTTTCAGTTCCTCCACCTCTGCCATACAGTCGTATTTATCCATCAGATAGTCCGCCGTCTTGTCTGCCACGGCTGCCGGTATATAACCGCTGATGACAAATGTCCGCTCAGACTGGGGGAGCGTTCCGAGCACATCGTACTTGTCTGCCCGGACTCTATAGTAATCCGCCACGATCTTCAGCCGTTCACGCTCTGATGCAAGCGCCCTGATCTGACTTTCAATCTCTGCTATGTTATCCTGACACTCCGCGATCTTCTGCTCCAGTATCTCTTTCTCCCGGGCTGGCGCTTCATCCCACGACTGGGAAGGTCTGGCAAATCCCTCGCTTCTAAGCGCATCTTCCACCGCGCCCGCCTCTTCTCTTAAGCAGATCACCGCCAGATAGACCGTGCTCTGCTCCTGCGAAATGATATGCACGTCGGCGCTCTCCGTATCCGGAGCTTTTTCGGCAAGTATCTCATATACTTTCTCCACCGTAGTGCCTCCGGGCATCGTCCCCGGGAAGAATACGGTCCGCTCTGTCTTCATCACTTTCAGAGGCACATCCAGCGCAAGCCACGGCGTCAGGCTCTCGATGCTGTTCGTAAGCTTCGTAACAGACGCCAGCTGCTCCGCGTGTTCCCGGTCCAGATCGTAGATCTGTTTCGCCGTTCGCAACAGATCCCGGCGCTCTTCCTGGACTTTCATCCCCTCGTCCGCAGAGATCAGTTTCTTCCCCTCCAGAGCCGCGAACATGGATCTTTCTTCCGGCGCATATCTCTCCAGGATATCCAGCGACTGGTCCACCGAGGCCGCCGCCTTTTCAAATCCCTGCTTCTTTCCCACGGTATCCATCTTGTGAAAATCTTCATCCTCATCAAGAATATGGTCCACTTCGAGGACGCCCATGCTCTGGAGCTTCTCAAGGATCGCTTTACGGTCTTTCTTTAAGGCGCAGATGCTGATCCTCTGCATCTTAAGTACCGCCATTTATCTGTCCCTCCTTTTCCTCACGGCACCTGCGTGCCGCTTACTGTTTCCGTTTTACAGTTTGTTGCTGTAATTACATCTTCAATTATCTCTTCCGTCACTCAGACCAGCATGGAGATGACCATCTCCACCGCCTCTTTTTCTTTCTCTTTGGCGGAAGTCTTAAGTCTGTCCGTATCGCTCCTGATAACAGCTTCCGCCCCGCGCGCTGATTCATCACCGGATACATGTGCCTGCTCCATCACTGCCGCCGCTTCTTCACGGGCATTTCTGATAATTTCTTCCCGGATCTGGCCGGAGCGCTCTTCCGCCTCTTTCCGGATGCATTCACTCTCCTGTCGGGCGTTCTCCACGATCTCCTGTGCCTGTTTCTCAGTCTTGCGGATCGTCCGGATCGTCTCTTCTACCATGATTTTGTCCACCACCTTTCCGGATCCTGTCTGTTTCCTTAGTTTTTCCATTCCTTCCTGCTTCATGCAGAGAATAAATTTTAACGTGTTCTTAACACAGCATTTGGTAATATTATACATGATGATGATTATTATTCAAAGTATTTATCAGCATATTTTATAATTATTTATTAGTTTATCGATAAAATTGATATAAAACAGGAAATCGGATAAAATATAAAGCATCAAGCAGGAAAGGAATGATTATTATGGCACTAGAGAATATTGGACCTGAAACCGAAACAAAGGAATACAAAAAAAGTACTGGTGAACTGAAGGAATCTATATTTTCTATCGTTGCCATTCTTAATAAACACCAGAAGGGCGAACTGTACTTTGGTATACAATTTCCGTAGTAAAAATCGGAGACCGAGAATGTATCCGAGTCCGTTTCGAGGGCAGCAGAATACCTTATCTCGCATATAATATCCCCAGGATCCGCATAGCAGATGAAGATCTGCTCATGGATCAGAGTACATATGAAAATCTCCTTCGCCAAAGAGACAATGTTCAATATTCCTGGGAGCGCAAGGTATCTAAATATACAATTGATGATATAGACGAGCAGGTCTTCCGAGAATACCTAAAAAAAGCAAAGGATGCCGGACGTATAGAATTTGATGAAACAGATAAGAAAACTGTTCTCGAAAAGCTAGAACTTACACACGAAAATTATTTGTTAAATGCCGGCGCTGCTTTATTTTGCAACAGTGGCATCAACGAGCTTCAAATGGCTAAATTTGCAACGGACGAAAGACTGACTTTTACTGACATCAGAAGATTTACCGGATCTATCATGGAGCTTGCCAAAAAAGCTGAACAGTATATCATTGACGCAATGGACTGGAGGGTCGAAATAGGAAAAGGGTTAGCTCGCAGAGAAATTCCCGAAATACCTCTGGAAGCAATCCGCGAAGCTATTATCAATTCTTTCGGACACAAAATGTTTGATTCCGGGCAAAGTAACGAAATAGCAATTTTTAAAAACAGAATAGAAATTTATAATCCCGGTGAATTTCCCGCTGGGCTTACTCCCGAAATATTTATCAATGGGAAATCCAGGCCAGTCAGAAGGAATCCATTAATTACTAGAACTCTGTACTACTCAAAAGATATGGAAAGTTTTGCGACTGGGTTAAAACGAATCAGCGTCGTCTGCCGTAACGCAGGCTGTAAAGTGGAATTTGAACAGCAACCCTATGGATTTGCAGTAATATTCTATAGGAAAAAACAGCAAGTCCCGGAAGGCGGAACAATACGGGAAACCAAAAATAATCAGAGTCTCCCCCAAGTTACCCCCCAAGTTATCGTAGTCTCTGATCCTATATCTACAGAGAAAAAAATATTAACTTACTGCTCCATTCCAAGAGGTAAAAAAGAAATTGCGGAATACGCAGGATTTCGCGATGTAAAATATTTTTCCCAAAAAAATCTGACCCCACTGCTGCAGTCAGGCCAGATCAGAATGACGATTCCTGACAAGCCGCGCAGCCGGAATCAGAAATACGTCGCAACTACTCCGACCTTCAAGGATTAAAAGAATGGGCTGGCACACCCATGACGCGCCAGCCCGCTCTTTTTTCTCATATCACTCATCACTCTTCCGCCTGACCGAGCAGCTTCCGTATCTGTTCTTCTGAAAGACTGCACTGGGCTGATATTTCCTCTATAGATTTGCCTTCCCGGGAAAGCCGGAAGATTGTCTCTGCAAGCTTCAGCCCTGAACTCTGACCTTCTGCATGTCCTTCCTCCCAGGCTTCTTCCCGTTCCTGTCTGATATGTTTCTCCTGATCGTATTCAAAAATACTCATCGCTTTCGCCTCCGCCCTGTTCCTGCACTTTTAATGCCAACTTAGATAATGCAGCTGTCCTTCCCGTTCCATCCCTGCGAATCCGTTCTGCCGCAGGGCCTCATAAAGCACGACCGCCACCGAATTTCCGAGGTTCAGCGACCGGATCTTCTCCATCATCGGGATCCGGATGCAGTTCTCCTGATTCTGTACGAGGATCTCTTCGGGGATGCCTGCGCTCTCTTTTCCGAACATGATATAGCAGTCGTCCTCATAAGACACTTCCGTATACAGCTTCTGCGCCTTGGTCGTCGCCATGTAGATCTTCGCCCCCGGATTCTTGTCCAGGAAATCCTGATAGTCGATATATGTGGTGACGTCCAGATCTTTCCAGTAGTCCATCCCTGCGCGCTTTAGCGCTTTTTCACTGAGGCTGAACCCCAGAGGTTCGATCAGATGGAGCCTTGTGCCGGACGCGACGCACGTCCTCCCTATATTTCCTGTATTTGCCGGGATCTCCGGCTCAAGAAGTACAATATTCAGCATAATATTATCTCCCGTTCTTATTCTTTACTCATCCGGCCGGCAGAGGCAAAGCCGCCTCTTCCGTCTCTGGCGTTTACTCTTCTCTCAACGCTTCTCCTCTCAGCCGGGTAATGAATTTTTCCACCCTGCCGAGCGCCTCTTTCAAGTCTTCCAGAGAGTAGGCATACGAAATTCTCAGGAATCCTTCCCCGCACTCTCCGAACGCGGTCCCCGGCACTACCGCCACTTTTTCTTCCTGAAGAAGCCTTGTGGCGAATTCTTCCGAGTTCATGCCGAACTCTTTGATGCTCGGGAACACGTAGAACGCCCCGAAGGGTTCGAAGCACTCCAGTCCCATCCGTTTAAACTCATGCATGAGGAATCTGCGTCTCTGGTTATAGGACTGCCGCATTTCCTCTACTTCGTCCTCGCAGTTTCTCAGGCCCTCGACCGCCGCGTACTGGCTGGTCGTAGGCGCGCACATGATCGCGAACTGATGGAGCTTGGTCATCTGTTCGATGATCACTTCCGGGCCGCAGCAGTAGCCCAGCCGCCATCCGGTCATTGCAAACCCTTTGGAAAATCCGTTGATCACCAGCGTCCTCTCCCGCATCCCCGGCAGGCTTGCGATAGAGACGTGCTTTGTCTGATATGTGAGCTCCGAGTAAATTTCGTCAGACATCACATACAGATCATGCTCTTTTACAAACTCTGCCACCGGTTCCAGATCTTCTCTTGTCATGATAGAACCTGTGGGATTATTAGGGAACGGCATGATCAGTACTTTTGTCTTCGGCGTCGTATATTTCTCCAGATCTTCCACTGTCAGTTTAAAATCATTTTCATACTGCAGCGGGACCACCACGGGCACTCCGTCCGCCATGACCGTGCAGGGCAGGTAGGAGACATAACAGGGCTGCGGGATCAGCACTTCATCCCCGGGATCGAGCATGCACCGCAGACCTACGTCGATCGCCTCGCTTCCGCCCACGGTTACAAGTGTCTCTTTCAGCGGGTCGTAGGTTACGCCGATCTTACGCTCCAGATATCTGCAGATCTCTTTTCTCAGCTCTTTGAGCCCTGCATTGGATGTATAAAAAGTCCTTCCTTTTTCAAGGCTGAAGATCCCCTCGTCGCGGATCCGCCACGGCGTGTCAAAATCCGGCTCCCCCACTCCCAGGGAGATCGCGTCTTCCATCTCATTTGCCACGTCGAAGAACTTACGGATCCCCGACGGCTGTATCTCTATGATCTTCTTTGATAATGGATTTCTCATCACAGCGTCACCGGCATCCTTTCCGACTCTTTTTTCGGCACCATGACCGTCCCGTGGTCTTTGTATTTTTTCAGGATGAAATGCGTCGCCGTATTGAGCACACCTTCGATCGGGGACAATTTCTCTGACACAAATCTGGAAACTTCTTTCAGCGTCTTCCCTTCCAGCGTCACAAGCAGGTCATAACTTCCGGAGATCAGATAGACCGCATAGACTTCCGGATAGTTGTAGATCCGTTCCGCGATACGGTCGAATCCTCTGTCCCGCTGGGGCGTCACGCGCACTTCGATCAGAGCCGTCACCATCTCAACTCCTGTCTTATCCCAGTCAATCAGCGTGTGATACCCGCAGATGATCTTCTCTTTCTCCATCTCCGCGATCTCATTGGCGACCTCTGCTTCTTCCGCTCCCATGAGCACAGCGAGCTCGCCCAGATCCACCCTGCTGTGTTTTTCCAGATATTTCAGTATCTCTATTCTCAGCGTTTCCTTATTCTCACTCATCTTTTACTCCTCCATATTTCCAGTTCATCCGGCGCAGGTCTGTCCAGATACCTGATCTCTTCGCCGTTTTGGATCACCCGCGCATTCTGATCTCTCGCCGCGCCCAGCCTGACCGCATGCGCGCCCGTCTCTTCGAGCGCGCGGATCACAGCTTCGCCCGCATCGGTCAGGATGAGATAACTGCCGGCAGACGTCATCAGGTATGGATTGAGCCGGTAGAATTCACAGATTTCCACCGTCTCCTGCTTCAGTGCGATCTGCGGCATATCGATCTCGAAGCCGATCCCCGCCGTCTCCGAGAGTTCCCACAAAGCAGCCAGGATCCCGCCGCTTCCGATCTGGCGCACCGAAGCGTTCCTGTCACATTCAAATACTTTCAGGATCTGGCCGGGTCTTGCCAGTTCTACTGTCAGCCCTTTCGTCTGTTCCAGAAATGCAGATACGAACCGCGTCTCCAGCTCCGTCTGCGCTTCATCGAGAATGCGCAGGGTTCCTTCAAGTCCTGCATATCCACACATAATGATCTCCCGTTGAGCCGCAGCTTCCCTCCGGAATGTTTTTACACCGTTCGCCGCTTTCTGATCCTGCCGTACTCCCGCTGCGCTTACCGATACAACTGTATGTACGACTGCGCCTGACACTTCTCCCTGAAAATCCGTCACCGGGATTTCCAGTTCCCTGCACGCGCGGTCCACACCTGCCGCGATCCCGGCGAGCTGCTCTTCCCGGCTCCCCTGCGCGAGCATGACATATCCGGCCGCGCCCCGGGCTCTCACATTGCGGGCGGCAAGTTCGCCGGCCGCATGATATACGGCATAATACCCTGTCCCAGCGTCATCTCCAGAGACATGAGCGTCCGCCCACACATATCCGTCTCCTGTTTCCGTCTGAAAACCGGAGCACGTCTCCCACGGAGACAGGGCAAACAGCATATCACCATCTCCGATATGCAGATGCTTTCTGACAGACCGGCACCATGCGGTCTGTGTGATCTTCCCGATCCTCATAATATCTTTTTCGGACATTTCCTGATCTTCTCCTGTCTTCTCAGCACTTTTCTGTTGCATTTCCCGCCTGCTTCAAAAGCGGGAAAATTTCCGCCTCTATATTATATGACATACGGCAGTACCATGGTCAGCACCATTGCCGCTATCAGAACAAGTATGATTATAGACACGATACGTCTGAATTTTTTATCATGAAAATTCATTTCCAACAGTCCTTTCTTCTATTTCATATACTTTTGCGTCTCCGCTGAGCGGATCCCGCTCACGGTAATCAAACAGGAGCATCCTTCCGAACAGCCGTTCCAGATGCGTCATTTTGCGCATCTGTCTCCTGTCATATGCCGCATACTCTTTCAGATACCGGCGCTCTTCTTCCTCTGTTTTATAGAAAGCCGCCGCTTCATCCGGGCTCACCTTGTTCGCCGGGAGAAATGCTGGCCGGTTTTTCACATTATCCCTCAGATACAAGTCCAATGTCAACCACGCGGCGTATTCATCCATCTTGTCCTCAGAGGCTTCGGCTGCTGACTGCCGCCTGTCTTTCCCCGGATCTAAAGCCCGCTGCCCGCTGTCGTCAGGGCTGTTCTGCCGCACTCCCATATGTTCTTCCAGAAAGTGCAGCAGGATCTCGTATCTTGCGATCCGGGAGTGGCTGATCTTGAACAATCCGTTTTTGTCATAATAATCCGCCAGAGAGCTGTACATGGCAAACGCGCCGGGAAACTCTTTTTCTGCGTGCTCCATCGTATTTCTGAACTGCCCGCTGTTGTAATAGACTTCCACCATCTCCTCGATCTTTTTAAGGCGGATCACATCGGCGTAAGACAGCCACTTTGTAGAGAGCACTTCATAGGGCGGGCGGTCCTGATACACAAGAGCATATTCCTGCGTCTTCTCGTGCATCAGGGAACCCTTCAGCACTTTTAAGAATCCAAGCTGCAATTGGTCCGGGCGCATCGCGTGCACACGGTCAAAGGACTTCGCGAAGCTGTCATAGTCCTCATACGGAAGCCCTGCGATCAGGTCCAGATGCTGGTGTACATTTCTGTTCTCCCGTATCTGCGCCACCGTGCGCTCCACTTTTTCCAGATCCATCTTTCTCTTTATCTCAGATATTGTCTCACGGTTCGCAGACTGGATCCCAATCTCAAGCTGGATCAGCCCCGGCCGCATACTCCGGATCAGTGCGGTCTCCTCCTCATTGAGAAGATCCGCCGCTATCTCAAAATGAAAGTTCGTCATGCCTTTGTCATGTTCTTTGATATAGTTCCACACTGCCATAGCGTGATCGTGCCTGCAGTTAAACGTCCGGTCCACAAATTTTACCTGGGGCACCTCATGGTCGATAAAAAACCGGAGTTCCTGTTTCACAAGATCAAGGTCGCGGAACCGCAGACATTTGTCTATAGAAGAAAGGCAGTAACTGCACGAAAACGGACAACCTCTGCTGGATTCATAATAAATGATCCGGTTCCTGAAACCCTCGATATTTTCGTATACAAACGGAATCGTACTCAGATCAAGCACCGGGCGGGGCTGCGTCTCTATGATGCTTCCGTCACTGTTCCGATATGTGATCCCCCGGATTTCTGAAAGATCCGGAACCATCGGTCTGCTGCAGCCCGTGTCTTCCTTCTCTGCTGGAATCTCTGTCACAGAATGATAGTAGTCCATGAGCTCCAGAAATGTTTCCTCGCCCTCCCCGCAGATGATCCCTGCCAGGCCGGGATACTCCTCCAGCAATTCACCGGCATTGTAAGAAACCTCCGGGCCGCCCAGCCAGATTTTCGTATCGGGCAGCGCTTTCGGTATCTCACGGATGAGCTGCCTTACATAGCTGATGTTCCACAGATAGCAGGAAATGCACAGGATATCCGGCTTCCGTGTGTAGATATCCATGAGGATCTCATCCACGGGCTGGTTGATCGTGTACTCTGCGATCTCCGTCTCTTCCATATACCTGCTGGCATACGCACGCAGGCTGTACACTGCAAGATTCGAATGAATATATTTTGCATTTATCGCCGCTAAAAGGATATTCATAATAAATGCTCCGTCTCTTCAAAATTTACACCGGCTGTAACAGCCGGTGTATCTTTGCTTTTTCCTTTCTCCATTATATCGGATGTCACTGCAAGTTACAAGCGGTTGATTTTCAAGCTATTGACATTTACAGAAATATCATGTAAAATTAAGGCTCGTGCAGCCGGGGTGTTAGCGGTACCTTGTACCTGCAATCCGCTATAGCAGGGGTGATATTGCGCAGAGGGCGGCAGTCTGCAGGGCTGCCCCCGGTAAGTGATGTTGATGTCTGGGTCTCACGCGACGGGAACCTGTGAACCGTGTCAGGTCGGGAACGGAGCAGCACTAAGCAGGAGCTTCCGGGTGCCGTGAGGGTGCCTGGGCTGAGTCAACTGCCGGGGTAACGCCTGTGGATCATGTTCGAAGCGCAATGCACGAAAAAAGAATAACGGATTTTTGGTCTTATTGGAAACGCACATTCTCCTGAATGATAACGAACAACACATTTTTCTGTTTATTATCAATTAAGGAGGATTTTTTATGCCCAAAAATAAATTTCAGGAAGTAATTTTTACCATTATGATGGTTTTTGTAATGGTTTATGTGATGATCTGCTACAACATCGCCCTTAATACCGGTGGGCTGGACAGCAGCGTATTTCTGTCTGCATTCCGTGAGCTGGTCATCATGGCTCCGGTCGCTTTTATCCTCGATTTCTTCTTCGTGGGACACATGGCAAAACGTGCCGCTTTCCGGATCGTTGACCCGCGAAAAGAGAATCCGTTCCATCTGGTACTGGCCATTTCCGCTGTATCTGTTATGTGGATGTGCCCGCTTATGAGTCTGGCGGCGACCATCCTGTTTAAAAATGCAGGCAGTGAGTTTATTGCCGTCTGGCTGCAGACAACAGTCTTCAATTTCCCGATGGCATTTTTCTGGCAGATGTGCTATGCAGGGCCGTTTGTACGGTTCCTGTTCCGGCTGATCTTCCGGGAAAGAGAAAACGTCACGGAAACAGAATGCAGAACAGCCCGGTGACTGCTCCCTTTTCGGGAACAGCCCCGGGCTGCTCTGCACAAGCGGTTACTGTGCTCTTAGATGGAACTGCCATGCCTTATACTCACCCGGTACGACCGGCATCGGGTATCCGGCATGCATCAGCACTGCCCCGCTGTATGTTTTCCCTGTCTCTTCACAGTGATACATCCTGTCACTTCTGAGACCTTTTATCTTTATATAAGTAGTAGGCTCATTCCCATGGCTGTCAAGCGATACGATGCTTATAAGCGCCTCGTTTTTGTCTTTGCTCACAAACGCCCACGCCGCTGCTTCTGTATCTTTTCCCGGGGTATGAAGTCTGAAATAATCCCCGTTCAGCATCAGATGTTCATTTTCTTTATACGTTCTGACCTGTTCTCTCACCTCAGCCTTTTCTTCATCCGTCAGCCTGCCCGGATCCAGTTCATAGCCGAAGCTGCCGCCCATGGCGACGATCCCTCTGGTCCTGAAATCAACCGTCCGGCCGGTCTGATGATTCGGCACAGCCGACACATGGGAACCGACCATACACAGCGGATAACAGAAGCTTGTCCCGTGGTGGATCCGGATCCGTTCGATGGCGTCTGTGTCATCACTGCACCAGATCTGCGGCGTATAGTACAGCATGCCCATGTCGAACCTGCCTCCACCGCCGCTGCATCCCTCGATCAGCATATCAGACCACCGCCGGTTCATCCGCTCCAGGAAATCATAGACGCCGAGCATATATTCATACATGATCTTTCCGTAGTTCTGGCAGCCTTCCACAGCAGTAAATACATCACAGATGCTGCGGTTATAATCCATGTTGATATACTCTACATTTGCCCCGTCTATGACTTTTGCAATACTGTTGAAAATGTAATCTACGACTTCTTTTCTGGAAAAGTCAAGGACAAGCTGATTACGGCAGCGCACCGGCTTTTTCCCCGGAATGACAAACGCCCAGTCCGGATGCTCCCGGTAAAGACCGCTGTCTTCGTTGACCATCTCCGGCTCGATCCACAGGCCGAACTTCAGTCCCATTGCATTCACTGCATCCGAGATCCGTTTCAGCGGCCCGCCCAGCTTCTTCTCATTAACGACCCAGTCGCCCAGGCCGCTGTTGTCCGTATCGCGGTCTCCGAACCAGCCGTCGTCCAGCACGAACATATCCAGTCCCAGATCCGCAGCCTGCCGGGCGATCTCGATGAGCTTATCTCCGTCAAAATCAAGATACGCAGCCTCCCAGCTGTTGAGCAGCACCGGCCTGCCGGCTTTTTTATATTTCCCCCGGCAGATATGTTCTCTGATCAGATCGTGATAGATATGCGACAGCGCTGTAAGCCCTTCCGCTGTATACGCCATCACTGCTTCCGGACTGTAGAATGTCTCATCCGGCTTCAGCGGCCAGTCAAACATCTCCTCCGGGAGCCCCATCTGGATCCGAGTCTGGTTGTGCTGGTCCCGTTCCGCTTCGAAAGTAAAATTGCCGCTGTACACGAAGCCCAGCCCATAACAGGAACCGTGCTCTTCCACAGTATCCTTGTCCGCCAGGATAAAAAACGGATTATGCTGGTGTCCCGACATCCCCCTGCGGCTTCCGAACTGCTGATTTCCGTGGATCACCGGGACCCGCTCCATATTCCGTTCCATCATATGTCTTCCGTAGAAATGCAGCAGATCATACTCCCCGCCCGGGAAGTCAATGCATGTGCTGTACACTTTATCAAGGAATACCATATCGCGCCCTCTGTTGGTCACAGCCACACTCCGCGTGATCACATCCTGTTCCGGCAGCACTCCGTACCGGAGCACAACCTCCAGGCTAAGGCGCTCATCTTCCAGCGTGATCTCAGCCGTGTACGCTTCCTCCTCACCGGCATATACAGCCGGAAGTCCGGAGATGCTGTATTTCCCGTTTTTCATCCGGAAGTCCCGGAACCGAAGATCCGCACCGAATACGCCCCTGTTATCCCTTGCATTAGATGCCGGGCTGCGGAAATCGCCGTTCCCGTAACACGGATATTCCAGCGGCACCACATCCGGAGAAAACGTCCGGTCCATCCCGGCAGCATAAGGATTGCCGGAGAAGCCCCTGTCCCGGGCGTCGAGCAGAAAGCTCATATCGCCTTCCGCCCTTGGCCCGTAATATAAATGCATCAGAAAGCCCATCTCATTTACGCCCATCTGATAAGTCGTGTTCTTTGTCTGCAATGTAATGAGTCTCATAGGCTTGTTCCTTTCTATTTTCCTCCTGTCATTGCCACGCCTTCGATGAACTGTTTCTGGAAGATCAGATACAGGATGACCATCGGCAGCATCGCGAACAGAGATCCTGCCATCAGTACCGGATAATTGGTGCTGGACAGGCTGTTCAGCGTAGAGAGGCCGGCTGACAGCGTCGTTGAATTAATGTTTGTATTGGCAACCAGCGGCCACATCAGGTCTGCATAAGAGAACACAGCCGTAAATACGGTCAGCGCCGCCACCGAAGACTTCGTCAGCGGGAACAGGATCTTCGTAAAAGTCTGCCACCTCGTACAGCCGTCCAGATAAGCCGTCTCCGCGATCTCATCCGGGATCCCCATATATGCCTGTCTCAGGAAGAATGTACCGAACGCACTCACAAGCCCCGGAAATACCAGCGAGAAAATAGAGTCCGTCAATCCCAGTCCGGCTACCATCTCATACTGCGGGATGATAAAGATCTGGCCCGGGATCATCTGCTGGACAATAACCAGCGTGAACAGGATATTTTTCCCTTTAAAATTCAGTTTCGCAAATGCATATCCCGCCATGGAGCTGAATACCACCGCACACAGCACACGGAACAGGATCATCAGCCCGGTGTTCAGGTACAGATGCCCGAACGTCAGCAGGTCAAACACCTTCGTAAATGACGAAAAATCCCAGTGCTCCGGAAGGATGGTCGGCGGCACCTGCAGGACCTCTGCATTTGTCTTCACCGCTGTAAGCACCATCCAGATAAACGGAAATATCATAATAAGAGAACCGATGATCAGAACCGCATACAGTAAGATCGTTGAAATTGTTTTTTTCTTCTTCATACCATCCGCCTCCTATACTTCGTAATTGACCCACTTTTTCTGGCCGATGAACTGGACCGCCGTGAAAATACCGATCAGAAGCACCGTCGCAATAACGATGGCCGAGGCAAATCCTTTGTCTCCCTTGATAAATGATTCACGGTAGAACAGATAGATAAGCGACTGCGATTTGCTCAGCGCCGGATTGCCTTCGCCGATCATCATATAGATCAGGTCGTACACTTTCAGCGATGCCATCAGACGCATGATCAGCACGACGAACAGCGTCGGCGATACCATCGGCAGCGTAATGTACCGGAACTGCTGCAGCTTCGTACATCCGTCAAGGCTCGCCACCTCATAATAGCTCTTGGAGATATTCTGGATACCCGAGAGCAGGAGCACCGCATCATATCCGATGGCGCTCCAGATCGCCATGATCGCAACCGTCGGGATGACCAGATTCGGATCTGTCGTCCACCCCGCATCCAGATGAAACACGGTATTGATAATGCCGTACTCTGAGTTGAACATCCATTTCCAGACCATCGCTACCGCAGCCGGAGCCACGACCATGGGAAGGAAGAAGATCGCACGGAACACAACTTTTCCTCTGATCTTCGCATTCAGCAGGATTGCTACGATCAGCGCCAGGAAAACGCCCACCGGCACAGTCAGGATACAGAAATAGACCGTATTCCACGCAGCCTGCCAGAACTCACTGCTGCCAAACATCTTTATATAATTATCCAGTCCGGCGAACGTCCTGCCGCCGAACACTCCGCTCTTGCAGAAACTTAAAATGATCGTATCTATGAACGGATAAACATTCAAAATGATCAGTCCGATAATCGTAGGAGCTATCATCAGATAGCCCCACAGATTATCCTGACCGAGTTTTCTCTTCCTCTTCATCAGGAGTTCCCCCTTTTAGCCTTACTGATCCGCGATCGCCTGTGTCACTTCATCCTGCATCTGCTGGATTCCTTCGTCCACGGTCAGTGTACCCGCATAAATATCAAGCACCGTCTGCTCTACTTCCGGCTCCCATACACGGCGGGAAGCATTATTCACGTATTTCACGCTGTAGTCAAACTGCTCGATCAGGTTTCCTACATTTACCTCGTATCCCTGGTCTGCAAAGGACTGTACCCATGTATCTTCCAGGCCGTTATACGCCGGGATGGCGACACCGGATTCTCCCTGGATCCGCTGTCCCTCTTCTGAGCCGAGGAACGCGAGGAAGTCCATTGCAATATCATGGTTCTCGCCCTCTGCCGACGTTGCATAGGATACACTGTTGGAGATGACTGCGCGTCCGTCTCCGTCAGCCGGATCCGGGCATTTCGGCAGGACGGCCACATCCCATTTCCCGTTCATATCCGGATAGGTTGCACACAGGTTCGCCAGATCCCAGTTTCCTGCGTAGTACATTGCGCCCTGTCCGGAGAAGAACATCTCGGCAGCTCCCGTGTTGGCGAACTGCTCCTGGGTCGGACACCAGTCGTTCTCCTGCAGGCCGATATAATACTTGATCGCATCTGCGGTCGCTTAAGATCTGACCGCCGTTCTGATATACGAAGTTCCAGTATCCGATCTGATCATGGGAGTATGCCATATATCCATATTTTCCTGTCTTGTCGTAGATCGCCTGCGAAGCGCTCTCAAGATCATCCCATGTCCAGTCCGCAGTCGGATACCCGACACCCGCCTGGTCAAAAAGTTCTTTATTGTATAAAAGTGCTACCGCATCCTTATCTTTCGGCACACCGTATATCTTTCCGTCACTGCCTTTCGCGTTCTCTACCGCAGTCGCAGCGTAATCCGCCTCATCTACGATATCCGTGCAGTCCGCGAGGATCCCTGCGTCCGCATATGTATACATCTGATTGGAGTGCATCCAGAAGATATCCGGAAGAGAATTGCTCTTTGCCGCCGCTTCCAGCTTCGTCCAGTACTCGTCCCAGCCTGACGCCTGCACTTCGATCGTCACATCCGGATGTTCCTCCATATAGGCATCCGCGATCGCCTCCATACTGCTCTTCTGTCCGGAATCCCAGATCATGAACACCAGATGGCCGTCTCCACTGCCGCCGTCGCCAGAACCGCCGCAGGCCGTGAGCCCCAGTACGAGAGCTCCCGCGGCAGATGCCGCAAGTACTTTTTTCCACAACTTACTCATAGTATAATCCTCCTTCTGCGCAGGATTGCACAATCCTGCTTTATTTTGGCAGACGGCCGTTTCTGCCTTTTATATCTGTCCAACATGTCAGCGTACTGTTATTTTATCAACGCACATAAAAATCCACCATATCCGCATGAACTGATTTTTATACCAAAATGCACCGGCTAAAAAAATGCTATGCATGGTTGTGCATTTTGGTATATAATAAGCTCAGATATAGAAAATCACATTTTATATTTCTGTATATCATGCGAATGATCGGAGATGAGGCTATGAAACCAGGATTATTTTATCTGTTTCCCAACGAAAATTTCCTTGACCTGAATCCCTATCAGTGCGGATATGCCGATAACGCTCCCGGAGCCTCTTTCGGCCCGTGTACACGAAATCATTATCTGTTCCACTATGTCATCTCCGGATCCGGAAGGCTGGCTGCCGATGATGAGAACGGCGTGGAACACAATTACATGATCCACAGCGGGCAGGGGTTTATGATCTTCCCGTTCCAGGTCACGACTTATTACACCGGCAAAGAACATCCGTGGGAATATGTCTGGATCGAATTCGACGGCGTCTATGCAGCCAGCATCGTAGAAAAAGCAGGACTTTCCATCGCTTCTCCGGTCTTCAGGCCCTCAGACCGTGCGGCGGCCGCAGAAATGATGGAAACAATGATGGACATGGCCCGTGATTCGGACCGGACGCCTTTTTATAAGATTTCAAAACTGTATAATTTTGCCGACTGCCTGATCCGTTCGGCGGGAAAGCCCTATGAGGCGCTCCGCTCGGACGGAAGCCTGTCAGACTACTATCTGCAGACGGCATTTCTGTATATCGAGAAAAACTTTATGAACGACATCTCCGTGGAATCCATTGCAAGACGATGCAATATCCACAGGAACCAGCTGCTGAAGCTGTTTAAAGAAAGGATCAACCAGGGCCCGCAGGAGTATCTGATCAAGTACCGCATGTCCAAGGCCGCGCAGCTCCTTCTGACCACGCAGCTCTCCGTCAGAGAGATCGCGAATGCTGTCGGGTACTCGAACCAGCTCCATTTTTCACGGGCGTTTAAGAATGTATACGGACGGTCACCGAAGTATTTCAGAGAGGAGAAGAAGATTTGAAAGGCCGCCGGATCGTGATGCACTCACATTCCGGCGGACTTCGCTTTCTCTTTCTTCTTCTTTTCTCTCAGTTCTTTAAAGAACCCTGTCATAAGAGCGCTGCACTCTTCCTCCAATACGCCGGTCGTAAGTTCTGCCTGATGGTTAAATGCTTTCACATCCAACAGGTTCAGGACAGACCCCGCACATCCGGCTTTCGGATTCATGCAGCCAACCACCACCCTCGTCACACGCGACTGTATGATGGCTCCAGCGCACATCTGGCACGGCTCCAGCGTCACATACAGGGTACACTCTTCGAGCCGCCAGTCGCCGATCTTCTTACTCGCTTTTTTGATCGCCGTGATCTCCGCGTGGGCGAGAGGACTCTTATCCGTATTCCTGCGGTTGTATCCCCTGCCTATGATCCTGCCGTCGTGTACGATCACACAGCCGATGGGCGTTTCATCCAGCTTATAGGCTTTCTTCGCCTGGCGGATCGCCTCTCTCATATACTTTTCGTCGAGCTTTATCCTCTCTTTTTGCACTTCTTCCTGATTATGCCGTTTTATCTGTTCAGCCATGACTTTCCTTTCCGACTCTGTTCTTTTTCCCTTTCCCGATGAATAGACTAAAGTGAAAAGAGACAAGACCAGAGGTTATTTTATTCTATGAATCCCGGTACTTTTTATTTATATGAATATGAAAATTATAAGCGCAGGCGGAATGTAGGCTTTATCAAAGTCTCCCGATATTACCAGTCCTGTATCCTTCAGATCCATGTCCGGAATATTCCTGTCCGAAACGGCAGTACGCTCAAACTGTCAGCTTTCTGCCGTGAACAGGAGAAACTGATCATCTCGCAGATTGCTGATCTGACCTCCTGCGGCAGAAATATCTCGATCCGCCTGTCAGTATCCGAAACACATTTTCCGGAGAGGCGCCCGCTCCAGCAGATTGACGGATTTCTCCTGCAGGATCCCGACAAAGACGCGCCGCCTCTCTTCTGGATGGCGTCCTCGTTCTTTTTCGATATCCGGCCTGATATGATGTGTACGGATGAAACAAAGGCAGAGACCACAGCCGAACCGGAAACTGTACCCGAACCGGATACCTCTCCCGAGCCGGAAACTGTACCTGCGCCAGACACCTCTCCTGAGCCGGAACCTGTATCTGAAGCAGATGCCACTCCTGAATCGGAAACCGTGTCCGAGTCAGACTCCTCTCCTGAACCGGAAACCGTGCCCGAGTCAGACTCCTCTCACGAACTGGAAACTGCGCCCATCCCGCATATTGCTGTGCCGGATGTTGTACCCGGATCGGAATGTCCATCTGAATCAGAACGTCCATCTGGCGCGGAACGTGCCCTGCAGTCTGCCGAGTCGAAAGCCCTTCCGCTTGTCAAAAAGATCAGCCGTGAAGACCTCACCCTGCTGCCGCGGAAATTCTGGCCGCTGGCAAACAACAGTTTCCTGCTGCACGGATACCACAATTATGATCATCTTGCGCTTATCGAAGAAGACGGCAGGAGATGGCTGGGAGTCCCCGGTATATACGATACGCGCGAGGCCCGGGCTGCCGATCTGTTCGGCTTTCCACGGTTCACGCGCGCATATGTCTCAGTATTAGAACTGACTGATGAAGAGCGTAATGATACGGCAGATTTCGGCCACTGGTGCCGCTGTGTCGGGACTATATGATCTGTGTCAGGACTATATGATCCCGTTCATCTCCTGATACAGACGTTTTGCATAACTGTCTGTCATACCGCACACATAGTCAGTCACAAGGAGCAGGCGGAGATACAGTTTCTCCGCTTCGCTCTTTCCCTCTGCCTGTAGTTTATAAGCGTTCTTATAGTTGTCAGAGATAAATGAGACCACGCGTTTATCGATCGTATCCTGCCTGACATCTGTATCGTAATAGAGCACAGCCCTTACCAGCTTATCCATAAGGTTGTCCAGTATAGCAGACTCCGCCACTTCCATCTTGTAGATCTCCATAGAGGAAAATACACGGCGGTATGCCAGATCCCCCAACAGCTCCATCAGCTTCTCTCCGTAAGTTCCATAAAACAGATCATGCCCGAATGTTCCGTTCATGATACTGTCATAATTCGAGGTAAACCCAAATGTAGCGCAGCTGATCAGAAAGCCCTGCGCACTGATGATCCAGTTCTTCACCGCATAGGATCCCGGATTGCTGACACCTTTCCTGGAGCCCCGGTCATAGAGCTGCCGCAGCTTCTCCAACGGCTTGAACGGCGACTCAGGATAATGATCTTCCAACGGCGCCAGTTCTCTTTCCAATGTATAGTAAGTAATAAATCCTTTTACAAATGCATCTTCTATATCGGCAGTCTTATACGCCAGATCATCAGCCGCCTCCAGGATATACGTCAGCGGATGCCGGTTATTCCCCGCTCCTGTCGCTTCTGTCACCCTGCGGAACACCGCTTCATCCGCAAGGTAATACCCCATCTTTTTATCCTTGATATTTCCGCTGTCTTCCCGGATCCCGGTAGACGGGACGGGATATTTGATGATCGTATTGAGCAGTGCATAGGTCAGGTTCATCCCATGCTCATCTACCAGATAATGCAGTTTTGTCACAAGACGGAGCGCCTGGGCGTTTCCTTCGAAATGATAGAAATCCTGTTTCATCTGTTCGTTCAGTAAATCTTCTACTGCCTGTCCCCGAAAAGACAGCTTCGGCAGATTCCTTGCAAACCATTCGCGGATCGCCACTTCTCCGAAATGTCCAAACGGCGGGTTCCCGATATCATGGATCAGCCCCGCGCACTCCAGGATGTGGGAGATATCTTCTTTCATCTTCAGAGTGAAGCCGGAATTTCTGCGGAACTGCAGGATATTTTCACCGATATTCTGTCCAAGCGATTTGCCCAGGGAGGATACTTCCAGCGAATGGGTCAGCCGCGTCCTGATAAAGTCGCTCTGATCAAGAGGGAATACCTGCGTCTTATCCTGGAGGCGCCGGAACGACGCGCTTCCGATGATCCTGTGGTAATCCTTCTCAAACTCGCTCCTCAGATCTGATGACTTCGCTCTCCCCGAACTCTCCCGTTCCCGCCTCGGGGATAACAGCGTTTTCCATTCCATTGTGTGTTTCCCCTTTCACCTGTGCGGCGTTTCCTGCCGCCTGTCTTCTGCGCTGCACGATCAAGAGATTCTGTCGATCAGTCCAGATAGATCGGCGGCTCATACGCCTTTCCGAGCAGAGCTTTCTTACGCTCCTGAAGCCCGAGGAACGCCCACTCCGTCATATCTGTCCATTTATGGATCGTGCGGTCATATACCTGAACATATCCGATCCTCGTCGGGTGCATCCTCACACTGTTTGACTGATATTCTTTTCCAGTATATGGATTTACCTCGCCGACTTCCCTGTCTTCCTCTGCATCATCATGGGAAATGACCGGTTCAAAATCATCCTTCTCTGCCGCCGCAGTTCCAGAAGAGTACTGCTCTGCCGCCGGCTGCATATTCTCCTGCTCCATCTGCTCTCTTCCGGCAGACCAGGACGCATTCTCATCAGCCGCATCCTCTGATGCCGTCTCTACTGTCTCGGCTGCCTTTGCCGCGCCGGCATGATCCGCTGCCGCTGTTTCGCGCTGTTTCCTGCGGAGGAAGATCCCGCCGGTATGGAAAAGGGATTTCTTCGGCTTTTCCAGTTCTTTCTTGATCTCTTCCACCGGTTCTCCGGCCTTTGCACTTTTCTCCAGTTCGGACAGCTCTTCATGGATCTCATAAAGTTCCCCTATCGTCATGTCACGCTCATCCGCAGCGATATCTTCTCCGGATGTACTCTCTCCGAGTGCAGGCTCTTCTGACACATTCTCTTCTGATATCTTCTCTGCAGCATCTGCTTCCGCCGTATTCTCTGCAGCCGGATCTGCCGCCGGCACTCTGTCTCCTGACTCCGGAGCTTCCGTACTCTCCCGCAGAGGCTCTTCTGTCCGCATTTTCTCTGTCTGTATCTCTTCCGCCTGTTTTTTCTCTACAGCGTCTGTCCGCGCGATCGCGGCTTTTTCAAGCGCGGCTGTGCTGCGCGGCTGTACCGGCGCTTCTGACATGATACTCAAATGAAACGGGCAGTCAAGGATCGCGGCGATCATACGCATATCCTGCTCCTGAAAATTATCCCTGCCAAGGCGCTGGGTCAGGTTCTGTCTCGACATCTTCTTGCCTGTCCGGACTTCGATCAGCCCGGCGAGCTGTTTGATCGTCATTCCTTTTCTCCCCAGAATGATCTTGACCTGTTCACCAAATGTTAAATCTTCCATGGTTCTCCTCCTTATGTATTGTTTATAATCCCCACTGCCGCTGCCTGAAACCAGTTCAGCCCGCGCCGTTCGCAAAGGCTCACTGCCGGCAGCGGATCCGGTTACTCAAGATACTCTTCCAATGTGATCCCCTGTTCCGTGATCTCTCTGGCTGCGTCCTTTCCGACATAGCGATAATGCCACGGTTCATAAATGATGCCGGTTATATCTGACTTCTCCGGCGGATACCGCAGGATAAATCCATATTCCCAGCAATGTTCCATCAGCCACTTCTGCTCCGCCGTATCGCCCTGCCTGTCATCCAGTTCTCCGTATGATGTGGAAATGATATCCACAGCCAGGCCGGTCGCATGTTCGCTCGTACCCGGGAGCGCGACAGAAGTGCTCGTCTCCTGGTACGCTTCCAGAGGCGTCATTTTCTGGTTCAGCCTGTTCTGCATCGAGGCGTTAAACGTCTCGATCTGCTGGTCGTAAGAGCGGTAAGCTGACGTCACATACATGCTCAGCCCCTGCGCCGTCCCGTCGTCCAGCATCTGCTGAAGTTCCGGAACGATCCGGTCGTCTACCTGATAGCCCGGAGAGATCTCCGTCAGTTTTTCCGGTACGTAGGATGCATCCAGCGGATGCTCCTCATTTACAAGGATCAGCTGCCAGCCGTCCCCGCCGCCGGCAAGCGTCTCCGTATTCGCCTCTACGGCGTTTTCTTTCTTGATCTGTCCTCTTAACTCTTCATTTTCCGCGGTCAGCTCCGCTTCTTTGGCGGCGGCTTCCGCTTTATCTTCAGAAATGATATGATAAGCCCCCAGAGAAACTGCCAGCACTCCTGCTGCCAGCCCCAGGGCGATCCCCATACCAAAATGCTTTATCTCATGTATATCAAAATCAAATTTTATCATAATGTCAACTCTGTATGTAATTCCGTATCAATATCCGCGTCCGTGGAACACACCGCCATCTTGTAAGGGGATCCACTGACACGGTATTCGCGATAATAGTAAGATTCCGGGAACTCTGCCGGTTGGCGCACAAGGACCGGCGGGTCGCCCATGCGGATGCAGAAAGAATTCGCAGGAAGGGCCATCCCTTTCCCTGTCGCTTTCATAAAGCTCTCTTTCAACACCCAGTAACGGAAGAAAAGGTCTGTCTTTTCTTCATCCGATCCCGCCTCTTTGATCGATCCATACTCTTCTTTGCAGAAATAGCGCATCGCGATATTCATTTTGAGCTGCCCGATCTTTTCCACGTCACAGCCCACACGTACTTTCCTGCCCTCCACACTCCTGCCGTCCATGCACACAGCGCACATAACGCATGTACCGGAGTGGGAGAAATTAAAGACTGGCTCCTCCGGGAGCTCATATGCTGTACGTATCTTCTGCCACAGTGCCCATACGCCGATGCTCTGCGCTCTCATCTTATCCAGCCGGAGCGCATCCGCCTTTTTCTTTCGGAAGTCAGGAGCCTGTCTGTAATAGCTGTCATAACATCCCTTATCCAAAAGCGGTGTGACATCCGCGATCCATGCTCTTACCATTTTCTATTCCTTCATATATCTGACTTCAAACGTCTCGATCGTGATCGGCTTGTTGAACAGGGTCCCCTGCGCATAATCACATCCGAGTTCTTTTAAAACATTTAACTGATCCTGCGTCTCCACCCCGGAAGCCTGGACGAACGCGCCAAGCTGCCGGCAGATATCGATCACTGCCTGTGCAACGATGCGGCTGCGTGCATTTCCGACGATATTTGTGATCAGGCTCTTATCCAGCTTCAGACCGTCAAATTCCATCAGAGACAGTATAGAGAAACTGGAATCTTTCGCGCCGAAATGATCCAGGATCACGCGCACATTTGCTTTGCGGATCTTGCTGCTGGTCTCCGCCAGCATCTCCTGATTCATGTCATTGCCGGATTCCGAGACTTCCACCTCAAGATACTCACATCTGACATGATATTTTTCAATCAGATGCAGCATCTTCTCTGCAATGCTCTCCTGCTTGAGCGTAGCGCCGGCGAAGTTTACCGCGATCGGGATAAGCGGGATCCCGTCCAGTTCCCACCGGTGAAGCGTTTTGCACACTTCTTCAAATACATACAGATCCAGATAGTGGGAGAGCTTTGTCTCTTCCAGCAGATTGATATATCTGCCCGGATCCACGATCCCCAGATCTTTATGGTGGTATCTGACCACCGCCTCGGCCTCAGCAACCCGGCCGGTGGCTGTATCGATCTTCGGGACAAGGCAGACGATAAAATTCCTGTGTTCCAGATCATCCAGAAGATCCTGCTTGATGATTGGTTCATGATGTCCTTTTTTGAGGTTCTTATAGTATTTCTTCTTTTCCTCACGCATCATGACTTCCGCATTATTTACCAGCTTCTCTACATCAATATCGACTTTCTCCCAGGCATATCCCATCGATACAAGACCGAGACTGATATTGTCAAGCTTGGTGTGTGCGGCATAGATCTGCTTTGTAAAGTTTTCATATGTTGTATTTTCCACGAGCACAAGATACTGGTCGCCTGTCAGACGGTAGACCTCACCGCTGTGGAAGTACTCCTGGAGCACTTCGCCTATGCGGTTGATCACTTCGTCGCCATAATCCCTGCCGAATTCTTTATTGAAGTTCTTCAGGCCGTTGATGTCGATCGAAAGCGCTCCCAGAGATTTCAGTTCGCTGCTCTTTACATTGTCCAGATAATCTACCAGACTGTTCCTGTTCAAAAGTCCCGTCAGATCGTCATGATAGCTGAGATACTCCTGCTGCTTCTGCATTTTCTGCAGTGCGATCGCCTGAGGGATATACGGGAGAAGCGCCCTCATAAGATCCAGTGTGCAGCCTCCTCTGTGGACTCCTGCAACCGCCAGGATCGCCGTCGTGTCCTCCGTGATCTGACGGAATACGCTGTAGCAGTCTGAAGTCGTATCCGTGATCTCTGTCTTCATCCACTTCGGCTGGTCTTCCTCGGAAAGCAGTTTCAGGCGGTCTCTCTGCCACTCTACATTCTCGGCGCACCACTCATAGATCACCTCGATATCGCCCTGCTCTTTTTCTATATAATAAGCGTACTCTGAGTCATAGTAGTCACGCACGGTGCTCAAAACATCATTCATGATCTCTGCAGTAGAACGCGGTTTGTAGCTTTCACTCATATCTTAATCTCCCTTGTCTTTCAGTTCATATAAGCATTTTTATTGTAGTATACGCTATCTGAAAATGCAAGATAAAACTAAGAAGAACCGGTCGGGCCCTCCGCCGCCGGTCCTTCTTCTTATTATGAGTTTTTCATGATCACACTCTCGACTACATCCGCCACATGCTCACAAGCGTCCGCACATCTCTCCAGATAAATATAAATATCTCTCCACGCGATAATGCGGATCGGATTATCCGACTCCGTGTAGAGACCTCTGATACTCTCCATGAAAAGCTTGTCCGATTCTTCTTCCAGATCATTGATGCGGATGATCAGCTGCTTGAGTGTCTTAGATCGCTTAAAATTCTTAAACTCGACAAGGAGATCTCTCACTGCGTCGCAGCACTCGATCACAACATCCGTCATCTTAAGGGCATTCGGTTCGATGTCCTGTACATTATTCATATAAACTCTGAGCATTACATCTTCTACCTTATCTGTCATGTTGTCGATGTTCTGACTCAGGGAAACGATATCTTCACGCTCGATCGGCGGCAGGAACTCCTTTGCCAGATGGTCGAGCATCTCGTGTTTCTTCGCATCTGCGGCGTGCTCCACTTCATGGATGCTGTCAAGCTGTTCTTTTAATGTTTCCGGTCTGAAATTTTCAAGCGCCGTCTTCAGCATCTGCGCTGCCCGGCAGGAATCCTCCGCACACGCCACAAAGTTATCAAAATAAAATGAATCCTGTTTCTTTGCCACTGTTCTTTCCTCCTAAAATACCATAATAAATATCTTTGCAACAACGAAGCTGATCAGTCCGCAGCCCGGAAATGTAAAGATCCAGGTCAGCATCATATCCTTCACTACGCCGAAATTGATCGCCGACAGTCTCTTCACCGCGCCGACGCCCATGATCGCGCTTGTCTTTGTGTGCGTCGTCGATACCGGGATACCGAACACACTGGAGAGGAGCAGACACACCGCTCCGGCAAGGTCTGCGGAAAAGCCCTGGAACTTCTCCAGCTTTACCATATCCATTCCCACAGATTTGATAATCTTCTCTCCGCCGACGCTCGTCCCTACGCCCATGACCGTACTGCACAGCAGCATCAGCCATACCGGGATGATCATCCCCTCGACGCTGCTCTGCCCATTGCAGAACGCGACGCCTAAGAACAGTACACCGATGAATTTCTGGCCATCCTGCGCGCCGTGCATGAAGCTCATGAAAGCTGCTCCGAAGATCTGCGCCGCAGAAAAAAATCCGTTTGTCCTGCGCCTGTCCATGGACGCACAGACGATAGTAATTATCTTGCAGATCACCCAGCCCATGAAAAAGCCGAGTACAAGGCTGAGTACCAGTCCGTAGAGGACTTTCACCCATTCGTCAAAATTGACGCCGCCGACTCCGTTATGTATGGCGATCGCGGCGCCTGTAAGCCCTGCGATCAGGCTGTGGCTCTCGCTCGTCGGTATGCCGAACACAGAAGCCGCCACACTGTAGACGACGATCGAGAACAGCGCCGCGCACAATGCGATGAGCGCTTCATCCGTCTGCCCGCCAAAGTCGACCATGTTGCTGATCGTAGACGCCACGGCGCTGTTGATATGCGTCATGACAAGCACGCCCAGGAAATTAAACGCCGCACTCATCAGGATCGCCGTCCTGACTTTCAGACATCTCGTAGCGATACATGTGGCGATCGCATTCGGCGCGTCGGTCCAGCCGTTTACAAATATCACTCCCAGCGTGAGCACTACCGTTACCATCAGCACAGGGTTGGAAAACACCTGCTGACAAAATCCTGCAAAAGAAATATCCATATTTTTCCCTCTTTGCTGTAAATTGCTATATTAAGTTGTATCGGAATACTTTGATATGCTTCCGTATTCCGCATTCTGCATAAAAATACCGGCATTTCCTGCGCCGGGAATTTTACACAAAATTAACCTAAATATAACATCCGGCCGTTGACATGTCAACGACCGGATTAATTCTTAGCAAAACTCTAGCGATCCGTCCGCAACAACTCAGCCGCGCCATTCGCAAAGTCGCACTCCGTGCTACTGCGGCTGCCGCCGCTTCTTTGCTCATATTCGGGCGCTCTGGCTCCGTCCGCAACAACTCAGCCGCGCCATTCGCAAAGTCGCACTCCGTGCTTACTGCGGCTGCCGCCGCTTCTTTGCTCATATTCGGGCGCTCATTCCATGAAAAAAACTGTGCAAAAATTCATGCAAGCATGATTTTGCACAGTTTTCTCCATGGCTGAGTTGTTGCTATATGTTCCACTTCTTGTCCTGGGCTACTCTCAGACGGGTCATTGCCCGGGCGAGGGACGCCTGAGTGTGGTAGTATTCCTGCGTGCTCTGTTTCTGCCGCATCTGTTCTTCTGCGCGCTCCTGCTGCTCCTGTGCGCGGCGGACGTCGATGTCCTCCGGCCGCTCGGCTGTATCTACCAGAAGCGTGACACGGTTGTTCACGATCTCCGCAAACCCTGTTCCTACCGCAAGATCTTTCCACTCTTCTTCTCCTGCGAGCTGGACTTTCGCAGTGCCTACCGCGATCGCGATGACCATGTTTTCATGGTTCGGCAGGATCCCTTTCTCCCCATCAGGAGCAGGGATGATGAGTTTTCTGCAGCGGCCTTCATAAAAGACCTTGTCACTTGCTATGATCTTCAGACCAAATGTATCCATTATGCATACACTCCTGTTCTATTATGCGTTCCTACGCTTCTGCGCTCTCCGTTTTCGCTTTTGCGATCACATCGTCGATCGTTCCCACATTGAAGAACGCGGACTCCGGATATTCATCCATCTCGCCGTCGATGATCATCTTGAAGCCCCGGATCGTCTCCTTGAGCGGTACGTATTTGCCTGGGATCCCGGTAAATGTCTCAGCCACGAAGAACGGCTGCGACAGGAATCTCTGGATCTTTCTCGCACGCATGACAGTCGCTTTATCCTCGTCGGAAAGTTCTTCCATACCGAGGATCGCGATGATATCCTGTAGTTCTGTGTATTTCTGGAGGATCGCGATAACCTTATTCGCCACCTCGTAGTGCTCTTCTCCGACGATCTCCGCCTCCAGGATACGTGAACTGGACTCCAGCGGATCTACCGCCGGGTAGATGCCCTGCTCTACGATCTTTCTGGACAGAACGGTGGTCGCATCCAGATGGGCGAATGTAGTCGCCGGCGCCGGGTCAGTCAGGTCGTCGGCAGGCACGTAAACGGCCTGTACGGATGTTACGGATCCGTTCTTTGTAGAAGCGATACGCTCCTGCAGCTCGCCCATCTCTGTAGCCAGCGTGGGCTGGTATCCTACGGCTGACGGCATACGGCCGAGCAGCGCGGACACCTCGGAACCTGCCTGTGTGAAGCGGAAGATGTTATCGATGAACAGAAGTACGTTCCTGTGCTCTTCATCACGGAAATACTCCGCCATCGTAAGTCCCGTCTCCGCCACACGCATACGCGCTCCAGGCGGCTCGTTCATCTGTCCGAACACCAGGGCGGTCTTCTCAAGGACTCCTGATTCTCTCATTTCGGACCAGAGGTCATTTCCCTCACGGGAACGCTCTCCTACTCCTGTAAAGATCGAATATCCGCCGTGCTCTGTTGCGATATTTCGTATCAGCTCCTGGATGAGCACCGTCTTGCCGACTCCGGCTCCTCCGAAAAGTCCGATCTTACCGCCCTTTGCATACGGCGCCAGAAGGTCGATGACCTTGATCCCTGTCTCCAGGATCTCTACGACCGGGCTCTGGTCTTCAAATGACGGCGGATCTCTGTGGATCACCCATTTTTCAGAATCTTCGATGGCGTTTCCGTCATCGATCGTCTCGCCGAGCACGTTGAAGAGCCTTCCCAGCGTCTTCTCGCCGACCGGCACTTTGATACCGGCTCCTGTGGCTGTAACTTCCATATCTTTGTGAAGCCCCTCGCTCGCTGCCAGCATCAGACAGCGCACCTCGTTATTTCCAAGGTGCTGGGCAACTTCCATGATACACTTTTTACCGTTATTCTCAACTTCAAGCGCATCTTTGATAAAGGGAAGTCCGCCGTCTTCAAATACTACGTCAACGACAGGTCCCATGACCTGTGTGATTCTTCCTTTATTCATAATCATTCTCACTTTCTTTCCAAAAGTATCCCGCTACTTCTGCTGTGCCCTTGCACCTGCGCAGACCTCCGTGATCTCCTGTGTGATCGCCGCCTGCCGCGCCCTGTTGTATGCGATCGACAGGTCATGGATCAGGTCTTTCGCACTGTCTGTAGCTGATTTCATCGCCATCATACGGGCATTGTGCTCGCTGGCATACGCCTGGACCAGACATCCATAGATCATACCGGTCACATAGTTCGGCACGATACTGTCAAGCACTGCCTCCGCCGACGGATACAGCTCGATCGACTCACGGTGCACATTAAGAGGCATCTTCATCTCATTGAATGAACTTCTCTCCAGAGGGAGAAGCCTGATCACCTCAGCCTCTGACTGGACAGAATTCTCCATTCTTGTGTACACAATATAGATCTCATCCAGTTCTCCCTGTTCAAACTGCTCGATCAGCACGCCCGAGATGTCTCTTGCGCGGTGCATGGTCGGTTTCTGTACCGTATATTTAAAATGCGTATCGATCTCCTGTCCACGTTTTGCGAAGTAATGACGCCCCAGTTCTCCAACGACAAACAGCTTATGGATCCCCGGTTTTTCCAGAATCTCCTCTTCCAGTTTCTCGATATTGTGGTTGTATGCTCCGGCGAGTCCTTTGTCCGCCGTAACTACGATAGAGGCGATCTTTCTCTGATCCTTCGGCACCTTCTCGCGCTGGTCAAAATATTTATGCTCCAGTTCGGGAAGATGGCGCAGGATCCTCGAGATCTCACCCTGCAGTGCGTAAAAGTAAGGCTCCGTATCCTGAAGCTTTTTCTTCGCCTGCGTCAGCTTGGAGGAAGAGATCATATACATCGCATTCGTGATCTTCATCGTGTCTTTGACACTGTTGATACGGCTCTGTATCTCTCTGATATTTGGCATGTTATCACCTGCTCTTCTTGAATTCCCTTGCAGTCTCCACGATCTTTTCGATCAGTTCGTCAGACAGCACTTTCTTGTCCTCGATCTCCTGTCCAATCTCCGGATGTGCCGTGTCAAAATAGGTAAGCATATCCGCCTGGAACTGCTTGATCGCCTTTTTATCGATCCCCAGGAGTACTTTATGTGTCGCCGCACAGAGGGTAATGACCTTCTCATGCAGAGACAGCGGGTGATACAGCGGCTGTTTTAACAGTTCCATCAGGCCGCTTCCGTATTCCAGCTGTTCTTTCGTCGCCGGATCCAGATCGGAGCTGAACTGTGTAAACACTTCCATCTCTCTGTACTGAGCCAGGTCGATACGGATACTTCCGGAAGCTTTCTTCATCGCTTTGGTCTGTGCCGCGCCGCCCACACGGGATACGGAAAGACCTACATTGACCGCCGGTCTCATACCGGATGCGAACAGACCACTCTCCAGGAAGATCTGGCCGTCCGTGATAGAGATCACGTTGGTCGGGATATAGGCGGATACATCTCCTGCCTGTGTTTCAATGATCGGCAGCGCCGTGATAGAACCGCCGCCCTTCTCATCACTCAGACGGCTGGAACGCTCCAACAGTCTTGAATGGAGATAGAATACATCTCCCGGATATGCCTCACGTCCCGGAGAACGTCCGAGAAGGAGGGACAGTGCACGGTATGCGACCGCATGTTTGGACAGATCATCGTATACGATCAGGACATCTTTGCCCTGATACATGAAATACTCTGCCATCGATGTCCCCGCATAGGGAGCGATATACTGCAGCGGCGCACAGTCGCTTGCCGTGGAGGATACCACGATCGTATAGTCCATCGCGCCGTGTGTCTTCAGCGTATTTACGACTTTTGCCACTGTAGACGCTTTCTGTCCGATCGCAACATAGACACAGATCACGTCTTTTCCCTTCTGGTTCAGGATCGTGTCCATCGCGATAGACGTCTTTCCGGTCTGACGGTCTCCGATGATCAGCTCACGCTGTCCGCGGCCGATCGGGAACATCGCGTCGATCGACAGGATCCCGGTCTCCATCGGAACGCTGACAGACTTTCTGTCGATGATCCCCGGAGCTTCCTGCTCGATCGGACGGTAATCATCCGCCTTGATCTCGCCCCGGCCGTCGATCGCCTCGCCGAGCGCGTTGACGACTCTTCCTATATATGCCTCGCCGACAGGTACGCCGGCTTTCTTTCCTGTGCGGGATACTTTCGTGCCCTCACGGATCTCCGTGTCACTTCCGAAAAGGATACATCCGATCTCATCTTTGCGGATATCCTGGACCATTCCCTTAAGCCCGGTCTCGAATGTGATGATCTCTCCGTACATGGCGTGGTCGATCCCGTAGATCGTAGCGATCCCGTCACCTACTGAGACGACAGTTCCGACTTCACTGTCTTTGCTCATTGTATCAAAATTCTCTATCTCTTCTCGGAGGATAGAGATAATCTCATCTGAGTTGATTGAACTCACCTTGTTCACCTCCAGGTTATATTAAGAGTAAGACTTCTAAGACAGTCCTGTTATCAGTGTCCGCTCAGAGCCTGCGCAAGTCTGTCCAGACGTCCTTTCATGCTCCAGTCATACTCGTCGCTGCCCGCGCGGAGAATAAATCCGCCCAGCAGATCTGCGTCATGACGCACTTCGATCTGCGCTCTTTTAGCACCGTACTTTCTGCACAGGAAGTTCTCCATTCCCTTTTTCTGTTCTTCATCCGGCGGGGCAGTACATGTCAGCACAGCCTTTAAGACCTTATTTTCTTCATCGCGGCACCTGTCGTATGCGGCGAAGATCTCATCTATAAGATCCATCCTGTGATACTTGCACACCGTCTTCAGGAAGTTCCTCATATCTTCCGGAAATACTCTGTCGATGACCGCAAATTTCTTCTTCAGGGCGACCGTAGGATTCATGAACAGATCAGAGAGCTGCGGTACAGCCTCTAATATCTCGCGTGTCTTTTTCACACTCTCTTCAAGGATATTCAGTCCAAAAAGGACTTTTCCATATGAGACTGCAGCAGAAGAACAGCGTATTTCATTATTTGTCTGCATTGCCATCGCCCTCACCTGCTTCTTTCAGGAACTGATCATACAGGTCCCGGTTCTCCTTATCATCCGCATTGCCGCCGATGATCTTCGCCGCTGATGCAGCGGCAAGCCCCGCGATCTGTGACTTCAGTTCTTTCATCGTCTGCTCACGCTCGATGCGCACGTTTTCTTTTGCGGATTCGATCATGGAGCCGGCCTTCTCTCCCGCTTCATTGATAATGCGGTCATATTCTGCCTTTGCATTCTTTCTTGCATTCTCAATAAGCTGCACAGACTCCTGTTTCGCTCCGCTTAAAGCTGTCTCATATTCCTGTTTCAGCCGGTTGGCGTCGTCCTGTGCCGCCTGCGCATTTTTAAAGCCGTCCTCGATCATCTGCTTTCTCTGGTCCATGATGTTCATCACAGGCCCGATCAGGAAATGTTTCAGCAAAAGATAAAGGACAACAAGGTTGATTATGGTCCAGACAAGGTTCAGATCTATTGAAATCACCTTTTAAGCCCACCTTTCATGTTATCGTCTCTAAATTCCGCCATACTCTTACAGAAGGATGATGATCAGAAGTCCGATAATGAAACCGTAGATAGCTGTCGCCTCTGCAAGCGCACATCCGAGGATCAGGTTCTTGCTGATCTTACCCTCTGCCTCAGGCTGTCTCGCGATCGCCTCAGCGGCTTTACCTGTTGCGATACCGATACCTACACCTGCTCCGATACCTGTTAATACTGCGATAGCTGCTCCGATAGCAATGATTGTTTCCATGATAATGTTCTCCTTTTTTCATTTCTCATTATATTTTGTAAATTGCTGATGCCTTCCCCTTTTATCCGGGTACAGCCTTTCCCCGCTCTCTGCGGGCTACTCCATCTCTTCGGTCATAAACAGCGCTGTCAGGAATACGAATACATACGCCTGAAGCAGACCATCGAAGATGTCAAAATAAAAACTTACCGGGATCGGTATGATCAGCGGTACGAAAAACTTCAGCAGTTCCAGTACCACGAAACCGGCCAGCATGTTTCCGAAGAGTCGCATACAGAGCGACAGCGGCCGGATCACGATCTCCAGTATTGTAATTGGCGCCACCACCGGAACCGGCTGGGCAAAATGTTTCATCCAGTGAACTACCCCGTTCTTGCGGATTCCCGAAAATTCGATCAGGCACATACTCATAATAGCCAGAGCTGCCGTCACATTCAGGTCTTTGGTCGGCGGTTTAAAACCGCACAGCGGCGCAAGCGTATTCGCTGCTGCCAGATAGAGAAGTACCGTGATCAGATAAGGAATGTATCTTCGGCTTTCCTTTCCGATGATCCCTTCAAAGAAATCCTGCGCCCAGCCAATGCCCGCTTCCAGTGCAAGCTGCACTCTGCCGGGATTTTCCACCCTGAGATTCCGTGTCAGGATGATGGACACAAGGACAAGGACCGCCATGATGATCCATGTGACCACCACGGACTCGGAGATACCTCCCACGACCGGAAGAGTGAACACTGTCTCACAGTTCAGTTCTTCCATCAGTGTTTCTGTCAGATTTCCCGTATTGCTCCCTCCTTTGTCTGTCTGCTTTGTCTATATTAAATTGGCGCCGGGACTGTATATGTACCGGATTTAGGCATAAAAAAAAGAGCTGTTCCCCTTTGAACCCCCTAAATCCCTTTTTCACTTCTCAGTTCCGGTCCGACGGAGCCGGAAAAAGAATATTTCATCCTTTCTCGGACACCTGCTTTCCGTCTGTTCTTTCTTATTAAAATAGCGCTTCCGGAAAGCTGACTAAATATTACGCCCCAAATCGAAATTTGTCAACATTTTCACATAGTAACCTGCATCACTTCAAAACGGTCATTTTTTACTTCATTTTGTCCTTTTTAAGTTTTCAGGACAGCCCTTTTTTATCACTTTTTCATTCATTTCCCGTCTTTTTCAAATATTCGCTTTTTTTCGATGGATCATTTGCCAAATCTTACGGATATTATTCCATCTTTTTTGTTTGATTTATCAATTATTACTGCTTTTACATCCTTTTTTATATCTATTTAGCTAAAATGCTTTCTGCTTAATTCATCTTGAAGAATTTGATTTATATATTACTCCAAATTGTATATAATACTTAAAGCAGCCATGCTATTTTATATGCTGATACACTTACTCAAACTATGCATATCAGGAAGGACAACCCTATGACTTCACTTACCCGTTTTAAAAATACATATTTCTCCGATATTTCTTCCATAGTATTCTTTGTGTGCGGTATGCTCATGCTCTGCAGCGAGATATGGAAACAGTTTACCCTTACTTTCGCTGTCGGAGACGGCAGTTATATCTGGTGGTATTTTCCATTCCAGCTCTGCAGCATCCCCATGTATATTCTTCTTATTTATCCCTGGCTCCGCAAAAGGACTGCCCGGCTGACTCTTCTGGCATTCCTTATGTGCTACTGTCTGCTCGGCGGGATCGCCGTGTTTGCGGACACATCGGGGCTGCATTATCCTCTGAAAGCGCTTACGGCCCACTCTTATCTGTGGCATTTTCTTCTTATTATATTAGGGATCACATCCGGCATCGTATATATCCGCCTGCTCCGCTCAAATGAAAAAAGGACGCTGTTTTCCCGCACCCTTAAAAATGCGTTCCCGCTGCATCCTTTCATATACAGTACTTTGTTATATCTCGCCTGCTGCCTGATTGCTGAACTGCTGAACCTCTCTCTGGACAGATCCGGCACGATCAATATGTTCTATATCAATCCGGATTACCGGATGCAGCAGGTCGTATTCCGCGATCTGCTCCCTCTGCTGGGTAATACAGGCGTTATCCTGCTCTATATCGCCTCAACGATCCTCGGAGCTTTTATCCTCTTCCTGATCTGGAAACTGGTCTTCCGCCTCAGTTCCCTCAGACACTGAACCGTTTTCTTTTCCCGCCTGCTGCGCGTCGTTCCTGTGCACCACGGTCTTCACATCATATCCGCTTTCCGTGATTTCCCTTGCGATCTTCAGAAAGTCCCTGTCTTTCGCTTTCCTGCGCGGGATGAATCTCCCGGCGATCCCGCCCTTTCCGCGGTTTTTCACGAAAAAGAACCCGATCACAGAAAATACGAACGCTCCGATAAAGTTGACGATCAGATCCTGCATCGTATCGATCAGCCCGATATCCAGATAGCCGCCGAGTCCCAGCTCCTGTCCGTTCACCGCAGTCTCCGTGATCCCGGCGATCTCATAGGGAACATTATGCCCCGCCGGATCCAGGGTCACAGACCGGATCATATGGATAACCGTATCTTTCTGCATGTCATATCCGATCAACTGATCCATGCCGAACTCAAAGAACTCCCACATAACCCCGATCGTCATGGAGAAACAGAATGCCACGATAGCCATAAACAGCGGCGACAGATTAAACATGATCTTCTCGCTCCGGTTCAAAAGATCTACCATGGAAAAACCGATCGCCGCCGCGAGGAAACCGTTGATCGTGTGGAGCACCGTATCCCAGAAAGGAAATACAAGATAAAATTCACTGATCTCCCCCAGGATCTCGGCAGCAAAAATAAAGACCAGTATAAAAATCTCCAGCGTCGTCGGCAGCTCCACTTTAAATGTCACCTGTACCAGGCTCGGCATGACCAGAAGGAGCAGCGTCAGCACGCAGAGAAACACGTTTTCATAATTCCGGTTCAAAAGCTGGAGGACCATCGTCACGATCACCAGAATACGAAGTGTAAAATACACGATAAAAGAGCTCCTGTGCTCGCGGAGTTCCATATATAATGCTCTGCTTAAATTGCGCATGCGGCTGCCTTTGCGCTTACTGTCATTCTTTCTGTTCATACAATTCAACCGTCCTTTTCATGTGCAAAAGATGTATCGTGTATAGTATAACCATCCGGGCGGAAACGGTCAATTCTTAATATTTTATGTACTTTTATTTACGTTTTGTGTAACTCACTTGCATATATGCCTGTGACCTAGTATATTGGAACCGCACACAATAATATGCACTGAGATTTTATATACAAAAGAGGGGTATCAAAAGGGACTATGACGAAGAAAAACAGAAGACACTCATCAAGAAAAAGAAGGCGCCGGCGTGCGCTCCTGCTGCGGATCACGGCTGTGCTGCTGCTCATCCCGGTCTTGGCCGCGGCGGGGATATTTGCATATCTGTACACGCACCCGATAAAGCTGAAGGATAACATTGTAAAACACGAACTGATGGAGCCGTTCGACCCGTGGGAAAATGTGAAGGATCTTTATTTCGCAGACAAAAAGGACGTTGACATCCAGTCGGAGGCGGATGTAGAAAAGCTTGGGGATTATCCAGTCACATATACCTGCCGCGGGCATGAGTATAAAGCCACTGTCAAAGTCGTGGACACTACGCCTCCGGCACTGAAAGTCCATCCATATAAGACAGATCTCTCAGGGGATGTCACGCCGGAGAAGTTTGTAAAAGAAGCCACGGATCTTACGGAGGTAACGCTGAGCTTTAAAGATCCGGGCAGATGGGATCAGGAGGGGACTTATGATGTGCGGATCGCAGCCACAGACTCTTCCGGAAATGAGACTGTAGAGACAACCACACTGACACGTATAAAAGATACCACGCCTCCTGTCGTGCAGGGCGTTGACAATGTGGAAGTCCTGCAGGGAAGGACCGTCGATTTTGAAGAGGGCATCACCGTGACCGATGATATGGATCCGGATCCGACATTCTCCGTCAATTCGGATCAGGTGGACTTTGCCACGCCCGGCACCTACGAGGTCACATATACGACCAAAGACCGCTCCGGAAATGAAGGCACCACTGTCCGCCAGGTCACTGTCAAAAAGGACCGGGACTATGACCGGAAAGTCGTCTACCTCACATTTGACGACGGCCCGTCCGCACATACCGACAAGATCCTTGAAATACTGAATAAATACAATGCGAGGGCTACTTTCTTTGTAACAGGGAACAACCAGAAGCATAACGATGTGCTGAAACGTATCGTCGATCAGGGCAGTGTTGTGGCGCTGCATACATATACACATAACTACGCTGAGGTATACGCCTCGGAAGAAGCATATTTCAAAGATCTGCAGAAGATCTCCGATATGGTAAAGGAAGCCACCGGGGTTGAATCCAAACTGATCCGTTTCCCCGGCGGGTCGAGCAATACTGTAAGTAAACAGTACTGCCCCGGCCTTATGACGAAACTGACAAAAGCTGTTCAGGAAAAGGGCTACCAGTACTTTGACTGGAACTGTGATTCAACGGACGCCAGCGGCAATAACGTGCCGGTTAAAACTCTTATAGATAATGCTACTTCCAGCAGCGCCCAGCACATCAATATCCTGATGCATGATACCGATGCGAAAGGAACCACCGTGGAAGCGCTGCCGGACATCATAAAATATTACCGCAGCCAGGGGTATGCGTTCGAGGCGCTGACCGTGGATTCCTACCCGGCGCATCACTCGGTGAATAACTGATCCAGCCGTTCAACCAGTGTCTGTTTCTGGAATCGCCTTACCATATATTCCGTGATCAGCACCGGTACAAGCACGATAAAGACTGCATACCCCAGGAAGAACCATACAGGGAATACGAAATGCATATAGTCTGCGCCGAAATATCTCAGCAGCTGGATCATCACATATCCTGCCGCGGTGCCGAGCACGAATGTTATCAGAAGATTGCCAGCCGAGAGCGCCAGCCCTTCTACCCGGAGCATTTTTGCGAGCTGCTTTCTCGTCATGCCGACAGACTGTAGCATCGCAAACTCGCGTCCGCGTGTCAGGATATTTGTGATCAGCGTGTTGAGCAGATTGATAAGGGCAAATGCTATGATAAAGAGGCTTAACCCGACCATAACCGAGAAAAGCAGCGTAAACATAGACTCTGCTTCCAGTATATTTTCCCGCAGCGTACTAAGGGAATAATACGGGTATTCTTCAAGAAGCGTATCCAGGCTGTCCTCGATCTGCTCATCTTTTTCCGTGTCTGTCCTGACCACGAGCGATCCGTTCATGCCGGCGCTCCCCGCCATCTCCCTTAGCACTGTATCCGGGAGCAGGAATGACAGTTTGTAGTCTCCGGGCTGTCCGTCCGGCACCCTGGAGAAATCATCTGCCTCAATGATCCCGCATACAGTAAACGATTTCTCACGTTCCTGCTCTCCGTCATACCAGGTAAGCGTCACTTCATCTCCAACCTCCAGTTTCCAACCGTATATCTCTTCCCATACGCCTCCGTCCGTCGTTACGATACCGTCTCCATCCGCCATATCTTCATAAGACAAAGCTCCCTCCTGTACGATATCCCGAAGCGCCTCTGCCCGGTCTTTGCTGAGCGGTCCCACACGTACATTTCCATCATCACCGTGTGTTTCAAAAGAAACCGGAAGATTTTCCACAGGGATCACCTGCTCCACGCCATCGATGCCTTCTATTTTACCGGTCAGAGAGCTGTCCATCGGATGCTCCGTCCGAAGCTCCGCCTCCCCGTGTTCCGCTGTTTCCACTAGATTATAAGAATAGTTAATGACAAAGTCGCCATACGCAAAATCTCCCTGCCTTGCATAGCTCTCTTCATCCGTAGAACTCACCCAGAAAGCTGCCAGCATATACAGTACGCCGCCGATCCCGAGAGACACAAGGGTAAGCGCCGTCTTTTTCTTATTTCGGAAACTGCTCATAAGGGCAAGACTTCCCGGCGTGATCTTCCGCGCCAGTTTTCCGGTCTGTTTGTGTCCGCCGCCTTTATCTCCTGTCTCATATCCGCCGTATTTTGCGGCTTCGACCGGTGATATGGAAGCAGCCGTCTTCGCCGGCCTCCGGATCGAACATAAAACGGTGACAACATCCGCCGCAGCGACACATACAGAGATCAGAAGCATGTTCAGCCAGCTCCATCCGGCCGGCCGTATGAAATACCCCACGGTCCCGCCGATGACAAGCCCCGCCGGAATTCCTGCCGCACTCAGTGCAAGCCCTTCCATACGCACCATCTTGCGTATCTGCCTTTTTGTCATCCCTATGGTACGCAGCTGCCCGAACTGGCGGATGCGTCCCACTACAGACAGATAGAACACACTGTAAATGACGAGTACGCTCACGAGGAGGATTCCGATCCCCACTCCCACGATCGCAGCCGCCTCCTGCACCTGCCTTTCTCCGCCCGGCAGCGTATCCATAAAGAAGTTATTTACATTGACATCCCGCCGCTCTACTCCCAGCTCATTTCCAAAAGAGTATGCCGCATCCTCAAATTCCGTCTGAGACATCCCTTCCGCGCCTTTCAGACAGACGATCCCCTGCCATAAGACATCTTTCAGCTGGCTTCCATTCACGGCATACGCCTCTGAAAAGACAACCGTGTAAACCGACATATTATCCTCCGCATGGAAGATGCCGGAGACCGTATACTCCTCCGTTGTACCGTCCAGCCATGTAAAAGAGACTTTTCCGCCAGGCTCCGGCGTGATCCCCGCCAGTGTACAGTATGCGTCCGGCAGCAGGATCTCCTCTTCCGTTTCCGGCATCCTGCCTTTGACGGGCGTGACCGTCTCCAGATCCGCACCCTCGTCTTTGAGCGGCTCACCGGTATATGCCACCGGCGAGACCATGACTCCGTCGATCTCCACGCCCTGTCCCTGCTTCATGCCGAGCACATAACTGGCCGGGCTGTCTTTTGCCGCCATATCGGACAACTGCTCCTCGCTCAGCCCGTAATAGATCACATGCTGCATCTTCTCCACCTGCCGCTTTGTCGCAGTGTTCAGCCCGGCGTAAAACAATGCCATCACCATCAGAAGACTGACCGACAGCACGATCGTCAGGATAACAAAGACATTGCGTAGCCGGCTGCTCTTCAGGCTTCTCCACGCAAGACTGCGGATGTATCCGGAAGTATTGTTTGCAGATATCCTTTCCCGTCTCCTCATGCGCCCCACCTGCTTTCCATGATCTTTCCGTCTTCGATCCGTATGATGCGGTCCGCCGTCTGGGCAATTTCCTCGTTATGAGTGATCATAACAACTGTCTGGTTAAACTGCCTGCTGGACATCCGGATCAGCCCGATCACATCCTGACTGGTCTTCGAGTCCAGATTTCCGGTGGGTTCGTCACATAATAACAGTGCCGGCTGTGCTGCCAGCGCTCTCGCGATCGCCACCCTCTGCTGCTGGCCTCCGGACAGATTGTTCGGCATATCCGTAAGTTTGTCCTGGATTCCCAGAAGCCGGATCACCCGTCTGATATAGTCTTCGTCCGGCCTCTCTCCGTCAAGAGATACCGGCAGGATGATATTCTCGTAAACATTTAAGATCGGCACCAGATTATAATTCTGAAACACAAAGCCGATCCGCCGTCTCCTGAATATAGTCAGCCGTTCGTCATCCAGCCGCGAAAGCTTCTTTCCAGCTATGATCACTTCCCCTTCCGTCGGCACATCGAGCCCGCCCATCATATTAAGGAGGGTAGACTTTCCACTCCCGCTCGTTCCTACGATAGCGACAAACTCTCCCTCCTCAACGGACAGCGACACCCCGTCCAGAGCGCGCACGATATTCGGTTCTGTTCCATAGTATTTTTTCAGATTTTCTGTGACCAGAATGCTCATTTTCCATTCCCCTTTCCTGCTGTTCTGTAGCTGATGACCAAAGGATAGCAGGGAAATGTTTCAGAAAAGTCTCGGAAAGGGAAAGCTATTTTGAAACATTCATAAATTCTCCGCATTCAGGAGATAAACGCTCACAGTAGTCCCCGTCCTTTCTCCGGGGCCGATCTTCAGATAACCGTTCTCCTTTTCCAGGATCTCCCGGGTCAGATAGAGACCGATGCCGACTCCCTCTGTCTTTGCAGCCTTTTTCTCCCGGAAGAAGCGCTTGCACACATCTGCTGCATGTTCCGGCGAGATGCCGATCCCCTCGTCTTCAATCCCGATCTTCGTATACGTCTCCAACCGCTCGCAGCGCACCGTAACCCTGCTGCCGGAGGGGGAATATTTCACCGCATTGTCCAACACATTAAAGAGAGCCTCCGCCGTCCACTTTTCATCACACAAGAGGAGCGAGTCCTCCTCGCAGAGTATTTCCAGCGAAATATTTTTCCCCGCCGCTTTTCCCCGGACACTCTGCAGGGTTCTGTCCAGCAGATGCTGAAGGGACACCGGCTCCGGATGGAGAGAAATAATGTTCTGCTCCAGCCTGGACATGCGTATCATTGCCTGCACGAGGAAATCAAGCTTCCCAACCTGGTCTTTCAGCACCGCCATGCACTTTGCACGCTCTTCTTCCGTGATCACAGGATTCAGCGCCGTATCACAATACATCATGATATTGGCGACCGGCGTCTTAAGCTGATGGGAAAGATCCGAGATGATCCCCTGCACTTCCTGCTCTCTCGCTTCACTTTTCCGGGCAGCCGCCGCAGTGATCTCCTCCAGCTGCTTCAGCTTCATCTGCACTTTCGACAGCAACGTATCCTCATCCATGTCAAACGCTTCCGCAGACCTGCCTTTCAGGACAGCATCGATGCTCCTGCAAGTCTCTTCTGCAAAAGAAATATACTTCTTACGCATATGCAGCCAGATCCCCGCCGATATCACGCCGAGCAGCACGAGAAATAGAAATACAACGGCTGACCCGGTAATAAAAAATATTGTCCTCTGATCCATCCTCATTCTCCTGTCCACTGATATCCGGTTCCATAGATCGTCCGTATATATGTGTGGTCCCTGTCAGCGATCTTGGAACGCAGCCTGCTGATAAAGATAGTCAGCGTATGTTCGTCCACATAGTTTTCTTCCTTGTCCCACAATGTTTCCAACAGGACCGCCCGCGTCAGGACAATCCCTGGATTATCACAGAATTTCTTCAGAAGCTTAAACTCGGTGGGCGTAAGCGTAAGTTCTTCCCCTCTCTTCCACACCTGCCACGACTGAAAGTCTATCTCCAGATTTCCCGCTTTGATCCGCTCCCTCTTCTCATTTCCCGCACGATACCGCTTCAGCACAGCCCGCACCCTCTGAACCAGTATCTGCACATTAAAAGGCTTCGTGATATAATCGTCCGCCCCGGTCTCAAAGCCCCGCATCATATCCTCATCCAGATCCCGCGCCGTCAGAAAGATCACCGGGACGTCACACTCTTTTCTCAAACTCCCTGCGAAAGCGAATCCCTCCCCGTTAGGGAGATTCACATCCAGGATCAGGAGCTGCCAGCCTGTTTCCGATCCCGCTCCTGTCTTGCACACATCATCCAGCTTTCTCTTTGCCGCTTTCAGATCAGATGCTGTATCCACAGTAAATCCCGCCAGCTCCAGATTGAACTTCACGCCCTGCGCCAAGACATCGTCATCTTCTATGATAAGTATTCGTTCCATTTCTGCTCCTTCATCCTCCTGATCCGGTCTCCGGTCAGTGCTGCGCTCTAATACCTGCATTCTAACACCTGTGTTCCGGCACCTGCATTCCGATGCTTGCACTCCGACACCTGCATTCCGTTTCCGGCATTCCGGCACTTGCAGAGAGCATGCGTTTCCTGCTACACTATATCCGATATGTTATAATTGCGAGGTACTGCCATGAACCATCCGTTTGAATATGAAATCATATACAGCAGCCGGAAGACCATCGCACTCCAGGTGACCCGCGACGGCCGCGTCCTCGTGCGCTCTCCCCGGCGCTGCTCCCGTTCCTATATCGATACTTTTGTCTCCAAAAATGAAGACTGGGTGCAAAAGCACCTCGCCCGCGCAAAGGAACTGGAAAAGCAGAAGCAGGCCGCTTCTTCCGCGCACCCGCCGCTCTCTGCAAAAGACCGCAGCCGCTACGTCGAGCTCGCAAGGGATATCTTTACCCGCAAAACTGAATATTACGCCCGCATCATGGGCATCTCTTACGGCCGTATCTCCATCCGCGAGCAGAAGACACGCTGGGGAAGCTGCAGCAGTAAAGGCAACTTAAATTTCAACTGGCGGCTCATCCTTGCCCCGGAAGAAGTGCTGGACTATGTCGTCGTGCACGAGCTCGCCCACCGCAGGGAGATGAACCACTCAAAAGCCTTTTATGCCATCGTAGAATCTGTTCTGCCCGATTACCGCGCGGCGCGGAAGTGGCTGCGGGATAAAGGGCAGACGCTGTGGGAGATGGTATGAACAGCACACTACATGTTCTATACATGCTTCTTGTATCTGCGAAATAAGTCTCACAGTCTCATCAAATTAATGAGATCATGAGACTTATTTTTATCATACTCCTCTAAAAGTCGTATATACAGCGCTTTTTCGCAATCAAAATTCAAAAGTTTCGTATGCAGTTTCACGCAAGTCTCACCAGTCTCATTTTAATATGAGACTTATAGTTTCCATTCACCCGCTTTTTTATCATATGAAACTCCACATTTCTTTCGGATTTTTGCATAATCTCTAAATACAGTTGCCCTCGATATGTCTAAAACAGCCATAACTTCTTCAACAGTCAATTTATGATTTGCTCTTATCATTTTAAAAATCGCGGCCTCACGTTCTGTCAATTCATTTTCTTCATCATATTCATGGACTGCTGTTTCTGTAATCGGAATGTTAATTCTAAATACATCATTCTCAATTAATTCCGGTTTTCCTCCCGGAGTATAAATAGGTGTGTATTTATATAAATTCCTAACCCCGGAACCGATTGTATCAGCCAACCCTACAGCGACAAAGAATCTTGCCAAAATCGGATTTTTAGGATATGGTGTAAATTCCTTTTCCAAGATATTCCCCTGTCGCCGTGGTCTGCACCAGTTTTCCGTCCGGATCCAGTCTTTTTCAATAATGACCTTTGCCGGAAACGCACTGGAAAAATCTCTATGGACCAAAATATTACTTACAACCTCTCTTGAGATCAAGTCTCTAACACTAGTTCTGACATTATCAATCAGATAGAATTTATCTGATGTGTGCTTTGCTATAAAATCCATCAAAATTTCATAACTCTCAATCAGATTCGTTGTTACAATTAAACGATCATCATACCGATCCATATTCTCTTTTCTGCACAGTGCATCTGTAACATAGCCCGGCGCACAAGATTGGATTACTTCATCTTTTCCAAAAGTAATACCGCTGCTAGATTATATCCCCGCTCGCCTGTAACAAAATCTGTTTCATACAGTCCTGCGCTAACCATAAGTTCCCTATCTGACATTTCCAACCATTCATGACGAGGATTCTTATTTGAAATTAGTCTCCGAACTTTCTCCATTAAATCCGTTTTCAAATGTTCTTCCTGAACATAAGGAAACAGCTTGCTTTCCGTATAAGTGTTGCTCTTTCTAGCATAAAGATTTTCCATTTGTATTGGAGAATCTGTAATGTCCATATCTCCTTCTTCATTTCTGTCATACACACGTCCAGAACATTTTTCTACTGTCGATGTTGGCGGAACATAGGTATATAACAACAGCATCCCCTCATATTCAAATTCTTCTATAGACAAATACAGTGTAGGCGACATTTTATTAGGGTTGTTCAATTGATTTACAAAATTCTTTTTTAAGTCCTTAACTGCATTTCGATTCACGCCTACCGGAATTCCTCCGTCTTTTACCCCCATGATAATATAGCCGCCATATCGATTGGAAAATGCTGCCACAGTCTCATATACAGAATCATGTATCTGATTTACACATTCTTTGTATTCTATGGTTATCTTTTCATCTTTTGAAAGCATTTCCCGCATTTTTTCATGTGTCATTACATCACCCCTTATCTGCTATCACAGCCGGTCTCTTTAAGCGTCCGGTACACCCGCGACACCGGGAGTCCCACTACGTTATAATAGTCTCCGTCGATCCGGTCGATATACGCGGCAAATCTTCCCTGTATTCCGTAAGCCCCCGCTTTATCCAACGGGTCTTTCGTCGCCACATAGGCGCGTATCTCATCTTCCGTCATGACGTTGACATACACTTTTGTTCCCACCGGATAATTAATTACTGACTTCTCTCCGTCCGGCCCGAAATCCAGAACAGCCACGCCGGTATACACCCAGTGTTCCCTACCCTGCAGACGTGTGAGCATACGTACTGCATCCTCTTCATCTGACGGTTTCCCCAGTATTTCATCATCCAGCACGACAATTGTATCTGCGCCGATGATAACGGTGTCCTTTATAGCTTTCTCCTCGTCCGCAGCGCTGCCGGCATGATCGTCCGCAGCATTCTCCAGAAGATCTGAAGCCACATTCTCCGCTTTCATGAGAGAAAGCTCTTTTACGATCTCTTCCGGGATACTGCTCTTATATATTTCGTCCTTATCGCTGACCCTGACCTCAAAGTCCACGCCGATCTGCGCGAGGAGTTCTCTCCTGCGCGGAGAGGCCGAGCCGAGGATGATACGTTTCTTCATATTGATCTACTCTCCTTTTTCTGCAGCGTTTCACTGCTGTTTTTATCTCAGTCTGACAGCTGGGCTGCTGCAGGCTGTTTCTTTCCATACTTTCTAAAAATATGCCTCAGCATCACAACCGCGCAGATGCTTAAGATCAATTCCGCCGCGAACTGTGCATAGGCGAGCCCGTACAGCGGGAACAGCCAGTTCAGTATGATCAGGGCCGGGATCTCCAGCACAACTTTCCTCATAATGGCAAATACAAGCGCGTATCTTCCCAGGCCCAGCGCCTGAAATACTCCGACCGCCAGAAAGTCAATGCTCAGGAATGCGATTCCCAGACAGAAGCCTCTCAGGAATGACGAACCATACGCGATGATCGTCTCATTCTTCATAAACAGGCTGATCAGCACATCCGCGCCGGCATAATATCCGACCGTCACCACGATCAGAGCCGGTACGATCAGTTTAAGCGCGAACAGGATCGTATCTTTCATCCTCTTTATATTTCCTGCGGCGAAAGTATAGCTGACAAGCGGCATGATCCCCTGGGAGAATCCAAGCGCCACCTGCATGGGCACCATATAGATCTTGTACGTAATTCCCATGGCCGCCACGGCGTCGGCCCCGTATGCGGAAGTGAAGTTATTGAGGATCGTCATCCCTGTCACATTCAGGAGATTCTGGATCGAAGCCGGGATGCCGACACCGCACACTTCTATGATGATCCGCTTTTTCAGGCGGAATTTTCTCGGGTCAATGCAGACAAATGTATTCCCCCGCTTTACATAAAGAAGCACGAAGAAATACAGACACGCCACGCAGTTAGACAAAAATGTCGCAAGTCCTGCTCCTGCCGCTCCCATGTTCAGTCCCCACGGGAGTATGAAGACCGGGTCTAAGATAATGTTGAGCAGGCAGCCGCTCATCGTACCGATACTGGCATGGAGAGCCGCGCCTTCCGACCGTACCAGATATGCCATGACTACATTGAGGATGGCAGGCGCCGCTCCAAGATAGACGGTCCAGAACATATATCCCTGGGTCGCCGCACGGGTCGTCTCATCCGCTCCGATGATGGTCAGAAGCGGGCTGTTCAGGATACCGCAGAGAAGTCCGAAGATCACGCCGCATATCAGGGAACAGTAAAATCCGAAGGCCGAACTTTCCGACACGGTCTCATAATCTTTTCTGCCCAGCGCCCTGCTCATCATACTGGATGTGCCTACGCCGAACAGATTGTTCACCGCGTTAAATGCCAGAAGCACCGGCGCCGCCAGAGACACCGCGGCGTTCTCCACCGGGTCGTTCATCATGCCTACGAAGTAGGTATCCGCCATATTGTAGAGCACCATGACAAGAGAGCTGAAGATCATCGGAACGGCAAGTTTCGCCACCGCCCCGGGGATCGGCGCATTTTCAAAGAGTTGTATCTTTTCGTTTTCTTTCATCTTAATACCATCACTTTCAGTACAATATCATTTTCTATATGCTATATTTACCGGTCCATCTCCTGCCATGCCTTCCGGATCAGTTCCGGCTCTCTCACCAGTCTGTACGCCCCTGCCGCCATGCACTCTGCCGCATACTCCATGCCTTTTCTCCCGATACTCATGCCCGCCTGCGCTGTCGCCGCCCAGTGGTGCAGCGGCGTCCCTTTGCACATAGCAGCCGCACTCAGCATGATCGTGGGAACCGTGTGGCTCACATCCGACACATCCGTTCCAATAGAAAGCGGCACCGGTTCATCCTCAAGAGGCTCTAATCCGGTAAAATACTCACCTTTATTATCAAATCCTGCCGCTTCTGATATCTCTTTGGCAAACTTCAGTTCCTCTTCCGTATAAGACGGCGCAGGGATCTTTGTCATCTCTTCGTAAAAGATCTCCGCAAGAGTCCGGTTCACTTTCATTTCCTTATTACATGTGACCCGCTCGATCTCAACTTTCGTTCCGGTCATAAGCGCCGCACCCCGGGCACAGTTGTCTACCCGCTCTGAGGCGTCCTCCGTCCTCTCCCACTGATTGGAACGGATAAAATAATTGGTGGACGCATAGGCCGGCACGATATTGGCAGGGCCGTCCGTATTCGTATAAGTATAGTGCATCCGCACATCGTCCGTCACATGTTCGCGCAGGTAATTGACACCCACGTTCATCAGCTCCGCCGCGTCCAGTGCGCTCCTCCCCGCCTCGGGATGCTTTGACGCGTGCGCCGCTGTCCCGTAAAACTTATAATTCTTGATATCCTGTGCCTGCCAGATATCATAGCTTACCCTGTTCCGGTCGAAAGGATGCCATGTCACAGCCACAGACAGATCATCGAACACGCCCTGCTCATTCATCCGGATCTTTCCGACTACGATCTCCTCCGCCGGGCAGCCGTACACACGGATCGTCCCCGGCAGATTTTCGGTCTCCATTCTGTCTTTCAGTTCACATGCCGCACCCGCACAGGCGGTTCCCAGCAGATTATGTCCGCACCCATGGCCCGGGCCTCCGTCCTGCTGCTGCCGGGACACACACTCCTGCCCAAGTCCCGGCAGCGAGTCATACTCTGCAAGGAAACCGATCACCGGTTCGATTGGTTTGATTGGTTCGATTGGTTCGATCGGTTCGGTTGATCCATTCACTGCCTGTACACTTTCTTCCAGTTCATCCTTGCAGTGTCCGTTGCTCCATTCCGCAGCAAATGCAGTCTCAAATCCCGCTATGCCCCAACGGACTGTAAATCCCTCTGCTCCAAGGAAGTCCGCCAACGCACGGGAAGACTTATATTCTTTCAATGACAGTTCCGGATTCCGGAAAATATAATCCGAAGTCTCCTCCATCTTCTTTATGATGTCTTCTCTCATACCATCCTCTTCTTTCTTTACAGTTTTCACCCGGCGGCACATTTGACGCCCTGTTCTGCTAATTTGAAATTCTACATACATTTTTCGATTTATTCAATATATTTACCAAATTTCCCGCAACACTTCGACTATCCATGCTGTTTTCACCAGATATCCTTTCTATCCGCCGCCATTTCAAGGTGTGGTTTTGTGTGGTTTTCATTTTTGTTTTTTGTGGTTTTTTGCCATGTTTTATGATTCTCATGTTGCTATTTGCCTGTGGTTATAGTATAATCAGTATGATATTGGGGTCAAAACCATAAATAATTTAGCCCCATTCTCTATAGTACCTTGAAAATTTCATATTTTGTAGTAAATTGTCGGGCTTTTGACCATATGTGCTGAGTATTCCCTACCTTGTCTTTAT
>DWVY01000037.1 GCA_019119995.1 Candidatus Mediterraneibacter faecavium | reverse complement strand
AGTCTGTGAAGTTCCGACTTCTTCCGGCTTTTAATGAGCGTTTATCGGATTGGCGCATGGATATGAAAGTGCAGGAAAGCAGACAGGCACAGCCGGCTTGATGTACCTTTCGCGGACAGAGGGAGATTGATTCCGGCGACTTCGTAAGAGTATTAGAGAAACTTAAAAGCAGGATGAACGCGTTAATCGATCAAACGGAGTTGTCTGACCATCGGGAGTTCTCCGTTTGATCGATTTGCATTTAGCGTCCGTCCTGCTTTGCTAGTTTCTCTTATGCTCTGTAGCCGGAGTCTGAATCAATCTCCCTCTGTCCGCGAATACGTGAGTCATTCATTTGCTGTTCAGCTGCTTTTTGAAAGTTTTTTAATTGTAGCCGGTACGATAAACACGAATTTCACAGCACATGATAATACAGGATGATATCTTCATAGCGGCCGTCTTTCATGAGGAAACCGCCGGGAACTGTGCCGAGCCGTACAAAGCCCAGTTTCTCATACAGTCTCAGCGCGTATCTGTTGGAGGCGACCACTGCGTTAAACTGCAGGATACGGAAGCCCAGTTCCTTTCCTTTCTGCATACAGTGCGTCACCAGTTTTTCTCCGATGCGCTGTCCCCTCAGGTCTCTTCGCACCGCATAGCTTGCATTGCAGATATGTCCGCAGCGCCCGACATTATTCGGATGCAGGATGTACAGACCCGCGATTTCTCCGGTATCTTCATCGAAAGCAATGCCGGTAAATGACTGTCCCCGGAAGAATTCGTCTCCGGTATTCTCGGTCAGTAATTCCATCTGAGGGAATGCTTCTCCATCCTCTACGACCTGGTTCCATATATTTACTGCTTCATTGGCATCCTTTTTTTCGTATTCTCTGATCCGGATCGTCATCTTTTTTCTCCTCGGTTTCCGTAAGTTACCTCTATGTTTTCCTGATACCGGATTATTTTATCATAATTATATCGACACTTCCAGCGACTATTTTCTGGAAAGCCGGGTTTATCGGAAGTAATGGTCCCCTAACTGGTACCCGCCTCCGCCTGTGCTGAAGTAAAGGCAGTCTCCGATCGGATTGTTTCCCGCCAGTGCGTCTTCTGCTGCCTGCATCGCAGAATCCGTATACCCGCCGCTTGCAAGGACTGAATCCAGCCAGCCCGTCATCGCCGGTGTGAACTGTCCCGACTGATAGATCACGTCCGTGATCGTATCCGGGAATGATCCGCTGCGTACACGGTTCATGACAACTGCCCCTACAGCCACCTGTCCGTCATAAGGCTGATTTCCCGCTTCGCAGAAGATCAGAGCTGCCAGAAGCTCCTGTTCGAAAGCTGATGCATTGACAGCTGAAGCCTGCGCCTGTTCCGCCTGCGCCTGAGCTTCTTTCTCAGCCTGGGCGGCGGCCTCCTGTGCAGCTTTCTCCTCTGCAAGCCTTTTCGCTTCTTCAGCTGCTTTTTTCTCTTCTTCTACCTTTTTCTGATATGCTCTATATGCTTCTTCCGCCGCAGCCCTTGTCTGATCCACGGCATCTTCCTGGATATCTGTTACAGTATCTGCAAAATCCCAGGAAGTTTCTCCCTTTGCTTTCTCCTCTACAAGTACGGACTCTGCAGAAAAAGTATCCTTCTCCGCAGCCAGACTTGTAAAACCTGTTAATAAAGTTACACTGGCAGCAGCGGCATATAACATACGGAAAAGCCGCCTGTTCTGATTATATTTCATATACTCCTCCTCTAACAGATTGCAATATCTTTACAAACTTCTTTTAAATATATATGTTATTATTTTCAGTTTTATTACAGATATTACAAAAATGTTACAGGCGGTATTGTAATATAAACTTTCAGATTTGTCAACTTTTTTATTTCTACCCGGTTTCAGTGCATAAGTCCGCTCTACAGCCCTCGCAAAAAAATTCCCGCCTCTCAATAAGAGAAACGGGTGTAATCTACCTTTTCAAAAACTGGGAGATCCGCTTATACAGGATAAAAGTAACTCCGCCATTGATCCCTGCCTTGATCACGTTGAATCCGACGATGAACGGCATAAGCGACCACACAGTTTCCGCCGGCACTCCCATAAAAAGAGGAGTGATGACCATATTTGCGCCCATCATGACGACCGCCATAGCAGCCATACCGCAGATCAGCGATACAAGCGCCATGATCCTTGTCTTCCTGCGCCTGTAGACCGATCCGGATACGACGACAAGTACCCCGGTAGCGATCACATGCATCAGGATCCCGTAGAGTCCGCTTCCGGAGCTCACAGTCAGCCCCTGGATCACTGAAGTTACCACTGTCAGGACCAGACCGGCGAGAGGTCCGAAAGCGAATGTACCGATCAGGATCGGAATGTCCGCCGGATCATATTCCAGAAATGCAACTGCAGGAAAGATCGGGAAATGGATCAGATAAACCAACGCAACCGATATCGCTACCATTGCTCCCATTTTTACCAGTTTTACTGTACGCCCGCTCATGACAGACGCATCCTGAAGACCGGGCTGATCTTCTTATAGATAAGGAACACGATAACTGATACGAGCACACCTTTCAGGATATTAAACGGTGCCACCGCGAAGAACACGAATGTAGTCAGACTGTTGATCGCAGGATTCACTGCCGTCCCCATTTCTACGAGAGCGTCGATCGGCATTCCGAATGCTGTGGCATAAGTAGGCAAAAGTATGTAAGCATTCACCGCGCATCCGATCACGGTCATAGCAACCGTTCCGACAGCCATACCGATCAGCGCCGTAGTTCTTGTGCGCTTTCTTCTGTAGATCAGGCCCGCCGGAACACAGAGGGAGCATCCGATGATAAAGTTTGCAAGTTCACCGACGCCTGCCGTATCCGTACCTGTAAATACAAAGTTGAGCAGGATCTTTACGAATTCGATAAGCGCTCCCGCAAAGGGTCCCATCGCAAAGCATCCTACCATGACAGGGACCTCACTGAAGTCGATCTCGTAAAATGACGGAGCAAACGGCAGCGGGATCTCAAAAAGCATCAAAATGACCGCGATCGCCGCAAGCATACCGATGTTCACAAGAGCCCTGACTCCAAATCTCTCTTTCACCTGTCCCTGTACTGTTGTTTTCGTTTCTGTACTCATCTTTCTTCTCTCCTTTTCCCGCCGCATCATGCGGCATATACATTTTGAAAAAGGCAATCTTCATGGAAATTTCGTCCATTGGCAAATATCCGCTCATGCAGGTACGGCGGCTGCTTGCCGGGCGTATCGCGCAAAAACAAAACCCCGGAAATCTCTTTCCGGGGTTGATTCTTCATGCAATGGACCGCCGCCTGCCGAGACGGGAGTCATCCCGCATCTGATATACAGACGGCTATAAATCTCTTCTCTCATCCAGACTATACTGTCGGTACCGGAATTCCTTCTTACTAAGAAAGTCACCGGTTCGGCTGCCATAGAGCAGTTCGCGGACTATACCGCCGGTTGGGACTTGCACCCGACCCCGAAGATTTTATTCCTTTTTACGAGATATAATATAACTCTTTATAAACTGGATTGCAATATTTTTTTACGCAATGTTCATAATCCATTCAAAAGTTGAACACACTTTTTACACATCTCTTTTCTATACTATAATTGTTCTTAAGAAGAACACTTTTTCATAAACTTTTTCCCCCTTTGAGCCACAGCAATGTGGCTCTTCCTTTTTGGGAATCTGCCGAAAAAAATACCGGGCACTCAACGTGTCCGGTATTTCTGTCCGCTGGTCTTGTTCACAGAAATCTTCCCCGCATCTTTCCCCACAAATGCATCTGCACGTAGTCATATGCCTTGTCGTAGATAAAGAGACCGATCTGCCCGCCCACGATCACACCAACCGTGATCCCGGCGGATACTGCCTGTGCAAATAGCAGGTCGCGGAAAAGTATCACGACCGGTATATATATGACATTGAAGATCACATATTTCACGATCCAGAAGACCTTGTACCTCTGCGGCATCTCCGGATGTTTCTCCAACCATTTCCACACAGCCTCGATCCCCCAGATGTACAGTCCCATAGCCGCAAAAGTGAGCACATAGAATTTATTCGGCGCGGTGATCGCCCCCAGCAGGACTGCTGCCAGATAAAAGGCCCCGCCGGTCTTCAGTCCGAACTCTCTCACAACGATCCCCACAAAAAAGGAAGCTGCTGCGAGCAGGAACAATGTACTTGTCTCTATAATGCTGCCAAGAGCCATAAAAACTACGGTAAGCGCCAGTAAAAGTCCTCCAAGCGCCACTGTCTTTGCCTTTACATGCATGAACAAAGATCTCCTCCCATACACTCACAGCACGTATCTGCAAGCCACAGATCGCAGCAGAAATTCCCGGTACCGCAGGATGTGTTGCCGCCCATGCCGTATCCATTGCCATATGGGCTGTTCTGATATCTCCTGCTGCTGAAATCAAGCTGATTCAGAAGCTGTCTGTACTGCATATTATTCGGTTCCATATTGACTGCCTGAGCTGCGTGGTCTCTCGCCAATACATTATTGCCCAGTCCGGCATTAGCACAGCCGCTCAGATAATACCACAGGGCTGACCGCTCCGACACCTGATCCAACGTATTAAGCGCCTCACGGAAACGCCTGTTATTGATATAGTTGACAGCAGCCTGAAGTCTCGGGTCCTGCTGTGCACTCTGATAGCTGCCGTATCCGCCGGAGTTCCCATAGGATGAGCCCCCATAAGAATATCCTGAACTGCCGGAAGAAGAACCGCCTCCGTAGGAATAGCCGCCGGAGCTGCCGGAAGCGCGCTCGTGCATGATCGTATCATAAGCCTCCTGCACTTCCTTAAACTTCTCCTCCGCCAGATCCGCCAACGGATTATCCACATTCGCATCCGGGTGGTATTTCCGCGTCAGGTCGCGGTATGCTTTCTTTATCTCATCATCTGACGCGTTCGGAGATACTCCGAGCACCTCATATGGATTTTTATTCATCTTTTCTGATCCTCACTTTTCTTCATCTGTATCTTATTATATCGACTCCACACCCCATCATACAATATATTGCGCAAAATGTCCACATCTACAAGGCATGGAAGCCGTTCAAATTCCGCCGTGCTCTCCGCGATCATCATGCAGAGGATCTGTTTGATCCGCTGCTCATAGTCCGGCTCTTCGTAAATCTTCCTGAGTGGATTATACCGGCCTTTCTTCAGATCCTCCGGCAGATCCTCATACGCATCCATGAGATAGATAAATTTCCCGAGGAAAAATCCCATTTTCCGCAGATTTATCTCCCAGATATCTTCGCGGTAGAGAAACAGTTCTTCCATCAGCCTGCCGAAACACCCTGCCGTCCGGTCAATATCCATGCTGTTTTCCCGCTCGCACACAGCAAGCTCGGTCAGCGAAGTCCTGATCGCTTCGCTCTGCCTCGGATACTGCTCTATGATCTTCTCCGCCCTGCCGTGGATCACGCTTTTCGTCATAAGACTTGTGACTTTCCTGTCGTCCCGCCAGTCATCGTCCATATGATAATATGCAAGCAGTACGTTCATCGCGGCTGCATAAGATGTGATCTCATTTCTCAGCATCATCTGCTTCTTGACCGGATGGACTTTACACCGGTGCATCTCCAGCTCTGCGACACTTTCATACAATGAAGAGAGGAAGATAACGGCAAATGTCATATCATACGTAAGCGTCATCTGCCCCATAAAGCCGTATTCTTCCTTCAGCACGCGGCAGAGTCCGCAGTAATATGCCCTGTATTTCTTCAGATCTTTTACTTTCAGTTCCGGTTCGCATATTGTCACATACCCAAACATATCATGCTCCTGTCTTCATAACTTTCTGTGCCATTTACTTTTCAAGCCGTAGCTTGCCGGTATAATCCCTGCGCAGCAGGGCAGACCGACTATGTCGGTCTGGATTGCGCCTCGCGCAATCATTATACTACGTGCGCAGAAAAGGAAGCGGCGCTTCAGCGCCATTTACTTTTCAAGCCGTAGCTTGCCGGTATAATCCCTGCGTAGCAGGGCAGACCGACTATGTCGGTCTGGATTGCGCCTCGCGCAATCATTATACCATGCGGCCGTCAGCAGCGATACGATTTTTTTCTAAACATTTTACAAAGATTTTAAAAACCGGAGTTTCACAAACCCCGGTTAAATTTCTTTGTCATTATTTTCGTTTCTTTTATTCATTTTTTATTTCAGATCAAATGATATGAACTTGAAAGCGCCTTTTCCCCTGAAGCTGAAGAACAATGCCTGTCCGTTCTTCACATTGCCAAGTTTTCCGACGAAACCTTTCCCGCTGCCAGCTCCGGATACCCTGATCTCAGAAAGCAGAGCTGCATCCGGTCCCTCGCCGTCTTTTATGGTCACAACTCCGTCTGCATTTCCCTTGATATTGATCCGGATCTCTTTCGTGTCTGCAAGGTCAAAATACTTGTATCCTACGACCGCACCGTCACATACATTCGCCACATACTGATCCGGTCCTTCCTCACGGTCTTTTCCATCCTGGGTGATGTACGGGCAGCCGCCCTTTCGGCGTTTGAGCATACTCAGGAATTTGGTCCCGTCTTTTCCATAGAGATTGCATGCAATGTAGGCAGGATATTTTCCATGCCCCCGGAGCGGCCCGTTATTCAATCCGCAGGACGTCACTTCCGCCTGATAAAACCTGCCGTTCTCAAAACGGATCCTCTCGGCGCACGCCTGTCTCGATGACTGTTTCCTGTTGGTATGTCTGTGATAGAAGATATAATAATTTCCATTGATCTCGATCAGGCTTCCATGGGTATTCCCCGTATCATTCTTTGCATGGTTTACATCCGTAACTCCGGGAAGCCCTATATCGCCAATGCTGACCAGGATACCGCCGTATTCGAAACCGTGTGTAGGATTGTCGCTGGCCGCATAGCAGAGTTCGTGGCTGTTCAGAGAACTGTAGATAAAGTAATACGTGTCCCCGAATTTTCTCATGGAGCTTGCCTCCAGAAATGCATGTCCCTCATAAGGCGTCCCGACGGATTCTTTCTCTCCCGCAACACCGATGTACTCCGGCCCGCTCTTGACCGTCAGCATGTCTTTCGGATCGATCTCAAAGCACATCGGACCGTGTTCTGTCGGTTTAGAGCCGTCCAGCAGGATCGGATTACCCTGCAGGGCAAATCCTGTATAAAGATACAAGCGCCCGTCATCATCCCGGAAGATGCCCGGGTCGAACTGGAACGGCTCATTTTTCTTGCCGATCGGCACTTTATCCGCATACTGTACATATCCGTAAAATTCATACTTTCCCGCCGGCTTGTCGCATACAGCCACGGAGATCATCTTCGTACCGCCCATGAAATAGTACAGATAATATCTGCCGTCGTCGCCCTGCACCATATCAGGCGCTGCCAGACCATTCGTCAACCGGATCCTCGGCGCCGCCGGATCCTGCTCCCGCTTGTAGATGCAGCCCTCATAACGCCAGTTCCCCAGATCATCGACCGAGGCAGACCAGCACACATAATCGCCAAGGCAGAAGTTCAGTCCGTTAAACAGATCATGGGAGCCATAGATATACACTCTTCCATCCACTACATGAGGCTCTCCGTCCGGGACATACTCATAGCTCGGCAGATACGGATTAAATGCCTGTTTCTTCTCCATTTCTCATTCCTCCTCTGTCTGATTCACCAAAAATAATGATCTTATTAGAGGAAATTATAGCATCTTCCACAATCCGAAGCGCCTGTCCGGCGCAAACTGTCATGATTCAGCCGCAATCGGATGCCGGTTATGCTTCTTCATAAAATTTCCGAAGGAAATATGTCGGCGTACAGCTCCATGCATGACAGAAACTGTTCATCATCACAGACCCGTAAGGAGATTCATATTTATTATACGGGTTATATACTTCCCAGAAAGTATCCGCACCGTCGTGGACCATCTCTCCCCAGTACCGCCTGATCTCATCCAACGCGCGCTCTTTCTCATCAGAGCGTATCAGCGCGTCAATATAGTGATGATACATATACGGCGTAACAATCTGGATCCGGGGATTCACATCGATCGTCCTTAAGATAAGCTCTCTGTTCTTTTCTTTCGGGAACACTCTTGCAAGGATCATCCAGATCTGTGTAGCCCATGAGATCTGCCTCTCGCTGCCGCTCACAAAAAGCTGCTGTTCTTCATCCCAGAAATGTTCTACCGCGCTCTTCTTTAACTCTTCTTCTTTCTTGCCCAGCTGCTCCACATGTTCTGTATCTCCCATATATTTTGCCAGACGGACGCCATAGCGGATAGAATAGATCAGGACTGCCAGGGACGCCGCCTGAGTATTCAGTCCCTCTCCCCAGTCGATCAGGCACCAGAACTCGTTGCTTCGGTCCGGGATCACATGATCTTCATTCAGATAATCCAGTCCGATCTCGATCTGGCGGATCGCCACAGGATAAAGATCATTCAGCGTCTTCTTATCCTGCGTCTCCTCGTAATAATCCAGAAGGGCGGATCCGTACAGCAATGCAAAGTCAAAAAGATACGTGTCATCCGGCTCAGGCTGCGGCTCAGTGAAAAGGCATGCCGGAATTTTCCCTTCATTAAATGTCATGCCTCCAAAAAGATAAAGACACCGCTTCACCAGATCATAATTTTTGAACGTCTTATAATCAGCCCTTGCCTGAAGTCTGAAATCCCCCAGCCAGAGACGGCGGTCGCGTTTCGGTCCGTCTTCAAATACATCCTGCATACAGTTATGAAGCGTCCTGACCGCCACACGGTCTATCTTGCGAAGAAGAGGATCATCCATCTTCAGCGGGGCAATATCATCCTGACACACAGCGGATACCGCACGTGTATACACATCATTGATCACCACGGAAAATTTCATGGACACATCGATCACCTTGATCTCAAGATAACGGAACGCATATCGTCTCGGAAGACTGATCTTTGCCGGAAGGATGTCTACATGGATATATTCCTCCTGGATCCAGCTTTTACTGAGCCAGCCGTCATATTTCGCCGGGTCTGACCCAAGCTCCTCGATCCGTTCCGCGAACCTCAGATAAAGATATGCCGGCGCATCCTGATGGCTTCCCGCGCTGCTCAATTCCAGCGTAACATATCCGACCTGATGATCCCCGAAGTCGAGAACAATATGATCGTCTCTTTTAAACTGCTTTTTCGCAAGCTCTTCCGGCTTTTCCTCCATAACCTCTATTTGATTCATATCAGGCTTTCTCTCCAGTTTGAGATGTTTCTCAAACTGCAGGAGCCTCTGCGGCCTCACGACCGTCTCATGAAGCTCAGGCTTTAATCCATCTGCTACTTTTAGGAACTCTTCATTTTTGTGTACTTCAAATTCATCCAAAATACATACTGCTGCCATATTCTTCCTGCCTCCTGTCCATTTCTTTTTTACCTAATTCTATCGTCATGCCCTTCCAGTGTCAAACAGTCAAGCGGCTCATATTGTTAACTTAACTATATTTTATGTTGACATTTCACCTTTTACCCATTATACTGCTAAACGAAATAAAATTTAGCATATGAAAGGTTTATCATCATGAAAGACAATACCAACAGTATATCCGAACCAATGAGCAAGACAAAGAATATGACCGTAATCGGTCTCGTGACAGCCGTAATCTGCATAGTCGCCCCGTTCTCTATCCCAATCCCTGTAAGTCCGGTCCCCATTTCTCTGACCAACTTCATGATCTTTATAGCCGTTTACATACTGGGTATGAAATCCTCTGCGGTCTGCGTACTCCTGTATCTCATACTCGGTGCCGCCGGGCTGCCGGTTTTCTCTTCCTTCAGCGGCGGACTGGCAAAACTCGCCGGACCGACCGGCGGGTATCTGGCAGGCTTTATCCTGCTTGCTTTAATACAAGGGTTCTTCCTTGAACGCTTCCCGGACAAAAAATATGCCGCCCTCCTGGGAATGATCGTCGGAATGGCGGTATGTTACGCTTTCGGCACAGCATGGCTGGCAGTACAGACAAGTCAGAGCTTTATTGCCGCTCTGCCGATCGGCGTACTGCCGTACCTGCCGGGCGATGCAGTAAAGATCATAGTTGCCGCGATTGCCGGGCCGAAACTGCGGGCCGCAGTAAAGAAACAGAGCAAATAAAATTCGTGTTTATCGTACCGGCTACAATTAAAAAACTTTCAAAAAGCAGCTGAGCAGCAAATGAATGACTCACGTATTCGCGGACAGAGGGAGATTGATTCCGACTCCGGCTACAGAGCATAAGAGAAACTAGCAAAGCAGGACGAACGCTAAATGCAAATCGATCAAACGGAGAACTCCCGATGGTCAGACAACTCCGTTTGATCGATTAACGCGTTCATCCTGCTTTTAAGTTTCTCTAATACTCTTCCGAAGTCGCCGGCATCAATCTCCCTCTGTCCGCGAAAGGTACATCAAGCCGGCTGTGCCTGTCTGCTTTCCTGCACTTTCATATCCATGCGCCAATCCGATAAACGCTCATTAAAAGCCGGAAGAAGTCGGAACTTCACAGACT